>CANRLN010000026.1 GCA_947631445.1 uncultured Clostridia bacterium
TGCTACTGCCATTTCACGGCTTTGGAACGCAGGAAATGGCAGTAGCACTAAGAATTAAAGACCTGCTAACAAGCGGTACACAGGTTTGGGAAAATGGTGTTCCAAGGGAAATAAGGGAAAGTGATGTTTGTGTTCTTGTAAGAAATAATATTCAAAGAACGGCGGTTTCCAAGGCTTTTGAATATGTTGGCGTTTCGGCAGAAGCAAGTGAAGAAAATAGCTATCTTAAATCCCCAGAAATTATAACCATTGTTTCGGCACTTAAAACTATAAACAATCCAATGGACGAACTTTCGCTTACCTCACTGCTTTTGAGTGAATGTTTTATGTTTTCAATGGAGGATATAGCAAGGATAAAGCTTTTTGAACTTCCAGAACCGCAGGAGGACGAGCAAACAGAAAATATAGAAAACAACAGTGAGCAGGATAAAAAAGCCGAAAGGATAAAAAAGCAACAGCGAAACAATCTTTATTTTAAACTGATGTATATCTTTGAAAATTTGGATAATATAGACAATTTGGATATATCACTTTGCAAGCGAGTAGCTGAAGTTTACAAAATTATTTCAGAACTTAGAATGTGTGGTTGTTATATGAGCGTATCCATGCTTATTGAAGAAATTTATGCACAAACTGATTTGTATGCAAAATGCAGGGCTTTTCCCGACTGTTTGCAAAGGCAGGCGAATTTAAGAAAATTTCCGACCATTGCAATGGAATACGAAGATTTTGCGGGGTGCAGTCTTTATGGCTTTATTGAATATTTAAAGCGTGCAGAAATAAGAGCAAAGAACACGACCAATGGAAAAGATATGACGAATGCCTTTGTGCAAAGTGTTTGCGATGACAGGGTGCAGATTAAAACAATTCATGCCTCCAAGGGTCTTGAATATCCGTTTGTATTTATTTGCGGAGCAGATGTGGTCTTTAACAACAAGGGACTTGACAAGTCCAACAATATTTTTGACAGTGAAATGGGGGCGGGGCTTTGCTATAAAGAAAATGACAGCCTTTCAACAGTAAACACCATTGAACATTCTGCCCTTAAATGGCATAGGATAAAAAGACAAAAATCTGAAGAAATGCGATTGCTATATGTTGCCCTTACTCGTGCAAAAGAAAGATTGTTTATTACACTTGATATTAATGCTTGTAATGTTTCGCTGGTTGATTTTGCAAGTCCGTCCCGAATAAAAAGTGCGGAAAGCATGGGGCAGTGGCTTATATATGCACTTTGTCAGCACAGAGATATGCAAGCAATAAGAGATTATGAGCAGAAAAAGGGAATTTATATTCAGGCGGAAGATGATAGCATTGGGGATTTTGAAGTGGTTGACTCAAAAGAACTTTTCTCCGCCCATGCTTTAACAGCAGAGCAGGAAACGGAACAACAAGAAAGCAAAAGTCAAGATTTGGATAATTTAGATGAAACCCAAAAAATTAATGAGCAGGCTTTAAAACTTGCTGAAAGTTTTGACGGGGTCGGTGGAACAAAAGCGGTTGCTAAGATGTCGGTAACCGAGTTTATACATATGTATTCTCAGGCGGTTAAAGACGATAATTATTACCGTATAAAAACAGCCGAATTAAACGACAATGTGGTTTCACTACCACAGTTTACGGCAAATAAAATTTTTAACCCTGCACAAGTCGGAACGCTTATGCACAATTTTATGCAGTATGCCGATTTTAAGAATGCACAAGCCGACACGGCAAGGGAAATTGCAAGGCTGGAGCAACTGGGTTATTTTACTGCCGAGGAAGCAGAGGTTATAGGTAGTGGAGCGAACCTGCGAAAGCTTGCCGAATTTTTCGAACCCGAAAAAAACAGCCTTTATGCCAAAATGCTTGATAGTAATCAGCTTATAAGAGAAAAGAAATTTTTGGTTAAGGTTAAGGATATGGATTTAAGGGATATTGACCTGCCAAAAGAAATATTTTCAGAAGAAAGTTACTTACAGGGTATTGCCGACTGTATTTTTGAGCAGGAGGACGGTTATGTTATTGTGGACTATAAAACGGACGGGGTAAACAGTATGCAACAACTGGCGGATATGTATGCTTTGCAGGTTAAAATCTACAAGTCGGCTTTTGCAAAAATTCTTGACAAACCAGTAAAACATTGTGTGCTTTATTCGTTTAAACTTTGCGATTATATAGAGGTTTAATTAACAGAACGCTTGAGAAATCAAGCGTTCTGTTTTTTTTGTGTCTAATTAATAATTATTTAACATATAATTAACGTTTTTTTTTTTTTTTTAGAAACAGTATATCAATAAATCTGTGATATAATACAAAAAACAGAGGGAATAAAAGACTGTTTTGTTAAAACTTATAAGGAGGAGATTTGTAATGGCAAAATCAGAAAAACCAAAGGTTGTGTACACATCGGGGGCTTTGACAATGAGATTGATTATAGGAATATTTTCAATTCTTATGTCTTTAGTTATAGGATTTCAATCCTGTGCGGCAACTTTTGGAGAAGCTCTGTCAGATGCGAAAACTTCTGATGGTATGTCGGGAAGTATTGTTGGCTTTTTTGTGCTTGCTGCGGGAATTGTCACAATTGCAGCAAGAAAAACCAAAGGTGGAACAATAACCTCAATTGTGCTTTACATATTAAGCGGAATTATTGGTTTGGTCAACAGCAGTTACTACAAAGACTTAAAAGTTTGGGGAGTTATAGCTTTAATTTTTGGAATATTGCTTATTATATCTTTGAGAATGAAACTTAAAGACAGCCCAAACGAAAACGAACAAACGTAACAATAATATTATTGGAAAGGAATTTGATACTATGAAAGTTTCAAGAAAAACTATTGCAGGAATTTTTGCATTTGCTATGATTACAGCATCTTTTGCCTCCTGCACAAGCACTGATACAAACGAACCTGTTTCTCAAGTTTCTGCAAGTAACGAAGGAAAAACCGAAAGTAAAGCAGAGGAAAGCAAGGCGGAAGAAAGTAAAGCGGAAAAAAGCAAGGCAGATGAGAGTAAAGCGGAAGAAAGTAAGGCAGAGGAAAGCAAAGAGGATAGCAAACCCGAAAAGCAATTGGATTACACCGTGGAGATAAATTCTGTTTCTTTTTCTAAAGATTATGAGGATAAGGACGTATTGATTGTTGAATATAACTTTACTAACAATACCGATAAGGCACAATCTTTTATGTTTGCTTGCGTTGATAAGGCTTTTCAGAATGGCATAGAATGTGACAGCGGAGTTATTGGTTGCGATGAACTTAAAGATGACAAGACAATGAGTGATGTTCAACCGGGTGTTCCGTTAGCTGTAAAAGTAGGGTATAAATTGCAGGATATGCAGTCGCCAATTCAAATTGAAGTTAGTGATATTATAAAAGATGATGCATATCTTAAAAAGACAATTGATATAAGCGACAATGCAAACCCTAAGATTGAAGATACTGTTGAAAATACTTCCGATGAAAATGATGGCAAGAAAAATAGTGATGAAAAATATCAAGTTGAAATTGTTGGAAACTCTTGGAGCAAGGATTATGAGGATAAAGATGTTCTTGTTGTGGAATATAAATTTACCAACAATTCGGATAAATCGGCTAATTTCTCAACTACTTTTACCGATAAGGCTTTCCAAAATGGTGTGGAATGTAGCAATACGGTAATAGGTTGTAATGATGTTGACACGCAACAGCAACTTAATGACATTCAACCAAACAATTCATATAACATTAAGGTTGGTTATATAGTTGAAAATACAAATGACCCCGTTCAGATAACTGTTACTGAGTGGATTGGAGATAAGGTATTTATTGACCAAACTATTGATTTGAAGTAGGATAAAAAACTTTTGATATGTTGGATTTAAAGAACGTTTGAGAAATCGAGCGTTCTTTATTGTAGTAATTATTGATTGTTGATTGTTAATTATTAATTTAATTGTGCAAAACGCTGAAAATTTTGTTTTTTTTGAAAAACACTTGACTTTTTGGAAAAAATGGTGTATACTATAATTTAGTGAAAGCAGAACCGTTCCGTTCTCACCTTAAGCTATTTTAAAATATGCGAAAAGGTATTAAAATCATGTTATATATTATCTGTTGTATATTATGGTTGCGGGTGCGGAATGTTTTTGTTCTGTATCCGCTAAAATTGTTTTTGGAGGTGTTTCATCATCGCAAATGTAAAGTCTGCTCATCAGATTAATGAAGAAATCAGAGATAAGGAAGTCCGTGTTATTGGTTCGGACGGTGTTCAGCTTGGTGTTATGTCCGCAAAACAGGCACAGGAGCTTGCTTACCAAGAGGATATGGATTTGGTTAAAATCGCTCCAGACGCTAAACCGCCTGTGTGCAAAATCATGAACTACAGCAAGTATTGTTTTGAACAGCAAAAGCGTGAAAAAGAAGCTAAGAAAAATCAAAAGGTTATCGACATTAAGGAAGTTAAAATGTTCTCGGGAATTGAAGACCATGATTTTCAGATTAAGGTTAATCAGGCAATCAAGTTTCTTAAAAACGGAGATAAAGTAAAGGTAACCGTTCGTTTTAAAAAGCGTGCTATTGCTCACCCTCAGCTTGGCGAAGAACTCTTGCTTAAGTTTAAAGAGGCAGTAAGCGAATATGGCAATACCGAAAAACTTCCTAAAATGGAGGGCAGGGTTTTAGTGATGTTTGTCACTTCAAAATCATCAAAATAATCAAAATATTTTTTGAAAGAGGGTCAACCGCAAGCTCATTGGTTTCGGACAATGGGTGGTTCACATAGTTTTGAAATATAAGGAGGGTATTTAAAATGCCAAAAATTAAAACTCACAGCGGTGCTAAAAAACGTTTTAAGGTAACAGGTAGCGGAAAGGTTAAGTTCCAGCACACCAACAAAAGACACAGACTTACTCAGAAGGCTCACAAGAGAAAGAGAATTCTCCGTGGTGCGGCTGTTGCTGATGAGTCCAATCTCGCAAACATTAAGGCACTTATCCCTTACAAGAAGTAATAGGGAATTGTTATCAGATTAAAAATTTCAGGAGGTAAAGAACTATGGCTCGTGTAAAGGGAGCAATGATGACTCGTAAGAGAAGAAATAAAACTCTTAAGCTCGCAAAGGGCTACTGGGGTGCAAAGAGCAAGCACTTCAAAATGGCTAAAGAAGCTGTTATGAAATCTGGTCAGTATGCTTATATTGGCAGAAGACAGAAGAAAAGAGATTTCAGAAGACTTTGGATTACAAGAATTTCTGCAGCTGCTAAACTCAACGGTATGAACTATTCTACACTTATCAATGGTCTTAACAAGGCTGGTATTAAGCTTAACCGTAAAATGCTTTCAGAAATAGCTATCAATGACCCTGCAGGTTTTACAGCTATTGCAAATCAGGCTAAGGCTGCTCTTAACTAATTAATAATTATAGTTGATTGTAGCATATACACCCTGCATGGGTGTGTGGTTTGAACATACGACATACACACGCACAGATTTTGTGCGTGTTTTTTTTAAAATACGATTATACTATTATAATATAATTATATAAACAAAAAATAGTTTTCAGATGTTTTTTTTATAAGGCTGAATTTCTGTTTCCTGCAAAAAATTAATTGACAAATAAAAAATAATATGCTATAATAGGTTTGTATGTATAGTAATGAAAAAATGGGGTGATATTAATGGAAATATCTGCAAAAGATAATCCTAAAATTAAGAACTACTGCAAGCTTGCCACAAGCAAACGCTATCGGCACGAATTGGGAGAGTTTGTGCTGGAGGGTGCAAGAATTTGTATTGACTGTGCAAAACAGGACAATCCTAAAATTAATATAATGAATATATTTGCAACCCATGAGGCAATTGATAAATATCTTGACGGAGATACAAAGCTTTTGGAAAATGCGGGAGAATTTTATTATATTTCAAAACAGGTTGCCGAAAAAATGCGGCAAACGGACAATTCTCAGGAAATTTTTATGCAGGTTAAAATTCCTAAAGTAGAAAATTTTAATAGTAATAATTCAAAAATTTGCATTATGGATAACCTGCAAGACCCCGGAAATGTTGGGACAATATTAAGAACCTGTGACGCCCTTGGAATAAAATCTGTGTTTTTATGTTCCTGTTGCGATTTGTATAATCCTAAAACAATCCGTGCCACAATGGGAAGTATTTTTCATCTTGATATTTATGATGAATATAGCTTTGAACAAGCCGTCCAGATTATGCAGGAAAATAATATAGTGGTTTATGGTTCTGTGCTGGATAGCACGGCAAAAAGCCTTGACAGCGTTGAATTTGCGGAAAAATCGGCAGTCGTTATCGGAAACGAGGGAAGGGGAATGTCAAAGGAAGATATAGGCCTTTGCAATGAAAAAATCACAATTAAAATGAAAGGTTGTCTTGATTCGCTTAATGCCTCCATGGCGGCAGGAATAATACTTTGGGAAATGAACAAATAATAGGAAGTGATTTTTATTTATAGCGAAGAATATTTAGAGAGCTATGAGGAAAAGTTGGTTTACTACATCTGGCTTAGTATGGTGTTTGGCTATGGCACGGAAAAAACAATAGAGCTTGCATCAAGATATAAAAGTATATATGAGCTTTGGCAGGCTTGTCAGAAAAACAGCTCTATTATTGCAGAGGATAAAAAAAGTGCTTTTGAAACAATAACCTATGATGACGCTATGGAACTTGTAAAACGAATGTATTCTAAGGGAATTGAAATTACTATTGATGGCGATGAAAACTATCCTAAAAAATTGCTTAAATATAAAGACCGTCCTATATTGCTGTTTTATCGTGGAGATATCAGTATTGTTGACACCTGTTATTGTGTTGCAGTGGTTGGAACAAGAACACCCGATAGGGTGGGCGAGCAGGACACAAGAGAAATTTCGGCAAGTTTTGCAGGGAGAGATTTTGCGGTTGTAAGTGGCTTTGCGGACGGAGTCGACCGAGTGGCACACAAGGGCATTGTGGACGCAGGCGGAAGAACCATTGCTATTCTTGGCGGAGCAATAGAGGGTATAGCCGATTCTAACAAAAGCCTTGAAAAAAAGATTGGGGAAAGCGGAGTGGTTATGGCAGAAATACCTGTTTCCGAGGCGACCTTTCGTTCCAGTTTTACCAATCGCAACCGAATAACCGCTATGGTCAGCGATTGTGCAATTGTAACTCAGGCAGGCAGTCATAGCGGAACGCTTGACTGCACCAGAAAATTCTTGGGATTGCTGAAACCGGTTTATTTTGTTTCTCCTCATGGTGAAAATTCAGATTCAGAAGAATATTACGGTGGAATACGCTATGTGCTGGACGGTGCAGGCTGTTATTCCTATTATCATAAATTTAATCTTTTAAGAAAATTTAAAGGAATTGAACCTATACTTGAAAATGCAAACAGTATACGACCGTTCTATGATGATTACAGCGACTTTTGCAAAACCGATTGTCATTTTGCAATGACCGACAAACCGTTTTTTGTAAGTGTTTATCAGCCTACTCCTCTTTCGATTATCTGTGAGCGATTGGGGGTTTTTCAAATAGATAGTCCAACCTTGAATTATACCATAACGGCAGTCGGACTTCCGAAAAACTCAAAAGCATATAGTTTTATTGAACGGCTTAAAAGTGGCAAAAATAATTATCTTGATGTTGAGTGTATACAAAATACGGAAGATTATGGAGATATGCCGGCTTCAATAAAAAGCTTTAAACAGCGGAAAACAGGAACAATTCAAAACTTTATGCCTATTGTTGAAAAGGTTCTTTTAAGGGATAAAACTGCACTTGAAAGTATTCAAAATCAGGTATGCAACCAAAAAACAAAACAAATTGCCCAAAGGCTTTACCCTCCTGTAAAAGAACCAATTGAACTTATAAAAATTCCTAACCCGTTTGAATCGGCATATGTTAAAAGGAATGGCGGTCAGGAACACTATGCTAAAAATGCTTTTAAAGCAGTTAATGCTATGCAAAAAAGGTTTGATAGTCTTGGAATGAAGTATGCCGAGAATACAGAAATAACAAATATAATAAATATAGACAGTATATCGAAAGTTTCGAGTTTTTCGCAGAACATTGAGGATAAAGCGGTTAGTTTAGAAAATTCAAAATTACCAGAACCCTTTGATGACCCAAACATGAATATTGTATATCAAAGCATATGTCAAAAAACATCTGATGCAACCCTGCAATATATTCAAACAACAACAAAAATTTCGGTTGCGAATATTCAAACGGCAATACTTATGCTTGAGATGCAGGGCTATATTGCTAAAAGCACAAAAGGTTTTGGATATGATAGATTAAAATAATTTAAAATAAAAAAGAAAGGAAAAACAATTGTGAATTTAATTATTGTAGAATCACCAACAAAAATAAAAACAATAAAAAGATATCTTGATAAGAATTATGAGGTTGTCGCCTCTATGGGGCATTTAAGAGATTTGCCCAAATCTAAATTTGGTGTGGATATTGAAAACAACTTTCAGCCAACCTATGTTAACATGAAAGATAAAGACCAGCTTATCAAGGATATAAAGAAAAAGGCAGACAAGTGCGACCATGTGTATCTGGCAGGCGACCCTGACCGAGAGGGAGAGGCTATTTCATGGCATTTAGCACAGATTTTGGAACTTAGTCTTGACGACTGCAACCGTGTTACCTTTAACGAACTTACCAAAAAGGGTATAACCGAGGGTATGTCAAAGCCAAGAAAGATTGATTTAAACCTCGTCAATGCTCAGCAGTCAAGAAGAATACTTGACAGAATTGTAGGATATAAATTATCGCCGTTTTTGTGGAGAAAGGTTCGCAGAGGGCTTTCTGCAGGACGTGTTCAGTCGGTGGCGGTGAGAATGATTGTTGACCGTGAGCGGGAAATCAAGTCTTTTGTAAGCGAGGAATATTGGTCAATCGATGCTATGCTTTTTGCTAAAAGTTCCAACAAGCCTTTTTCGGCAAGACTGGTTAGCATTGACGGACAAAAACAGCCGTTAATAAAAAACAAGCAGGAGGCTGATGCAATTCTTGCACGCATTGACAAAAAAGATTTTGTTGTTCAGAATGTCAAAAAAAGCGTTCACAAGAAAAATCCTGCCGCACCTTTTACCACCTCAACATTGCAACAAGAAGCCTCAAGAAGAATGGGATTTCAGACAAGAAGAACCATGAAGATTGCACAGGAACTTTATGAGGGTGTTGAGATAAAAGACATGGGGCAAACGGGTCTTATAACCTATATGCGAACGGACAGCCTTAGAGTTTCGGACGAGGCAAGAGAGGGTGCGTATGCCTATATAAGAGAAAAATATGGCGAGGAATATATTCCGCCCGAGGTTAGAAAGTTTAAGAGTAAAAACAATGCTCAAGACGCCCACGAGGCAATTCGTCCCGCACACCCCGAAATTACCCCCGCTATTGTTAAGGCAAGCGGTGTTACCAACGACCAATATAAGATGTACAAACTTATTTGGGAGAGATTTATTGCAAGCCAAATGGCAAACTGCCTTATGAATACGGTTTCTGTCGATATTGATGTTGATGGTGTCGGATTTAAGGCAACGGGAAATTCGGTTAAGTTTGACGGCTTTACAAAACTTTACGAAGAAACCAAAGACGAGGAAGAAAAGAAAAATATTTTGCCAGAAATTGAAAAAGGCGAGGTGCTTACACAATATAGCGTTGTGGGAAATCAGCATTTTACACAGCCTCCTGCAAGATACAGCGAGGCAACCCTTGTTAAAGCACTTGAGGAGGCGGGAATTGGCAGACCGTCCACCTATGTTCCGACCATAACTACAATTCTTTCGAGAAACTATGTGGAGAGGGACGGCAAACAGCTTAAGCCTACACCGCTTGGAGAGGTTACAGATAGTGTTATGAAAGAGCATTTTCCCAAAATTGTTGACAAGGGATTTACGGCAGGAATGGAAACCAGTCTTGACAAGGTGGAGCGTGGAGAAGAAGATTGGGTAAGTATGCTTGATGAATTTTACAAGCAGTTTGCTGAAGAACTTGAAACAGCTGAAAAGGTAATGGAAGGCAAACGTGTTAAAATTCCTGACGAACCAACCGATATTATCTGCGACAAATGCGGAAAACCAATGGTTATAAAAATCGGCAGATTTGGAAGATTTATTGCATGTTCGGGATTTCCCGAGTGTGACAACACTAAAAAAATTGTGCTTGAAACCAAAGGCAAATGCCCCTATTGTGGAAAAAAGGTTCTTGAAAAGAAATCTAAAAAAGGCAAAAAATATTATGGTTGTGAGGATAACCCCACCTGTAATTTTATGACATGGGATTTGCCGACCGAACAGACCTGCCCGAAATGCGGAAGTTCGCTTTTCAAACGTGGCGGAAAGAATGGAAAGCTTGTGTGCTACAAGCCAGAATGTGGATATGAAAAGGAAATAACTAAAGATGAAAGTTAAGGTAATAGGAGCAGGATTGGCGGGTTGTGAATCCGCCTTACAACTTGCAAACGCAGGAATACAGGTTGAGCTTTTTGAACAAAAGCCGATTAATTTCAGTCCTGCACATAAATATAAGGGTTTTGCGGAACTTGTGTGTTCCAATTCGCTTAAGGCGATGAGAGTTGAATCGGCGGCGGGTATGCTTAAAGAAGAAATGAAAAGGCTTGGTTCAATTGTTGTTGAGGCAGCGTATGCAACGCAGGTTTCGGCGGGTGGAGCATTGGCGGTTGACCGTGAAAAATTTTCCGACTATATAACAGATAAAATTAAATCAAATCCAAATATAGAAATTATTTCAAAGCAGGTTGAACAAATTCCAGAGGGAAATGTTATAGTAGCTACTGGACCACTGACCTGTGGCAAGCTTGCCGAAAGCATTAAAAGCATTTGTGGAGATTATCTGTATTTTCATGATGCGGCAGCACCAATTGTGACCAAAGAAAGCCTTGATATGAACAAGATTTTTGCTGCTGCAAGATATGACAGAGGCGAGGCGGATTATCTTAACTGCCCAATGGATAAAGAACAATATTTGAATTTTTATAATAATTTGGTTGGTGCGGAATCGGCGGTTTTAAAAGAATTTGAAAAAGAACATATGCAGAATTTTAAAGTATATGAGGGTTGTATGCCAATTGAAGTGCTTGCCAAGCGTGGCGAGGATACAATGAGATTTGGACCGCTAAAACCGGTCGGTCTTACCGACCCTAAAACGGGCAGACGACCCTATGCAGTTGTTCAGCTTAGAGCTGAAAACAGCGAGGGAAGTTTATATAATCTTGTTGGCTTTCAGACCAATTTAAAATTTGGCGAACAGAAACGTGTTTTTTCGCTTGTTCCAGGTCTTGAAAATGCCGAGATTGTTCGTTATGGTGTTATGCACCGCAACACTTTTATAAATTCGCCTAAACTGCTTAATAAATATTTTAATATGCGTCAGCGTGAAAATCTGTTTTTTGCAGGGCAGATAACCGGTGTCGAGGGATATATTGAATCGGCGGCAAGCGGAATTGTGGCAGGAATAAACATGGCAAGGCTATTAAATCAAAAGCCTATGCTTGAACTTCCCAAAACCAGCATGATTGGTGCGTTGTCAAATTATATATCCGATGAAAGTGTTGAAAAATTTCAGCCTATGGGTTGCAATATGGGTATTCTCCCCGAACTTGGCGAGCGTATAAGAGATAAAAAAGCAAGATACGAAGCGGTGGCTTTAAGAGGTCTTGCGGATTTTGATAGGGCAATAAAAGAATAGTTAGTGAGGTTTAAATATGAAAATTATTATAGATGCGTTTGGTGGAGATAATGCTCCACTTGAGGTTATAAAGGGTAGCATTGATGCCAAAAAAGATTTTGGCGTTGATATAGTCCTTTGTGGTGATGAGAAAAAAATTAAAGAAACGGCACAAAAAAATACCCTTAATATAGAGGGTTTTGAGATTATAAATGCAGATGGAATTATTGATGTTTGCGAAGAACCGACCGAAATTTTAAAATCACGTAAAGACTGTTCAATGGCGGTTGCTTTTAAGGCTCTTGCAGAGGGCAAGGGCGACGCTTTTGTAAGTGCAGGTTCTACCGGTGCATTGGTTGTTGGTGCTACTTTTATTGTAAAGCGACTTAAGGGAATAAAACGTCCTGCTCTTGCAACCGTTTTGCCAACCGCTACTACACCAGTTATGTTACTGGATAGCGGAGCAAACGCAGATTGTCGCCCCGAAATGCTTCAGCAGTTTGCAGTTATGGGTTCTACATATATGAAAAATATTATGAAGGTTGAAAATCCTAAGGTTGGTCTTGCAAATATTGGTGCTGAACCCTCCAAAGGCAGAGAGCTTGAACTTGAAACCTACAAAATTCTTAAAGACAACAACAATATTAATTTTGTTGGAAATATCGAAGCAAGACAGATTCCACTTGGCGATTGTGACGTTGTTGTAACCGACGGTTTTTCTGGAAATTTGCTACTTAAACTTTATGAGGGAATGGGCAAATTCTTTTCGGGCGAGCTTAAAAACATTCTTACAAGCAGTGCCAAAAGCAAGGTTGCCGCTATGCTTATTATGAACAATATAAAAGAATTTAAGAAAAAGGTGGACTATTCTGAACATGGTGGGGCCCCACTTTTAGGTACATCAAAGCCAGTTATTAAAGCACATGGTAGTTCTGACGCAAAAGCATTTTATAATGCAATAAGGCAGGCAAAACAAACGGTTGAAACGGATATGATACAGCAGTTCCATGCCGCTTTGAACAGCGATAAAAAGTAGAAGGGGGCGGAAATTTTGGAAAATGCAAATGAAAAGAATATACTTGAAGAATTTGAAGATAAAATAGGCTATAAATTTAAGAATATAGAATTGCTTAAGCAAGCACTTTCTCATTCGTCATATATTAATGAACATCATCGTCAAGGCAAATGCAACGAACGACTGGAATTTTTGGGGGATTCAGTACTTTCAATAGTTGTTTCGGAATTTTTGTTTCATAAATTCCCGAACATTCCCGAAGGAAAACTTTCCAAACTCCGTGCATCTCTTGTTTGTGAAAAAGCATTGTTTTCCTTTTCTCATAAAATAGATTTGGGAGAATATATATTTTTAGGACATGGCGAGGAAATTTCTGGCGGTAGGGAGCGTCCCTCTATTGTTTCGGACGCTTTTGAGGCGGTTATTGCTTCAATCTTTCTTGATGGTGGAATGGAAATAGCTAAAAACTATGTTCTTTCTTTTATGCCTAAAGAACTTGACCCTGACAATCCTTTGCTTTTTAAAGACTATAAAACAATTTTGCAAGAAATTATTCAGCGTAACCCCGAAGAAAAGATGGAATATGTTGTTGTGGGGCAGACAGGTCCAGCACATGAAAGAAAATTTGTTGTTGATATATATTTAAACTCAAATGTTTTGACAACTGGTGAGGGAACTTCCAAAAAGTCAGCAGAGCAGGAGGCGGCAAAACAAGCCCTTGTTCTTATGGGTTACGAGGTATAATTGAAATGGGGAATATTTCTTTGTTTATTCCACATTTGGGTTGCCCGCACAAATGCAGTTTTTGCAACCAAAATACCATTACTGGCACAGACGGTCATAGGGTTGAGCCAGAGCAGGTTAGGGCGGTTTGTAAAGAACAGTTTGAAAAGACAACTCAAAAATTACAGGTTGCCTTTTTTGGGGGCAGTTTTACGGCTATTCCTAAAGATTATATGATTGAACTGTTGGAAACGGCAAATGAATTTGCGGATGAAAAATATTTTGACGGGGTGCGTATTTCCACCCGCCCCGATTGTATCAATAGTGAAATTCTGGATATTTTAAAAAAATATAATGTAAAGGCAATCGAGCTTGGCACACAATCCATGAATGATGAAGTGTTAGAACTTAACGAGCGTGGACATACTGTTGAAGATGTGGAAAATGCGGTTGGCTTAATAAAAAAATACGGTTGTTTTGAACTTGGTTTGCAGATGATGATAGGACTTTATGGTAGTGATGAGCAGACCGAAAGAAATTCTTTTAAAAAGATAGTTTCGCTTGCCCCCGACACCCTGCGGATTTATCCAACTGTTATTATGAACGGCACAAAGCTTGGAGATTTGTATAAACAGGGTGTTTATAAACCGTTTGGTTTTGAAACGGCGGTTAATCTTTGTGTGGATTTTTTGCTTGAGTGCGAAAAAAATAATATTAGGGTTATAAAGCTTGGACTTCATAGTTCAGAAGATGTAAAAGAAAATGCCATAGGTGGATTTTATCACCCTGCTTTTGGGGAAATTTGTGGTAGTGAAATTTATAGGCGTAAGCTTGAAAAGATTGTCAACAAACAAAACAATATTATAACCGTTCCCAAAAGGGATATAAGCAAAGCAATAGGATATAAAAAATGTAATATAAAATATTTTGCGAACAAAGGCATAGAACTTATAGTCAAGGGCGAATGATTAGTTATTTTAAATTTAAAGGAAAGGAGGAAATTTTTTGTATTTAAAATCGCTTGAAATGCAGGGATTTAAGTCTTTTCCCGACAAGACAACCCTTGAGTTTGACAAGGGAATAACGGCAGTTGTCGGACCTAACGGTTCGGGAAAAAGCAATATCGGTGACGCTATGCGTTGGGTGCTTGGTGAGGTTTCCTCCAAAAATCTGCGTGGAAGCAAAATGGAAGATGTTATATTTTCCGGCACTAAATTTAGGAGAGCTGAAAACAGTGCAAGGGTAACCCTTACCATTGACAATTCCGACCGTGCTTTAAATTCGGATAGTGATATTGTAATGGTTACAAGAAAGCTTTTCCGAAGTGGCGAAAGTCAGTACAGCCTTAACGGGCAGGAGGTAAGGCTTAAGGATATAGTTGAGCTTTTTATGGATACGGGTCTTGGCAGGGACGGTTATAGTATCATAGGGCAGGGCAGAATTGCCGAAATTGTAAGCAATAAATCCTCCCAACGCAGAGAAATTTTTGAGGAAGCGGCAGGAATTTCAAGGTTTCGTTTTAAAAAAGCACAGGCACAAAAACAACTTGAAGGTGCAAATGAAAATCTTGTAAGGCTGGAGGATATTGAAAAGGAACTCGCCGAGCGTTTAGCACCGCTTGAAAAACAAGCGACAAAGGCTAAACGTTTTAGAATACTTGATGCACAAAAGCGTGAACTTGAAATTTCTGTCTGGAGCAAACGACTTAAAGCGGTTGAACAAAATGCGGACGATTTGCAAAAAAATATTGACCAAAACAAAGCGGAATATAACAAAACCGCAAAGGAGATTGAAAGCCTTGATGACAAAATAGAACGGTCGGTTTTGAACAGCTCAAAACTTTCTGAAAAGGTTGATGAATTGAAAGAAAAGATGCACAACCTGCAATTATCTGATTCGCAGTCGGCTTCTAAAATTGCCGTGCTTCAAAATGATATAGAGCATATAAACAAGACGGTGGAGGAACTTTGCGAAAGTCTTGAAAATTCGGATAGCGACCATACAAAATTGGAAAGGTCGCTTGAGGATACAAAGGCAGTTTTGGAAAATTTGCAAAAGGATTATGACGACAGTTTGAAAAAACTGGAGGATATACAAAACAGTCTTTTAAATATTGGCAATGATGAGGATAATATAAGCAAATTAAACCGTGAAAAAGAAACCAAACTTAATGAAACTATAATAGAAATTTCAAAACTGGAATTTCAAGCAAGCGAATATTCTGTAAGGTTGGAAAGTCTTAAGGCACAGCAGGAAAATTATAAAAATTCGGATTTTTCCAAAGATATTTCAGAAATGCAAGTAAAATGCAATGCACAAGAAAAAATAGTGCAAAGCCTTGAACAAAAACTTGAAGAAATTAAAAACCGTGGAGCAGGCTATCAAAAATTATTAGAAAGCAAACTTGCCAGCCTTGAAAAGGCAAAAAATGAACTTGCTGGAGCTGATATAAAACGGCGGGAAATAATCAGCCGTATTAATATCCTTGGTGACCTTGAAATTTCAATGGAGGGATTTTCTTATAGCGTTAAAGCGGTTATGCACTCTAATATAAACGGTATCTGCGATACGGTGGCAGGAGCTATAACCGTTGAGGAAAAATATTCTCTTGCGGTCGAAACGGCACTTGGTGCTACAATGCAGAATATTATTGTGCAAAATGAAAGTTGTGCAAAACAAGCAATTGAAATGCTTAAATCCACCAAAAAGGGTAGGGCAACTTTTTTGCCAATAAGCGTTATCAAGCCTAAATTCTTGAATGAACAAGGACTTGAAGATTGTAGCGGTTTTGTGTCGGTTGCAAGCGAACTTGTGGAGTGTAAGCCTGAATATAAAAATATAATAAGCTCACTTTTGGGTAGGGTTGTCGTTGCGGAAGATTTATCCTCAGCAACAACAATTGCACAAAAATATGCTTATAGATTTAAAATAGTTACACTTGATGGGCAGGTTATCAATGCAGGTGGTTCTTTTACCGGAGGAAGTAGCTCCAAAAATGTGGGCATACTTTCCCGAAAAGCCGAAATTTCACAGCTTAATCTTGAGGGCGGACAGCTTAAAGAACAATGTGAAACGCTTGCACAAAGACTTGAAAAACTTACCGAAGAAACAAGCAGATACAAGGCGAACGTTACGGCACAGCAGGAAGAATTTGAAAAAGATTCCGCACAACTTGCCGAACAAAAACAAGAGTTTTTAAACCTAAAAAACCAATTGGATAGTTTAAAAATTCGCCAAATGAGCAACTTGGATAGCATGGAGCAAAACAAAACTAATATTGCCAGTCTTGAGGAGAATATAAAAAATTCAAAGCAAGAACTTGAAAGCAGAAAGATATTGCTTGAAAAAATGCAACAGGAACAGTTAAATTCGGACGAGCAGGTAAGAGATTTGCGTAAACAGCGTGAACAGAAAATGCAGGAGGTTTCTGCCCAGCAGATAAAAATAGCGGATATTAAAAAGGATATTTCACTTACACAAGAAAAAATAAGCCAATTAAACAATTCGCTTGAAATGTCAGTCGAGCAGAAACAGCAAACACAGGATAGAATAAAATCGCTTAAAACTCAGGCGGGCGAAAAGTCAAACGAAATAAGACTAAGACAACAGAATTTTGGGCAGAGCGAAAAGCAATCTAAACAGCTTGAAATGCAGGCAGAGCAGGCAAGACAGGAATTTATGCGTGAAAATCAGCATGCGGATTTACTTAGGGTAAAACAGAAAAAATTGATAGCTTCGCAGGAGGTTTACAATAGTGCTATAACTCGTGACAGCGAACGCCGACAGCAGTTTTTAAAAGAATTTGATAGGATAGTAGCCAACTTTTGGGATATATACGAACTTACCCGAACCGAAGCGGACTCGCTCGCCAAACAAATAACAAATGATGAAAACGCCACGGCAGAACTTGCACATATAAACAGGCAGATTAAAGAACTTGGAGGGGTCGACCTTGATTCTATTGAAGAATATGAAAAGGTTTCAGAGCGATACGAACAACTTAAAAAGCAACTTACTGATGTTAGAACTTCCAAAAAGGAATTGGAAAATCTTATCGAGGATTTGACAAGTAGCATGAAAACCATGTTTGCTGAAAGCTTTAATGCGATAAATAAAAATTTCAAGCAGATTTTTTCGGAGCTTTTTGGCGGTGGAAGTGGCGAACTTATTCTTGATGATGAGGAAAATGTGCTTGAATGTGGAATTGAAATAAAGGTTGAACCACCAGGCAAGGTTATAAAAAATTTGTCGCTTTTGTCGGGCGGTGAACAGGCTTTTGTGGCGGTTGCCATTTATTTTGCGATACTTAAAAATTCGCCATCGCCGTTTGTTCTATTGGACGAAATAGAGGCGGCACTTGATGATGTGAATGTGGCAAGATATGCACAGTATCTGCATAAATTTACCGATAAGACACAATTTATAGCTATAACCCATAGGCGAGGAACAATGGAAGAAGCAGATGTTTTATATGGTGTTACAATGCAGGAAAACGGCGTATCCAAATTGCTTAAAATGAATAATTAATTACAGGAGGTATATATATGGGATTTTTTGAAAAACTTAAAGCAGGTCTTAAGAAAACCAAAGACGCTATTATGAACCGAATTGACAAACTTCTTGGAATGTTCACCAAGATTGACGAGGATTTGTTTGAAGAACTGGAAGAAACGCTTATTATGAGCGATATCGGGGTTACAACTGCAGGAAAAATCTGCGATATGCTCCGTGAAAAAGTCAAAATTGCAGGCGAAACCGACCCTAAAGCTATCAAAGGTATGCTTAAAGAGGTGCTTATTGAAATGCTTGGGGAGGAAACCCCTCTTGACCTTTCTACAACACCGTCTGTAATTCTTGTTATTGGTGTAAACGGTGTTGGTAAGACAACTACTATTGGTAAGCTTGCAAACAAATATAAAAAAGAGGGCAAAAGCGTTATTGTTGCGGCGGCGGATACTTTCAGAGCTGCAGCTATTGAACAGCTTGAAGAATGGACAAATAGAGCCAAGTTGATTTGATTAAACACAAAGAGGGTGGTGACCCTGCGGCGGTTGTGTATGACGCTATTTCGGCGGCTAAATCTCGTGGCACGGATATTGTTATTGTAGATACGGCAGGACGATTGCACAACAAGAAAAATCTTATGGACGAGCTTAGAAAGATAAGCCGTATTGTGCATGAGCAGGCTGAGGGTTGCAGTCTTGAAGTGTTGCTTGCCCTTGATGCAACCACAGGGCAAAATGCGGTAAATCAAGCAAGACAGTTTAACGAGGTTGCCGACCTCACCGGAATTATTCTTACCAAACTTGACGGCACAGCAAAGGGCGGTATTGTAATTTCAATTACTGACGAATTGCAGGTACCGGTTAAGATAGTAACGGTAGGTGAAAAAATCGGGGACATTCAGGACTTTTCCAAAAAGGATTTTGTTGAAGCATTGTTTGCCGATTAATAAATAATAAGAATGGGTGTAGATTAAAATGAAGAGATTGATAATTGCCAGTAATAACAAAGGCAAAATAAAAGAATTTAAACAGATGCTTGAGCCATTAGGTTATGAGTGTATATCCCAGCGAGAGGCAGGAATTGAAACCGAAGTTGAAGAAAACGGCGTTACCTTTGCCGAAAACGCATTTTTAAAAGCCAACGAAATAAGAGACAAAACTGGCAAAGAAATTTGCGTTATTGCAGATGATAGCGGACTTTGTGTGGAGGCTTTAAATGGCGAGCCGTCTATATATTCGGCAAGATACGGCGGACTGGATACAGATGAACAACGTAGCAACCTTGTTTTGCAGAAAATGCAGGGAAAAACCAACCGCAAGGCAAAGTTTGTTTGTAGCCTTTATTTTTGGGAGAGTGACTACAAACAGGCTTTTACGGCACAAGGCGAATTTTTCGGAGAAATTGCAGAAAAACCGCAGGGAGAAAACGGCTTTGGCTATGACCCAATTTTTAAGGTTGGGGATAAAACGGTAGCGGAACTTAGCGACGGCGAAAAAAATAAAATTTCTCACCGTGGACTTGCACTTAAAAATCTTTGCGAAAAGCTTGAAGAATATAAAAATCAATTATAGCAGTATTATAAAATAGAGCTTTTTTAGCTTAAGCTATTTTATCTTTTTCCCACCATAAGCGGAAAAAGAATAATAAAAATTATTTTGTAAAATATAATAAAACAAAAAGGAGAAAATTAATGATAAATCTTACATCAAAACAAAGAGCATATTTAAAATCGCTGGCAAATTCGCTTGAACCTGCCTTTCAGGTTGGCAAAGGTGGAGTTGCTGAAAACCAAACCGCACAGATTGATGATTATTTAAGGGTGCATGAACTTGTGAAGATAAAGGTGCTTGATTCGGCACTTCTTACTGCAAGAGAAATGGCTGAACTTGTGGCAGAAAAAATTGATGCAACGGTTGTTTTTACAATCGGAAACAAAGCCGTGCTTTATAAGGCAAACCCCAAAAAGCCTGTTATCAAACTTCCTAAAAACAAATAATTATGAAAATAGGTGTTTTTGGAGGGACTTTTAACCCCGTGCATTTAGGGCATACTCACCTTGCCCAAAGTGTTTTTGAAAGTCTTAAATTGGATAGTATGCTTATTATTCCAGATAAAATACCTCCCCACAAACAGGCAGTTTTAGTTGATGAAAACCATAGGCTTGAAATGTTAAAGCTTGCTTTTGAAAAATACTCGTGGTCGCAGATAAGCGATATTGAATTTAAGCGGGAGGGCAAAAGTTATTCGGTGCTTACCCTTAGGGAACTTAAAAATATTTATCCCAATGACCAATTTTATTTTGTAATGGGCAGTGATATGCTTTTAAGTTTTAAACAGTGGTTTTGCTATGAGGAAATACTGTCGCTTTGCTCGCTTGCGGTAGTGGCAAGAAATAAGCAGGATATTGAAAAAATTTCGGAGTATGCAAATGAACTTGACGGGAATATTAATATAGTGAGCGTCAAGCCACTTGAAATATCCTCAACTCAGGTTAGAAACGCAATAAAGCAGGGTAGTGGGTTTGAGCAGATTCTGGATAAAAGGGTTACTAATTATATACTTAAGAATAAACTATATTTATAAAAATTTTTTCACTTGGCTATTTTTGGCTATATATTCCCCGTTAATATATAAATAATAAAAAAATAAATATGCTTTTAATTTGAACAGAATTATAAAAAATAAATTGCCACTATTGACAAAATAACTGTAATGTGGTATAATACAATTATAGTACAAATAGAATGTGAGGGATTTATTTGAAAAATCAAGAATTAATAGATAGCATTACAGACTATTTGAAAAAAAATTTATCCAAAAAAAGATATATCCATTCACTGAATGTTGCAAAAACTGCTAAAAAACTTGCGGAAATTTATGGCGAAGATGAAGATAAAGCATATCTTGCAGGACTGGTTCATGATGTGGCAAAGGAAGAACCAAAAGAGCAACAATTGCTTAGTGTTCTTGCCTCTAAAAGAGATGTTTGTGTTCAGGAAAAGCAGGTACCTGCACTCTATCATGCCATAGCAGGTGCGGAACGTGCCGAAGAAATTTTTGGTATTGATGATGAGGAAATTTTGACAGCCGTTAGGTATCATACTGTTTGTGCAGGCGGACTTTCTAAACTTTGCTATATAATCTACATAGCCGACCTTACAAGCGAGGACAGGGAATATAAGGACGTTGGCAGAATGAGGAAGCTATCAGCTAAAAATTTAGACGAAGCTATGCTTGAAGCTCTTGGCTTTTCCATAAAAGATACTGTTGATAAGGGCAGTTTTGTTCCTCATTCCACCCTTGCGGCTTACAATCAGTTTGTTAATATTGTTAATAAAGAAAGGTGATGTTTTATGACTACACAGAAAAAACTTAAAGTAATAGTTAAGGCAATTGATGCAAAACTTGGCGATGATATTAAAATTCTTAAAGTAACCGACCTTACAATTGTTGCAGATTATTTTGTTATAGCACAAGGCAACAGCTCAACACAGGTCAAGGCTATTGCTGACGAGGTGGACTACAAGATGTCGCTTGAAGGCATTGAGCCTTTCCACAAGGACGGTTTTAATTCCACCGAATGGATAGTACTTGACTATGGCGAAATTATTGTGCATATGTTCTATAAGCAAACAAGAGAATTTTATAACCTTGATAAACTTTGGAGTGACGCTGAAGAGATTGATATTTCTAATTTTATTTAATAAAAGCAATTAGTTTTAGAAGAAAGGGGAATTGCTATGAACACAAAAGAAATTGTTACAAATATGTTGGATTCGTTGAACGAAGAACAACTTAAAAGTTTAATGTTTCTTATTGAAAGTTTTTCTGTACCTAATCAAGAAACTTTAGATGCAATAGAAGAAAGTGAAAAGATGCTTAATGACCCCAATACTAAAAAATTCACTTCATTGGAAGAACTTTTTGAGGATTTAAAATCATGAAGTATGAAATTGAACGAACTACAAAGTTTAAAAAAGAATATAAAAATGCAATTAAACGTGGTCTTGATATATCCTTACTTGATAATATAATTATTAAACTTTCAAATGGTGAGAGTTTGCCAAATGAAAATCAAGACCATGTACTTGTAGGAAACTATAAAGGATATAGAGAATGTCACATTGCTCCAGATTGGTTGTTAATTTATAAAATACAAAAAGATGTTTTAATTCTTACATTAACCCGTACAGGCTCACATAGTGATTTATTTGGTAAGTAATAAAAAGGTGAATTTAATGGATATTAAGAAAACTATTAAATTAATTTGCGGTTGGCTTGTGGGAAAAAGTGTGCTTAATCTTATCTTGGGTTTTTCACTTTCTAATATATGTATGCTTGTAATGTTTATTGCTATATCCGTAATGCTTTTAGCACCTATTAAATATTCAAATTATATAACCGCTGTAATTTTAGGTGTTGTTGTGCTTGCAAATTTTCCTACAAATATTGCAAATGCTGCTATTATATATTTAATAGAAGCAGTGGTTGATATTATAAGTATTGTTGCGTTGGTGGGCAAAAAAGAAGTTAGAGATTATTTTAAATAATTCACTATATTTCACCAACTGTTAAATAAAATTAGTTGTATTGCTATATAAAAAAATTAATATAAAAGGATTGATTAAATAATGGAAAAGTATAATATAAAGGCTATTGATGAAAAATGGCAAAAGTATTGGGAAGAACATAATACTTTTAAGGCAAGCGATGACTATGCTAAAAATCCAAAGAAATTTTATTCGCTTGTTGAATTTCCTTATCCGTCTGGTCATGGTATGCACGTTGGACATATTAAGGCTTATTCGGGTCTTGAGGTTGTCAGCAGAAAAAGACGCCTTGAGGGCTATAACGTTCTTTTCCCAATCGGTTTTGACGCTTACGGACTTCCTACAGAAAACACTGCGATTAAAACGGGTGTTCACCCCCGTCAGGTTACAGATGAAAATATAAAGAAGTTTACAAGCCAGCTTAAGCGTGTAGGCTTTTCCTTTGACTGGTCAAGAGTTATTGACACCACCGAAGAAGATTACTATAAATGGACACAATGGATTTTCCTTAAAATGTTTGAAAATGGTCTTGTGTTCCGTGATAAGACATTGGTTAATTACTGCCCAAGCTGTAAGGTAGTTTTGTCCAATGAAGATTCGCAGGGCGGAAAGTGCGATATTTGCCATAGTGATATTGTGCAGAAAACCAAAGAGGTTTGGTACTTAAGAATTACACAGTATGCCGATAAGTTGCTTGAGGGTCTTAAAGAGGTTGACTATCTGCCAACGGTTAAACTCCAGCAGGAAAACTGGATTGGTAAATCTACCGGAGCTTTTGTTGATTTTACTGTTAAGGAAAACGGCGAAAAGCTTAAAATTTATACAACCCGTCCCGATACCCTTTATGGTGTTACCTTTATGGTTATTGCCCCTGAACACCCAATTATTGAAAAATATCGTGATAGCATTGCTAATATTGCCGATTTGGACGCTTATAAGGCGGAATGTGCTAAGAAAAGCGAATTTGAAAGAACCCAACTTGTTAAAGATAAAACGGGTGTTAAAATTGATGGTCTTACTGCTATTAATCCTATAACAAACAAAGAAATTCCTATTTATATTTCTGACTATGTTATGATGGGATATGGTACGGGTGCTATTATGGCTGTTCCTGCACATGATACCCGTGACTATGACTTTGCTAAAAAGTTTGGAATTGATATAATTGAGGTTATTAAGGGCGGAGATATTTCCAAAGAAGCCTATACAGGTGACGGAGAAATGGTAAATTCGGGCGAACTTAACGGAATTACCAACAAGAAAGAGGCTATTGAAAAGGCTCTTGAAGTGCTTGAAAAACTTGGAGTTGGCGAAAAGGGCGTTCAATATAAAATGAAAGACTGGGCATTCAATCGCCAGAGATATTGGGGCGAACCTATTCCAATAGTACATTGCCCAACCTGTGGAATGGTTGCTGTTCCTTACGACCAACTCCCGCTTAAACTGCCTAAGGTTAAAAACTTCCAACCCGGCACAAATGGCGAAAGTCCTCTTGCAAGCATTGAAGAATTTGTAAACTGCACCTGCCCTAAATGCGGTGGCAAGGCTAAGCGTGAAACCGATACAATGCCACAATGGGCGGGTTCGTCATGGTATTTCTTAAGATATTGCGACCCTAAAAATAATGATGAATTTGCATCTCAAGAGGCTCTTAAATATTGGCTTCCTGTTGACTGGTACAACGGCGGTATGGAACACGTTACAAGACATATGATTTATTCCCGTTTCTGGCACAAGTTCCTTTATGATATGGGTCTTGTTCCTACAAGCGAACCTTACGCAAAGAGAACCGCTCAAGGACTGATTTTAGGACCTGACGGCGAAAAAATGAGCAAGTCAAGAGGAAACGTTGTTGACCCTAACGATGTTGTCGATGTTTATGGTGCTGATGTTCTCCGTCTTTATGTTCTCTTTATGGGCGACTATGAAAAAGCTGCTCCATGGAGCGAAAGCAGTGTTAAGGGTTGCAAGCGTTTTGTGGATAGAATATGGGGACTTCAAGAAAAGCTGGTTGATGGCGATGAATACAGCGATAAACTCCGTGCATCTATGCACAAGACAATCAAGAAAGTTTCGCTTGATATTGAGGCTATGAAATTTAACACGGCTATTGCAGCACTTATGACACTTCTTAATGAAATTTATGACTGCGGACAGATTAACAAGGCTGAATATAAAACATTGCTTATACTTCTCAATCCTTTTGCACCGCATATTTCGGAAGAAATCTGGGAAAAATGCGGTTTTGGCAAGGCTATTTGCGAGGGCGAGTGGGTAAGCTATGATGAAAGCCTTTGTAAAGAAAATGAAATTGAAATTGCCGTTCAGGTTTGCGGAAAAATCAAGGCAAGAATTACTGTTCCTGCTGATATTGAGCAGGATAAAGCAATAGAACTTGCAAAGCAGGACGAAAAGGTAGCACAGGCTCTTGACGGCAAGAGTATTATTAAAGAAATTTATGTTAAGGGTAAACTTGTAAATATAGTTGCAAAATAAATAATTAAAAACAACCTTTGCTTTAGGGCAAAGGTTGTTTTTGTTTGTCAAAATAAAACCTGCTGTTTGTTGCACAGCAGGCTTTTTTATTTAAATAAAAATTATTATTTTTTAAGAGGGCTTTCTCTGTAAATAATATCTTCTCTTGCAGGACCATTGGAAACCATGGTTATTGGGAAACCAATCTGCTGTTCAACAAATTCAACATATTTACGGCAGTTTTCAGGCAAATCTTCATATTTGCGAATACCTCTGATGTCGCAGTTCCAACCGTCAAGAACCTTAATAATAGGCTTGCACTTTTCAAGAATAGCAGTGGTTGGGAACTCTTTTATCTCCTCACCGTCACATTCATATCCAACGCAAACAGGGATTTTATCAAGATAACCAAGAACGTCAAGCACGGTAAAAGCAACATCAGTAGCCCCCTGCAAACGGCAACCATATCTTGAAGCGACACAGTCAAACCAACCCATTCTTCTGGGTCTGCCGGTGGTCGCA
>CANRLN010000027.1 GCA_947631445.1 uncultured Clostridia bacterium
AAATCAGATTCAAGAGATGACAAAAAACCTGCTCAAACTTTCCAAAATTATAAAACCGGACGACACGGCGGACGCTGTGGCAATCGCCATAACCCATGCTTATTCTATAAATCAACGAAAAATAGTAAATAAATATTTAACCAAATAATACATAATATAATTTATATTTTATTAAAATTTTGTGTATTTCTTTACCTGCGGCGGAAAATAATAATAAAATAATTTTTATTAAAATAAAAGAAAAGAGGAATTTTTTTGATATATTCAGTTACGGGAAAACTTACATATACAGGGGCTGACTTTGCCGTTATAAACTGCGGTGGAGTTGGATATTCATGTAAAACCAGTCTTAACACACTAAGCAAAATTTCCGGTAAAGCAGAAGACATAACCCTTTTTACCCACCTTGTGGTGCGGGAAAATGATATTGAACTTTATGGCTTTGCTACAATAGAAGAACTTAACTGTTTCAAGCTGGTTATCACAGTTTCGGGGGTTGGAGCAAAGGCAGGAATTTCTATACTTTCGGCACTCTCGGTTCAAAGTTTTGCAAGGGCGGTTGCCGAAAACAATCCCAAACCAATAACCTTCGCAAAGGGCATCGGACTTAAAACGGCTCAAAGAATTATTCTTGAACTTAAAGACAAACTGAAAACAGAGGATTATAGCGATTTTTCCGACCTCGAAACAACAAACGGCGGTCAGGACTTTGAAGAAGCGGTTTGTGCATTGTGCGTTCTTGGATACAGCCGTAATGAGGCGGTTAAAAGCCTTTCAAAGGCGGATATGTCACTAAGCGTTGAAGAACTTATCAAATGTGGTCTTAAAAACCTTTCTAAATTTTAACAGGAGAATTTTATGATAGAAGAAAATGAATTTGACTTTGAAAACCGAATAGTTTCCCCTGTGGAAATTGAAAACGAATCTTCCGACATGGATATAAACCTACGCCCAAAATCAATTGATGAATATATTGGGCAGGAAAGTGTTAAGGAAAATCTTAAAATTTACATAGAGGCGGCAAAGTCCCGCAAGGACAGCCTCGACCATGTGCTTTTGTATGGTCCACCGGGGCTTGGAAAAACCACCCTTTCGGCAATTATTGCCCACGAAATGGGGGTTAATATTCGCATTACTTCCGGTCCTGCAATTGAAAAACCGGGGGATTTGGCGGGTATTCTTTCGGGACTGGAACACGGCGATGTGCTTTTTATTGACGAAATCCACCGCCTTTCAAGGCAGGTGGAGGAAATATTATATCCTGCTCTTGAAGATTTTAAACTGGATATTCTTATGGGAAAAGGTCCTGCGGCAAGGTCAATACGAATTGACCTTAATCATTTTACCCTTGTTGGAGCGACCACCCGTTCAGGTCAGCTTACTGCTCCGCTCCGTGACCGCTTCGGAATTATTCAGCGACTTGAATTATACACTCCCGAACAACTCTGCGAAATTATAAAACGCTCCTCAATAATCTTAGGCGTTCCTTGCGATGATGAGGGTGCTTATGAACTTGCAAGACGTTCAAGAGGAACGCCACGTATTGCCAACAGATTTTTAAAACGTGTTAGAGATTTTGCCCAGATTATAGGCAATGGAGTTATAACAAAAGAAATAGCAAGCCTTGCCCTTAACCGAATGGAGGTTGACAGTTTGGGGCTGGATATTATGGACAAACGAATGTTGCGTACTATAATAGAGGGGTTCGACGGAGGACCTGTTGGACTTGAAACCATTGCCGCCGCCATTGGCGAAGAAGCAATAACCCTTGAGGACGTATGCGAACCTTATTTATTACAGCTTGGTTTTTTGGCTCGAACCCCACGAGGGCGAAAAGCCACGGTTAAAGCTTACGAACATTTGGGTATTCCATACAATGGAACACCTGAAAGCTAACCGACAGTTGCCAAAAAGCAACACAACAACTTATAGCAATTACATTAATGCTTGCAGACTTTAATATTATATTTTATAAAATAATTTTTATTAATTGTATTCCCCGCCGTGGGCGAGGAATACAAAGATATTTTTAAGCAAAAGCTTATTGCTATATTTAGAAAATTAAGTAAAATTGATACAAAGGAGATTATTTTTTATGGGAAAACTATTCGGAACGGACGGTGCAAGGGGGGTTGCCCTTACCCAACTTGACTGCCACACTGCTATGAAAATCGGCGAGGCGGCAGCCTGTGTGCTTACCGCTCATGCAAAAAATAAAGACAAAAAACCAACAATTGTTATTGGCAAGGATACAAGAATTTCGGGTGATATTCTCCAATCCGCTCTTATTGCAGGAATTTGTTCGGTTGGCTGTGATGTTGTTCTGCTTGGGGTTGTTCCTACACCTGCGGTTGCCTATCTTGTAAAGAAATACAATGCCGATGCAGGGGTTATGATTTCAGCCTCCCACAATAGTTTTGAATACAATGGTATCAAACTTTTCAGCTGTGACGGCTTTAAGCTTGATGATAGCATTGAGGAAGAAATTGAACAACTTGTTTTCAACCCCGAAAAAATTCAGCATAAAGAGGGGTCAGAGGCAGGCAGAGTTTATGAAAAATTTGACTGCGACAAGGATTACATAAAACATATTGTAAACTCTATAAATGGCAGATTTGACGGCATAAAGGTTGCTCTTGACTGTGCCAACGGTTCGGCAAGCAATTTTGCAAAGCGTATTTTTGAAAGCCTTGGTGCAAAGTGTAGCGATATTTATCATCAGCCAGACGGCATTAATATCAACGACAATTGCGGTTCTACCCACCTCGAAAACCTTAAAAAATATGTTAAACAAAACGGTTTTGATTTGGGTCTTGCCTTTGACGGCGATGCAGACAGATGTCTTGCGGTGGACGAAAACGGCGAAATGGTGGACGGCGACCAAATTCTCGCTATCTTCTCAAACTATATGAAAGAAATCGGTCAGCTTAAACAGGACACCTGCGTTGTTACGGTTATGACCAACATGGGATTTTTTAAATTTGCCAAAGAAAATAATATAAATGTTCAGACAACCAAGGTTGGCGACAGATATGTTCTTGAAAATATGTTGGAAAATGATTATAACATTGGTGGCGAACAGTCGGGACATATTATTCTTAAAGACTATGGCAACACAGGTGATGGAGAACTTACCGGTGCAAAACTGCTTGAGGTTATGAAACATTCGGGCAAAAAGCTTAGCGAACTTGCCTCCTGCATGAAGATTTATCCGCAGGTGCTTGAGGGGGTTAAAATCCCTGTGGCTTTCAAAGGCAAATGGAGCAATCACAAGGAAATTACCGATGTAATCGAAAAGTGCGAAAAACTCCTTGGCGACAGCGGAAGAATACTTGTTCGTGAATCGGGAACAGAACCACTTGTAAGGGTTATGCTGGAAGGTTTGGACACGGCAGTTATACAGCAATATGCTGATGAAATTTCTGAGGCGGTTAAAAAAGTCGCCGAGCAATATAAATAATATTATAAATAACATAAAATATCCCTTGCCAATTCTGGCAAGGGATAATTTTTTATATAAATTTCACATTGTCTGCTCCAAAAGCATCGACAAACTGTTTTAATATTTCTGGGGTTGTTGAAATTTTAGCATTATTCATCTGCATTAATTTTCGGCTTTGTTTAAAAAATACATAGCAATTACTTCTGCCGTTTGAATCTGAAAATTTTCTGAACATGGTCTTGACATTTTCAATTTTGCTTTTGTTGGTTTCATCTATACGGACGGCAAGTGATTTTGATTTTATGCCACCGAACAAACCTTGGGCGGAAACAACTGCTTTTACAATAAATTTCGGCGGTTGACTTCCCTTTGCTGACATTCCTCCCATAAGCAGAACAAATTCGCCTTTTCTAAGAAATCTTGCATATTTTTCAAAGCTTTCAGAAAAAACTATTGCCTCACATTTTCCCGTCTTATCCTCAATTGTAATAAAAGCCATCTGCCTGCCGTTTTTATCCTCATAAGGGCGAACCTGTGTAAGCTTGCCACAAATTTTAATCTCTTTGCCCGCTGAAATTTCGTTTATATTTTTGCAGTCAAGTGCATTGCATATACAAAACAGATTGTCAAGGGGGTGTGAAGAAATATATATACCAAGCATTTCTTTTTCAAATTCAAGCAGGGTTTCTTTTGAAAATTCCTCCACCCATTCAACATAAGGCTGAGAGGTTTCAGGTGAGGAAAAAACCGTGCCGAACATATCAATCTGCCCTTCAATATTGCCGTTTCGCCTGAACATAACCGAATTTATAATCTCTTTGTGACACTCAATCATCTGACGGCGATTCAAACCGCCCTCCATGCTGTCAAAAAGTCCGCTTTTTATCATTCCTTCTATAACTTTGGGGTTTAAAAACTCACGGCGTTCATATTTTGCCATACGCCCACAAAAATCAAATAAATTTTTAAATTCGCCATTTTTTGCTCTATCGTTTATTATGATTTTTGCAAAATTCTCCCCAATGCCTTTTATTCCTAAAAGTGCAAAGCGTATATTATTTTTTTTATCATTATCCTGCTCAAGGCAGAATTCCGCCATGCTTTTGTTTATACTCGGCGGAAGAATTGTTATTCCTCTTTTTCGGCAGTCGCCTGCATATTCAATAAAACGCTTGGTATCCTCTGTGCAAGAATTGTTCATCAAAACACAGATATATTCATTATAAAAATGTGTTTTAAGATATGCTGTTCTATAAGCAGTATAAGCATAGCTTACCGCATGGGACTTGTTATAGGCATATTTTGAAAAAGAATACATCTCATCAAAAAGTGCATTTGCCTTTTTTTCGTCAATTCCATTATCCACACAACCTTTGCAAGGGTCTTTGCCGTATGGGTCGCCATAAACAAAAGCGTGACGTTCGCTTTCCAATTTAAGCGATTGCTTTTTGGACATTGCATATCTAACTCCGTCCGCACGCATATAAGAAAAACCCGCAAGCTGTCGGCAAATCTGCATAACCTGTTCTTGATATACAATACATCCATAAGTTTCTTTTAAAATTGGTTCAAGCTGAGGTATTTTATACTGAATGTTCTGGGGATTTTTTTTGTTTTTCAAAAATATGCTTATTGATTTCATAGGTCCGGGGCGATAAAGAGCAAGGGCAAGCATCATATCCTCAATGCTTTTTGGGCAAATATTGACAAGCAAATTTGTTATTCCCTCGGATTCAAACTGAAAAACTCCCTCTGTCTGCCCCTGCTGGAGAGAAACAAAAGTCTGCTTATCATCTATTGGAATTTTGCTTATATCAAAATCGGAAATTTTTTTTCTAACTTCCAGTTCACACTCATGAATAAGCGTTAAATTTTTAAGTCCCAAAAAATCTATTTTTAAAAGTCCCAGTTTTTCAAGGTCTTTCATTGTATATTGGGTGGAAATTTGGTTGTTATTTAAAGTAAGGGGTACATGGTCGACAAGTGGTGTTGGAGCAATTACCACCCCTGCCGCATGGAGTGAGGTATTTCGTGGAAATCCCTCTATTTTTTTAGCATCGTCCACAAGATGTTTTGCCTTGTCATCGCTAAAATATATTTGTTTAAACCTATCGTTATCCTGTATATTTTCATCTATTGTAAGCATGGGGTTTATAGCAATAGCTATGCTATCCGCAAACTGGGGCGGTAACCCCTGTTCCTTTGCGGTATATTTTATAGCTTGTTTTGCACCAATAGTAACAAAAGTGCCAATTAATGAAGCTTTATCCTTGCCATATTTGTTTATAACATAATCTATAACCTTTTGCCTGCCTTTAATGCAAAAATCAATATCAAAATCTGGCATTGTAACACGGTTGGGATTTAAAAATCTTTCAAACAAAAGATTATATTTAAGCGGGTCTATATCGGTTATTTCAAGGCAGTAAGCAACAAGGCTGCCAGCCCCTGAACCTCTCCCCACACCAACAGGAATATCCTGCTTTTTTGCATATCCAACAAAATCGGCAACTATAAGAAAATAATCGGTAAAACCCATTTTGCCTATAACCGACAGTTCATATTCAAGGCGTTTTACTGCCTGCTGGGTCGGTCTATTATATCGCTTTTCAAGTCCTGCAAAACTTAACTTTTTAAGATATTCAAAACAATCCGAAAAAGGGCAATCAAACTTAGGGAGAAAAGAATTTCCATTTAGCTTTATTTCGACATTGCAACGCTCCCCAATTTCATCGGTTGCATTTACACATTCGGGAAAGTCCGAAAAAAGTTCCAGCATTTCACTTTCGCTTTTAAAAAAATGCTGATTATCCAAAACCGAACTGTTTGGTTTAAAAGCATTTGCAATATGTAAAAGAATTTCTCTTGTTGGTGCGTCCTGCGGGCAAAGATAATGCACATCATTTGTAGCACACACTTTAGTATTTGTTTCTTTTGCAAATTCCATAAGCTTTCGAACGTTGTTATCCGCCTTGGAAAACCTTTGAATCTCTATAAAATAATTATCATCTCCGAAAATTTCTTTATACAAGCTTACAAGATTTTTTGCCTGCATATAGTTTGAATTATAGACAAGGTCGGCAATCTGCCCCATTGCTCCACCAGACAAACAAATTAACCCATCATGGTACTGTTTTAGTTGCTCTGTTGTAATACTTGGATTTTCAGCTTTTTCAGTGCAGGCAATCGAAACCAATTTCAAAAGATTTTTATAACCCATGTTGTTTTTGCAAATTAGGGTAAGAGGATATAAAATTCCCGAGCCTGTATACAGTTGGCAACCAATTATAGGCTTTATCCCCGCCTCAAGGCATTTTTGGTAAAATTCTATAACTCCGAACATATTGTTTGTATCGGTTATGGCAATCGCTTTCATTCCCTGCCTTTTTGCCATATTTATATAGTCGCTTGTTTTGCCCGCACCGCTAAGCAAAGAATATTCCGTGTGAAGATTAAGATGAACCATATACGCTCCTTTATATATTTAAATATATAATCCCCGCCAAAGGCGGGGAAAAACCACTGCACTATTTTATAGCATTGCTATAATTATTAATTATACAAGATGACCCATTATATCGCCAATAAACTGACGAAGTTCGGTATCGTTGAGTTCGTCTATATTGGTTCGACGTAAAGCATCAATTGCCTTTTTTTCGCCAAAGTTGTTAAACGAAATTTGGGATTCGGCTGATTTGGAGTTTTGCTTGCGTGAATCCTTTTCAAGGCTTTCCAGTAATTTTTTAGCACGGTTTATAACCTTGTTTGGCAATCCTGCAAGCTTTGCAACCTCAATACCATAACTTTCATCTGCACCGCCCGAAACGATTTTATGTAAAAATTTTATATCGTCCCCGACCCTCGAAACGGCAACCGAATAATTTTTAACCCCCAAAAGGCTACCCTCCATAGCAGTAAGTTCGTGATAATGGGTTGCAAAAAGGGTTTTACAACCAACACTTTTGGAACACATATATTCCGCAACCGCCCAAGCAATCGAAAGACCGTCAAATGTAGATGTTCCACGCCCAACCTCATCAAGAATAACAAGACTGGAGCTTGTAGCGTGCTTAATTATATCGGCAACCTCGCTCATTTCAATCATAAAAGTGGATTTTCCAGAAGTCAAGTCATCAGATGCACCAATTCTTGTGAAAATCTGGTCTACCACAGAAATTTTGGCATAATCCGCAGGAACAAAACAACCAATCTGTGCCATAAAGGTTATAAGGGCAACCTGCCTCATAAAGGTAGATTTACCCGACATATTAGGTCCTGTAATAACCATCATCTTGTTGCCTTTTTGGTCAATATAAGCATCGTTTGGAACAAAAACCTCCTCCTGCATTTTTTCCACAACGGGGTGTCTGCCGTTCTTTATATCAATAATTCCATCAATTGCAATTTCCGGCTTGACATAGTTATTTTCGGTTGAAACCTTTGCAAAACTACAAAGCACGTCCATAATTCCTATAGCGTTTGCCGTTTTAGAAACAATATTAAGCTGAGAGGCTATAAATTCTCTGACCTCCGTAAAAATTTCCTGCTCAAGATTGATTATCTTTTCTTTTGCAGAAAGTATTGTGTTTTCGGCAACCTTAAGTTCATCGGTTATAAATCGCTCGCAGTTGGCAAGGGTTTGTTTGCGGATATAATTTTCAGGGACTTTGTCATAAAAAGATTTGGTAACCTCAATATAATATCCAAAAACCCTATTATAGCCAATTTTCAGATTTTTAATACCGGTTGTCTCACGCTCACGCTCCTGAATTTCTTCAATTATATCCGTTCCGCCATTTACTATATTACGCAGGTTGTCCAGCTGTTCATTAAAACCCTCTTTGATAACTCCACCGTCCTTTATATTAATTGGCGGTTGGTCGACAATTGCATTTTCAATAAGATTTGAAATTGAATCAAGGGTGGAAATCTCACTGTTGAATTTGTCAACAAGGGTACATTCAAGCGTTTTAAGAACCTCCTTTATTTCGGGCAGTTTTAAAGCACTAAGCGAAATGGATTTTAAATCAACAGGGGTTGCCTTTTTATAGATAACCCTTGTCATAAGCCTTTCAATGTCGTAAACCCCTTTGAATAAACTGCTTAAATCCTCAAGTGCAACAGGGTTTTCCACAAGCTTCTGAACGGCGTCCAAACGTTGCATTATTCTTGTGGGGTTAATAAGTGGCTGTTCCATAAAAGTTTTAAGACGACGTTTTCCCATTGAAGTTTTGGTTTTATCCAGCACCCATATAAGACTACCCTTTTTCTCTTTTGAACGCAGTGTTTCGGTAAGTTCAAGATTTCTTCTTGCGGTAAAGCCAATTACCATGTTGGTTTCATTGATATGAAATTTAATCTCGTCAAAACGTTTTTCAACGGCTTTTTGTGTATCTTTGATATATCCAAAAAGTCCACAAACAGCAAACGCACCTGTTGACTCTTTATCCTTAATTCCTATATCTGCAAGAGTTTTTTTGGAAAATTGACCTGCCGTATCCGTTTCAAGATGCTCTGGCATAAACTGCTCTTGTTCCAAAAGAGTAACCGAAGTTTTAAGCTGATTTTTTATTGTTTTGGTAAACTCTTTTAGTGCAAGAGAAAAATCATTCATCAATATTTCTGACGGAATATATCTTGATACTTCATTTATAAGATGCACTTCTTTTTCATCGTCATCAAAAGTATAAAGATGTACTTCACCGGTTGAAATATCTGCAAAGCAGACAGAAAGTTCTTCCTGCTCGCAATAAATACAGCAAAGATAGTTGTTAGCATCGTCCGAAAGCATGGAACTTTCTATAACCGTTCCGGGGGTCACAACCCTTACGACCTCTCTCGGAACAAGACCCTTGCAGGTTGCGGGGTCGGCAGTCTGTTCACAAATTACAACATTATAGCCACGGTCAATAAGCCTTTTAATATATATCTCTGCCGCATGATAAGGAACTCCGCACATTGGGGCTCTTTCATCAAGACCGCATTTATGCCCCGTAAGAGTAAGTTCCAGTTCTCTTGAAACCGTCTGTGCGTCCTCAAAAAACATCTCGTAAAAATCGCCCAGACGGTAAAACACAATATGCCTTGGATATTGCAGTTTAACCTTAGCATACTCCTGCATTGCAGGAGATAAATCTTTTATATTAACATCGCTGAGTTTCAATTTGTTCCCCTCCGCTTAGCCGCAACCACCACAGGTGCTACAACTTCCAGTGCAACCCTCAGGAGCTTTTTCAGGGCAGGTCATTGGGTCTTCGCCGTTTGCTGCACAGGAAATAATATAATTAACGCTTTTAAGCAGTGCGTTTATTTCCTCTTTTGCCTTGTTAAATTCGGTCATTACAGGATTGGACATAGCCTTTTCATAAAGTTCTCTTACCTTTGCGTCCTGCTCCTGAATTTTTTCGGCGTTCTCCTCGGGTTCTTTCATAAGACGGCTAAGTTCCATTCTTGCAATGTTAAACTCACCTATAATATTTTGCAGTGTTGTATCTGTATCTGCCTGCTGACCCAAAATATCAAACTTAATATATCTGTCGTCCTTCTGAATAGCCTCTCCAAGTTCTCTTGTAAGCTGAATAACATCTTTTTCCATAATAAAATACCTCCAAAAATTAATTTAATATACCCATCAAAGCCCAGTTTTTAGCCTCGGTTATCTCAACATTGACAAACTCGCCGACCAAATTTTCCGTGCATTGAAATTCAACTATTATATTTTCATCGTTTTTGCCAGAAAGTCTGCCGTCTTTGAAAGTTTCGACAAGCACCCTTGAAATCTTTCCAACAAAACGTTGCATATTCTTCTGATTAATCCCCTGCCCCGCAACCAGCAATTCTCTTAGCCACAAGCCTTTTTCCTTTGTGCTTATTGGGTCGGGAAGTTCCGCTGCCTTTGTGCCTTTTCTTGGCGAATAAACAAAAGAATATATATTATCATATTTTACCCTTTGGGTAAGCTGTTTGGTCTGCAAAAATTCCTCATAGGTTTCGCCCGGAAAACCGACAAGAATATCAGTAGAAAGCGAAAAATTTTCTATTCTGCTTCTTGCATAATCCACAATTTTCATATAATCTTCCACTGTATAATGGCGGTTCATTTCTTTTAATATACGGTTGCTCCCCGCTTGAACTGGCAGGTGCAACTGCTTGCAAACCTTATCACATTCCACAATTGCATCAATAAGCTCTTTGGTTGCATCTTTGGGGTGACTGCTCATAAATCTTATGCGGAAATCCCCGTCTATCTCGTTTATTTTTCTTAGCAACTGCGGAAAACCATAGCTATAAGAATTGACATTCTGCCCAAGCAGGGTTATTTCTTTATATCCCTTGCTTACCAAATCTTTAACCTCATCAATAACACTTTGTGGTTCTCGGGAGCGTTCTCTGCCACGGACATAAGGCACAATACAATAACTGCAAAAATTATTACAGCCATACATCACCGAAACAAAAGCTTTAAACTTTGAGGTTCGTTTTTGAGAATAGCCATCACCTAAATCTTTGTGGTCTTGAAATTGGTTTACAACCAATTTGCGATTTAAATAAACCTGCTCAAGCATTGAATATAATTCTTTATAGGCGGTTGTGCCAAAAATAATATCTGTGTTGCGATAACTCTTTTTGATTTTTTCTACAACCTGTTCTTCCTGTGCCATACAGCCACATATGCCTATAATCAGTTCGGGATTCTGCCTTTTAAGTGCTTTTAAATCTCCAAGCCTTGCATATACTTTATCCTCCGCATTCTCTCGGACACAGCAGGTGTTAAGAAGAATTATATCCGATTTTGTATAGTCATCGGTTGGCTCAAAACCAACATCTTCAAGCATCTGCATTAACCTTTCGCCATCGCTCACCGACTGTTGGCAACCATAGCTATGTATAAAATAGCAAGGCTTATGCCCTCTTGACTGATAAATTTCTCTGCTTTTCTGCTGTAAAAAACTTTTGGCAGATTGTATATTATTTTCCATAAACTTTACATTCTCCGTTCCAACTGCAATAATATATAACAACATTATATATTATAACATATCTTTTCGGAAAATTCAAGTGTTTTTTTAAAATTCTCACACAAATCAACTTTTATTGTCTTTTCCCTGCCTTAAGCGAAAAAAATAAGATGGCATAAACTAAAAAGGCTTTATTTTACAGTATTTCTACAAAAATATATTAAGTTACCAATATTTATTTTAATTTTTTGTTAAACCTATTGACATATAAAAAAAAATGTAGTATAATATAATTGTTGCAATCTCAACATAAAAGTTGTAATTTCAACATAAAAGTTATATTCTCCAAAGCTTTTTACCAGCTTAAATTTATTATAACCAGATTGTTTAGATTTTAAATTGTGCAATATTTGCAAAAAATTCATAAATTGCCCTTGACTTTTAGACGAAAATGTGTTAAAATATATAATAAGGGATTAAAAATTTTTTTGGCAATCTATAAATTAAAAATTTTGTAATATGAAAGGAGAATGTATTATGCCAAAAGTTATAGCTATAACCTCAGGCAAAGGCGGCACAGGTAAATCCTCAATTAGTGCCTGTCTGGGATATGCACTGGCAAAACAAGGCAACCGTACATTAATTATAGAACTTGACTTCGGTCTTAGATGTATGGACGTTATGCTTGGAATGAATGGAAATATTCCTCACGATTTAGGAGATGTTCTTGAAAACAGGTGCGATGTTTACAAGGCTACCACTACGGTAAAAATGGCAAGCAACCTCAGTGTGCTTTGTGCCCCTTCCGACCCGTTTGTGTCACTTGAAACAAAGGATATTGAAAAAATCACCTCGGAAATGAGAAAATATTTTGAATATATTATTATCGACACTTCCGCAGGCATAAACAATGCGGTTTTTGATATCGTAACCAATTCGGATTTGATTCTTATTGTCACAACACCCGACCCAATTTGTGTTCGTGACGGAAAAATGATGTCGGACGAATTTTATAAAAGAGGCAATCAGCGACAGCGTCTTTTAATCAACAAGGCAAATAAAAATATTTTTGAATTTGATGACCTTAACGACCTTGATGAAATTATTGACACCATAGGTGTTCAGCTGCTTGGCGTTATCCCCGAAGACTCGGCAATTCCTCTTGCAACTGGTAAAGGTGTCCCACTTTCTTCAAGCTCTCAAGGATTTATAGCATTCCACGCTATTTCAAGAAGAATCCGTGGAGAACATGTTCCGTTATCTTCAAAGATACTTGGATAAAATCAACAAAGAAAACAAACTAAAATATAATTCAGAGTGGAGACTTTAAAAATGAATATAGCATTAATTTCCCATGATAGTAAAAAAGAACTTATGGTTCAATTTTGCATCGCATATTGCGGTGTTTTAAGCAAACACAACCTTTGTGCAACCGGTTCGACCGGAAAGCAGGTTAACGAAGCAACTGGTCTTAAAATTCAAAGATATATGAGCGGCAGCCAAGGCGGCGGAGAACAGATAGCGGCTAAAATCGCTTGCGGAGAGATAGACCTGCTTCTTTTCTTCCGTGACCCTATTTCAGCAAGAGCAACCGAACCTAACGACCTTACTCTTTTAAGACTTTGTGATGTTCACAATATTCCTATTGCAACCAACATTGCAACTGCTGAGGCTTTAATTCATTCACTTGAAAGAGGCGACCTTGATTACCGTGATTATATTGAACCAGGCAAGGCTCTTAAACTATAAACTATAAACTATAAATATTGATAGAATGATAAAACAAAGTCAATTTTTTGTTGACCGCTCGTCCCTTTGTGCAAAGGGGCGACCGTCTTTGTTTTTAGGAGGGTATTTTTTTTTGAAAAAATTTATATACAATCTCCCGATGACACCTAATCAATTGCATAAACGACTTAACAAGGACACCATTGCTTATAAAGGCTCAATTAATATTTTAAGTGTCAGCAAATTTATGAAAACACATAAATCTTACAGTTGCTTTTATGGCGATATTCAGTCGGACAAGCTGTGGATTGCTTATCATAAACAACTTAAAAATGACGGTTCTTCCATTCGCTTTTATGCAAAATATTATAAAAACGATAACGGTGGAACAACTGTTGAAGGCAGTTTCCGAAAGCCAATTTTCAATATAGTTTTTGAAACAATATGGATTGTTCTTATGGCACTGGCATTTATATTCTGCCTTGCCCTTAAAGAAAATACCTTTGCTCTTATCTCGCTTGCGGGTTTTTTGTTTGGAGCATTTATGTTCTATTTTCCCGACAAACGAAAAAGGCAAATAAAAGAATATTTTGAAAATTTGCAGAAGGATAAAAAAAATAACACACATATGGAGGAAAACTAATGGATACAATGGGAAATCTTCGCCGTACTCACTATTGTGGCGATGTCACTTTAAATGACAAAGAGGTTGTAGTTTGCGGATTTGTACAAAAAGTTCGTGATATGGGAAATCTTATTTTTGTTGACCTGCGTGACCGCACTGGAATTGTTCAGCTTTCTTTTAAGGAAACAACCGCCCCCGAAATCTTTGAAAAGGCAAAGGGACTTCACAGCGAATATGTCATAATGGCTCATGGCGAGGTTATCAAACGTGAAAGTATTAACAAAGAACTTAAAACTGGTCTGCTTGAAATTATTGTTGATGATTTAAGAATACTTTCAAAGGCTCAAACACCTCCTTTTGAAGTTTCCAATTCCGAAAAGGTAAACGATGAACTTAAGCTTAAATACAGATATTTGGATTTAAGAAATGCAAAGTTGCAACAAAATATTATAAAGCGTCATGAAATTGCAAAGATTACAAGAGAATATTTCTATGACAACGGTTTTCTTGAAATTGAAACACCAATGATGATGAAATCCACCCCCGAAGGTGCAAGGGATTATCTTGTCCCCTCAAGAGTTCATGCAGGCAAATTCTATGCCCTGCCCCAATCCCCACAGATTTACAAGCAATTACTTATGATTTCGGGATATGACAGATATATTCAGCTTGCAAGATGCTTTAGAGATGAGGACTTAAGAGCTGACAGACAACCCGAATTTACTCAAATTGACCTTGAAATGTCCTTTGTTGATGATACAGATATTCAAAATTGTGTTGAAGGCTACATTCAAAGATTGTTCAAAGAGGTTATGAACATTGATGTTCCTGCTCCTTTCACAAGAATGACCTTTGCCGATGCTATGAACAAATACGGCTCAGATAAGCCTGACACAAGATTTGGTTTTGAAATTCAGGATATTTCTGAAACGGTTAAAGACATTGATTTTGTTGTGTTTAAATCGGCTATTGAAAATGGCGGAAGTGTTCGTGCAATCAATGTTAAAAATGGTTCGGACGTGTATACAAGAAAAGAAATTGACAAGCTGACCGAACACGCAAAGGGTATTGGTGCAAAGGGTCTTGCTTATATCCGTTGGAACGAAGAACAACCCAACTGTTCTTTTAAGAAATTTCTTAAAGACGGCGAACTTGAAACCATTCTTTCTGCCGTTGACGCACAAAAAGGCGATTTAATTTTAATATGTGCCGACAAGGACAAAGTTGTACTTCCAACACTTGGAGCATTAAGAACCATTGTTGCTAAAAAACTTGATATTATTCCGGAAGATAAATATAATTTCCTTTGGATTACCGAAATGCCTTTCTTTGAATGGGACGAGGACAGCGGAAAATGGCTTGCAATGCACCACCCGTTTACAATGCCTATGGAGGAATGTCTTGAATATCTTGACAGCGACCCTGCAAACGTAAGGGCAAAGGCTTGGGATTTGGTGCTTAATGGCACAGAACTTTCCAGCGGTTCGATGAGAATTACCGATTCCGAGCTTCAGCAGAAAATGTTTGAATCGCTTGGAATGAGCGATGAGGAAATTCAGGCTAAATTTGGATTTTTGGTTGATGCTTATCATTACGCTTCGCCTCCTCACGGCGGAATGGGAATTGGTCTTGACCGTCTTTCAATGATTATGTGCAAGGCGGACAGCCTGCGTGACGTTGTAGCATTCCCAAAGGTTCAGAACGCAAGCGAACTTATGAGCGAATGTCCATCATTTGTAGACGACCAACAACTTGAAGAATTGCATATTAAAACAGATATTAAACAGGACTAAAAAATTAATTTTTATAAAATTGTTTTCCCCACCAATAGTGGGGAAAACAAAAATATATAAAATATTGCAAAAAAATATTTATAGAAAGGAATGAGAGTATGTTTGGAAATTTATTTAAGAAAAAAGAAAAAGTTTCTGAAGCAGAACAAACTATTGTTCAAAAGGTTAATCTTCGCAAGGAAAAAGTAGCAGTAGAACTCCGCAAAAAGAACATTACTTCTAAAAAAGCCCGTATTGTTTTTGTCTTAGACCATTCGGGGTCATTTAGATGGGCATATAATGATGGCACTATTCAAAATATCACCGAAAGATTATTTCCTATGGCAATGCAGATGGACGATAATGGAGAAATGGAAATGTTCCTCTTTGACGATGGTTATAAAGAATTTAGTCCTGTCACAATTTCAAATCTTGATGAATATGTAAACAATTACTTGATAAAACAAGGTGGTCACTATGGCGGCACAAACTATGAACCTGTTATAACCCAAATAACCAAAAGATATGGAAAAAAAGACAAATCAACAATTCCTACCTTTGTTATATTTATCACAGATGGCAATAATGCAGATAAAAGAGCATCTGAAAAGGCAATTCAGGAAGCTTCCAAGTACAATATCTTTTGGAAATTTGTTGGGGCTGGACAAGCAAGCTTTTCGTTCCTTGAAAAACTTGATAATATTGGTGGCAGGGTCGTTGACAATGCTAATTTTATTAAAATAAACGACCTAAACGCTATAACCGATGAGGAACTTTACAGCAGACTTCTTGAAGAATATAATGATTGGCTTAATGCTTGTCGTACCAAAAATATTGTTGTTGATTAAAATTATATTTAAAGATTGGAGAGATTTATATGCCTATACACGAATCCGGCGAGGACTATCTGGAAACCATATATCTTTTGCACAAAAGCACTGGTCATGTGCGTTCAATAGACGTTGCAATAGAACTGGGTTATTCCAAACCAAGCGTTTCAAGAGCAATTGGAATATTGAAAAAAGAGGGCTATATAACAATTGCCCCCGACGGAGCAATTATCCTTACCGAACTGGGGCTTGTCAAGGCTCGTTCCGTGTATGAAAGGCACACTCTGTTTTCAAAATTTTTGGAGGAAATCCTCGGTGTTTCCAAAGAAAATGCCGAAAAGGACGCTTGCAAAATAGAACACGTTATAAGCACGGAAACATTTGAAAAACTTAATGCCTTTGTTAATGATAAGCTTAACGGATAACAAAATTTTTGGAACATATTACCCCGCCGACCCAAAAAAGTCGGCGGGGTTTTTCTATCTTCTTATTATGCTATAAGCGAAAAAGGCAACCTCTACAATAGAGGCTATTGTAGCTAAAACAAAAAGCACACTGTTTGCCACTCCATTTGCATAGCAAAGTTTAAGGCAAAATCCTTTTTTTGCAGGATAAAAAAGTTTAAGTTTTTTGTGATTAAAGCTATCTATAAGCAAATGTGAAAGAAAACCAACCACAAAATATTTTACAACAGAAGTGTTGATAAGACCAATGGCAAAGCTTAAAATTGCAAGGGCAAGAAAAGAGTGCATAAACGAACGGTGAGGCTGTTCTTTGCCAAAAGCACACACCACAATAAATATAAGCAAACCGGTGACTATTCTAAAAATATTGCTGTCGGATACTATCTGCTGTAAAAAATTTGTGTGAAAGAAAAAGTCAAGTATAAAAATTCCGACCACCGCAACAACCGCCGCAATGGTGGCTGTATTAGCCTTTTGGTGAGAGGCAGAGGAATCCACGTCAATATCACTTATCATTGCTCCGAACGCTCCTATTGCTGTTGCTGTCAAAAGTTGTAGCGGATTTTCAGGACGGGTTATTGCAAGGGTTGAGGCTATTCCCACAACCATATGAGTTTTGCCGAGCATAAAAAAATCTCCTTTATAAAAAATAAGGCGACAAACAAAGTTTGTCGCTTAATTTTGAAATTATTAGTACCTGCATAGGAATCGAACCTATGAAAACTCGCCTATTGGCTTTGTCTGCACCACGTCAGGTGATAAATAAACAGTGGCTGTAATTGGGCTCGAACCAATGACCCCCTGGGTATGAACCAAGTGCTCTAGCCAACTGAGCTATACAGCCGAATAAAGTGACCCGTACGGGAATCGAACCCATGTTCCCGCCGTGAAAGGGCGGTGTCTTAACCGCTTGACCAACGGGCCATATAAAAGTAGCGGTAACTGGATTTGAACCAGTGACACCCTGGGTATGAACCAAGTGCTCTAGCCAACTGAGCTATACCGCCATAAGCAAAATGACCCGTACGGGAATCGAACCCATGTTCCCGCCGTGAAAGGGCGGTGTCTTAACCGCTTGACCAACGGGCCATTTGTCCAAAACAGAATTTACCTTCTTGTTTCCTGCGACTATTACATTATACACTATTTTAAGCCATTTGTCAAGGGGTTTTTGCAAAAAAAATCATTTTCATAAACTTTATACATATTTCATGGCATATGAAATTAAATACTATGATTTTTGCAGTATAAACGCATTGCTGACTATACTAAATGTTTTTTTATATTATTATAAACAAAAAAACAGATTTTTAAAAATGGTGTAGTTAACATTTTATTAACTGTTTATATACACAAAATATCAAAAATTGTGCTACAATTAAAAACAATGGAAAGGAGCAAAATTATGATAAGGGTAATGTTTGTCTGCCATGGAAATATATGCCGTTCGCCAATGGCTGAATTTATACTTAAAGATATGGTTGAAAAAGAGGGAAAAGCCGATAATTTTTTTATTGCCTCTTCCGCCACCAGCTATGAAGAAATCGGAAATCCCATACACCACGGCACAGCAAAAATACTTGACCGTTTGGGAATTGATTATTCAAAAAAGAGAGCAATTTTACTTGAAAAAAGCGATTTTGAAAAATATGATTATTTTATTGGAATGGATAGCTATAATATGTCAAACATGAAAAGAATACTAAAGACAGACAAAAAACAATACAAGCTTTTGGAATTTGCAGGACTTTCAAGAGATGTCGCCGACCCATGGTATACTGGCAATTTTGAACAGACCTTTGAGGATACAACTCTTGGCTGTAAATGCTTTCTAAAGAAATTACAAGAAAAATAATTATTAAAATATATAAAAATTTAAAAAATTAACTAATTGTGCATACTGCCGAAAATATCAACAACCACTTGACACACACAACATATTGTGATATAATGTACTTGTGCAATCAATATAGGGCTTTTACAGGAAAGCTCATATTTTTTTAACTTTTTAATTTATTGTTTTTTTAGGAGGTAATAATAATGACTGTGAACGTAACAAACGGCAAATTAAGCGAAAACGAACTCAACGCTTATATCGAAAGAGCAAACAAGAAGTATTCCAACAAGGTGATAAAAAGCATGGATATTTCCCTTGACGGAGATTTTGTTGATATTGAATATCACTTTGATGATGTTCCTTTTGACAGAATAAGAAGAATTACAGGATACCTTGTAGGTACTCTTGACCGTTTTAACGATGCCAAAAGAAGCGAAGTGGGCGACCGTGTAAAGCACACAAGTTAATATTTTAATATCTCTCACATTTTTGTGGGGGATATTTTTGTATAAATTTTTGTATTTTGTTTTAGCAAGGAGGAATTTGCATGAATATGAGAGGTATCTATTCAACCGTAACTGATTTGAGAAGAAAGGTTTTTACAAATGTAGCAAAACTCGCCTATGACGGCGAAAATATTCCCGAAAAGCTATCGGATTTGCCCTATAAAATAATTCCCGGTGAGGACGCCGTTTATCGTGAATCTATATTTCTTGAAAGGGCAATTGTTGAGGAACGTTTAAGGCTTGCAATGGGACTTCCTTTAAGAAGTATGGCGGAACACAATTCGGTTTCGGACGGGGTGGAAGCATCGGTTATTGCCGAAAAATATTACGACCCACCACTTGTTAATATTATTAAATTTGCTTGTAATGCTTGTCCGGAGGCTCATTATCATGTGACAGATTGTTGTCAAGGTTGCCTTGCCCACCCCTGCAAAGAAGTTTGCCCAAAGGGTGCAATTGAGATTATTCACGGAAAATCTGTTATTGACCAATCAAAATGTATCAAGTGCGGAAGATGTCAAGGGGTCTGTCCCTACAATGCAATAAACAAAATGGAACGTCCTTGTGCCAAAGCCTGCGGAATGAATGCAATTAAAAGTGATGAGATGGGCAGGGCAAAAATCGACTATGACAAGTGCGTTTCCTGCGGAATGTGCCTTGTAAACTGCCCATTTGGTGCAATTTCCGACAAGGGGCAAATTTTCCAGCTTATAACCGCAATGAAAAGAGGAAAAAAGGTTATTGCCCTTGTCGCCCCTGCTTTTGTGGGTCAGTTTGGTGCAAAAGTTTCCGAAAAAAAGCTTACTAAAGCTATGAAAGAATTGGGATTTGAAGATGTTGTTGAGGTTGCAATTGGTGCGGATTTGTGTGCAATTGAGGAAGCTAAAGACTTTGTGGAAAACGTGCCTAAAAATCAACCGTTTATGGCAACCTCCTGTTGCCCTTCTTGGTCGGAAATGGCAAAAAAAGTTTATCCCGACCTTGCCCCATATATTTCAATGGCACTAACCCCAATGGTGCTTACCGCAAGAATGGTTAAAAAGCAACACCCTGATGCTTGTATTGCCTTTATTGGACCTTGTGCAGCTAAAAAACTTGAGGCATCAAGGGTTAGTATTCGTTCGGACGTGGATTTTGTGCTTACCTTTGAAGAACTTATGGGAATGTTTAAGGCAAAAGAAATCGACCTTGAACAGCTTTCAGAGGAGGGCGGAACAATACTTGACAAAGGAACAGGTGACGGCAGAGGTTTTGCCATAAGCGGAGGAGTTGCAAAGGCGGTTGAGGACGTAATTCACAGAATTGACCCCGAACGTGAAGTAAAGGTTGTTTCGGCACAGGGTCTTGACAACTGCAAAAAACTTCTTGCAATGGCTAAAGCGGGCAAATATAATGGCTATCTGCTTGAGGGAATGGCATGCCCCGGTGGTTGCGTTGCTGGTGCGGGAACATTGCAAGCGGTTGAAAAGTCCACAGCACTTGTAAACAAATATGTTAAAGACGCAGAAAAGCAAAACTCCCTTGACAGCGAATTTCAGGATAATCTTGAACTGCTTGAAGATTAAAAAAATAAAGCCGTATCGGGCAACCGATACGGCAATTTTTTGTTATTATAATATGCTATACTGAAAATTTTTATATTCGAGCGTGTCGCCCTCATCTGTTTCCATTGGGAGCAGAGCCATTGCGACTAAAATTTCTTCGCCACTCTCTTTATCCACAAGATGTGCATAATCTCCGTCAATCTGCCTTACTGTATAAACCTTGTCAAACACAAATTTCACCTCTTTTTAAATTATTGCCTCCTGCTTTTTGGGTTTTATAAAGAATGTTGGAATAAATGCAATAGCTATTGCAACCACACAAACAATAACTTCCCATGTCATCATGTGGGCAAAGTTTTCATGAACCCAGTTGGAAATTTTTCCTGCAAGTTCTAAAATGTTAAACACTAACTTTCCAAAGCTTGTTTCAAAGAAATCTACTCCAGCTCCGTCAAGTATTCCCATAACAATACCTAAAGCAGCACCACCAATCCAACAACCAGCAATGAGAATCAATTTGGCAGCTTTATTCATAATTGCAAACAAAGCCCCTAAAATCCAGCCACCAGCAAATACAGAGATATTGCCCACAAACATAAGCAGAATATCAAAAACAGTATTTTTATTAAAACCTTTCAAATCCTGAATATTGTTAAATTTATTATCCCCGTCAACATAAACTTTAACACCATATTTTTCCTGCATTTTTTCTTCAATACCCTGCTCATCATATTCACTTTCAGAAATTTCAGCGAGCTGTTCATCTGTTTGTTTGTCGTAAACATAATAGTGGGTTGTCGTTGCAAAATTTCCATAATATTCACCATAAGAATATACACCGTCTATATTGCTAAGAGCAATGTTGGAAATAGCAATTACAACCGCAACAACCAAAGCATATATTACCGCTGAAATAATGTTTGAAACAAACATGGTTTTTCTGGAAATGCCATTTGCAAGCCCTATATAAATCCTTTGACCTGCATAGCTACAACCAACTACAAAAAATATAATTGTAACCACATCATAAAAACATAATTTCAACTCTGATGTATCTTTACAAGCAAATTTAATTATAATAAGTATAAGATTTAATGCCCAAAATGCAATTACACTGCCAATCAGCAACCCTTTATTTTGTTTTAAATTATAATTTACCATATCTTTAAGTTTCATTTATATTATCTCCTTTTGTTATACAAATTTTTAAAACTTAATTATATATCGCCCCAAAGTGGGAAAAACTTTTTTAATATGTAAGCCTTACAAACAATTTTTGCAGGTCGCATTTTTCAACCTCAAAACCCTCTATAAATTTTGGACGTTTGCCTTTAATATATAGTGTGATAATGCTTGAAAGTCCCTCTTCGCCAACAACCTCAAGACCATTATTTTTAGCATATTCTCTAACGCTTTCGGTATTGCCCGTTATAGTATAATAGCCTGAAACAAAATCTTCCGTGTCACAATCGGTAAGAATTTTTCCATCGTGGATTATAACAACCCTTTCAATAAGATTTGCCGCCTACTCGATAAGGTGGGTTGAAATAACAAAGGTTTGCCCCGTTTCGCTATATTTTTCAAGCATAAGCTTGTAAAACATTTCACGGTGGGTTGCGTCAAGTCCAAGCACGGGTTCGTCAAAAAATACTATTGGAGCATTGCAAGCAAGAGCCACAATAAGTTTATAGATTGAACCATAACCGGTGGACAAACTGCCAAGTTTTTTGCGTATATCCACCGAAAATTTCTTGCAAAGGTCAAGTGCATATTCCTTGTCAAATTCGGGGTAGAAAAATTGCATTTCGTCAAAAAGCTTTTTGATTTTCATACCTACGGGATAAAGATTGGTTTCACTCATGCAATAAATCTTGCTAAGTGCGTTATCATTCTCCTTGCTATCCTCGCCGTCAATTGTAATGCTACCGCTTGTTGCATAAATGCGATTGGAAATAATGTTAAGCAGGGTGGACTTTCCCGCACCGTTTCTTCCAAGAAGTCCGTAAATTTTGCCTTCTTCAAATTTTAAATTTATCCCATGAAGCACCTCATTTTTTCCATAGCTTTTATGCAAATCTTTTATCACTATTTCGCTCATAACAACATTCTCCTTTAGTTCCAGTTTTCTGTTATCATCTTGATAATATCTTCTTTTTTAATATCAAGTTTTTTTGCCGTTTCGATTGTCTGCTGAATAAATTCACCACAAAATTCCTGCTTTTTTTTCTCTTTAATAATCTCTCTTGCACCCTCCTGTACAAACATTCCCATTCCTCTTTTCTTGTAAATTATTCCGTCCGCCACCAGCAGATTAATACCCTTTAAAGCGGTTGCGGGGTTGACCTTATACACCGTTGAAATTTCGGTTGTAGACGGAACCTGTTCGCCCTCTTTTAAATTGCCTGTCAAAATCATGTCTTCAATCATTGCACCAAGCTGGATATAAATAGGCTTATCATCGTTAAAATCCAATGCCATAATTTCATCTCCTAACTTTTGTTTTACACATTCAATATTTACCATTTTGTTTTGTTGTCTTTCTATCTTTTGAAAATTCCAGATAATTAATTATCTGGACGGTTAATTACTTTAGTAATTAACCTATGAATTAATTATATCACATATATTTTCCCTTGTCAAGTATTTTTCCAAAAAAATTTTATTTTCGTCATTTTGCACAATCTTAATTTATAATAATATTATAAATCTCTGCTTTTTATAATAAAAAAAAGACCACCGCAAAACTGCGATAGTCTTAAAAGTTATATTATTGTCTTAAATATACTCCATTTTCGGAAATATAGTTTTCCATATCTTCTTTATAGTCCAAATCAAGAATATCCTTGTTTTCAACCAATGCTTTTTTAGCTCGCTGACCTATATCATTGCGATAAAAAGCTCCGTCAAAACTGATTTTCTTAACGGCTGTGTAAGAGCGTTCAAGTGCAGCATCAAGTGTAAGTCCAAAGCAGGTGATGCCAAGCACTCTACCGCCATTTGTATAAAATTTATTATTTTCAAGTTTAGTGCCTGCATGGTAAACAAAAGCGTCCTCAACCTGACCTTTTTCGTCCATGCCAAACATTTCAATACCTTTTTTATAAGAAACAGGATAACCACCACTTGCCATTACAACGCAGGTTGAAAAACCACTTTTCCAAGAGATTTTGCAATCCGCAAGAGTATGATTATAGCAAGCAAGGAAAATTTCCGCAAGGTCGCCCTCAAGCATTGGCAGAACAACCTGTGTTTCTGGGTCACCAAAACGGCAGTTGTATTCAATAACCTTAGGACCTTTTGGTGTAAGCATAAGTCCAAAATACAAGCAACCCTCAAATGTTCTTCCCTCAGCGTTCATAGCATTAATTGTTGGGATAAAAATCTTTTCCATACATTCCTTTGCAATATCGCTTGTATAATATGGATTTGGAGCAACTGTACCCATTCCGCCAGTGTTAAGACCTTCATCGTTATCCAAAGCACGTTTATGGTCCATGGAAGAAATCATAGGAACAAGGGTTTTGCCGTCAGTGAAAGACAAAACAGACACTTCAGGTCCTGTAAGAAATTCTTCAACAACCACTCTTGAACCACTCTTACCAAATTTTCCGCCGTCAATCATAGATTTTACGGCTTCAACCGCTTCATCTTCGTTCTGTGCAATAATAACGCCCTTTCCAAGAGCAAGACCGTCCGCCTTTATAACAGTTGGGTAGGAATTTTGTGCCTTAATGTATTCAATAGCCTTTTCACTGTCATCAAATACTTCATAACCACCCGTAGGGATATTATATTTTTTCATAAGTTCTTTTGAAAAAATCTTGCTTCCCTCAATAATAGCAGCGTTTTTCTTAGGACCAAAGGTTTTAAAGCCTGCCTTTTGCATCTCATCAACCATTCCTAAAACAAGTGGGTCATCTGGAGCGACAACCACCAAATCTGGGTTTAATTTTTTTGCAAGCTCCACCATTCCATCAATATCGGTTGCGGAAACGTCAAAACATTCCGCAAATTTAGAAATTCCTCCGTTGCCAGGGGCTGCATAGATTTTTTCAACCATAGGGCTTTCGGAAAGTTTCATAATAATTGCGTGTTCACGTCCGCCCGAACCTACTACTAAAATATTCATTAAAAATATCCTCCTGTTTTAAATATATACTTATTATAACATATTATGCCTTGTTTGTCAACCACCTTAATAATTATTTTCCCCGCCTGCGACGAGGAAAACAATTAAATAAAAATCGCTATTCTTATTTACACTCCGAAAGAAATTCCTATATCCTTTGCAGTATAAACCATCTGGTCGTTTTGGGGAACAAACTTGGTTTTACCTGCAATATCCTCAAGTCGATTTTCGGTTACAATATCGTTTACCATTGCGACAGCATAGCCAAACTTGCCCTTGGAAATAAGATAAGCAGCATGACAGCCGAATTTTGTTGCAAGCACTCTATCATAAGCGGACGGGCTTCCGCCACGAAGCATATGCCCCGGAACACACACTCTCGTTTCAATTCCCGTTTTCTGCTGAATTTGTGATGCAATTGTGGAAGTTGCGGTTGTAATGCCCTGCTCCGCTCTTTTCTTTGCTCTCTCTTTTTTCTTGAGTTTTGCCTCCTGCTGAGAAAAAG
>CANRLN010000028.1 GCA_947631445.1 uncultured Clostridia bacterium
TTGTAGACATTGCCATAAGCGACACCCAGTTGGTGCTAAATGCAATTGTGTTGTGTCACGTTCAATTCAAACAGCGAAGAACAAAGATATAAACGATTTTTATTCCTCCAGTCAATGGAGAAAACTTCGTTCAACTTCACTTGCCAAAACATATGGACTTGATATTTACATACTATATACTGAACATAAAATAGAATCAGCCAGACCTATACATCATATTATCCCATTGGAAGACGATAGGTCGCTTGCCTTAAGCTGTGATAATCTAATACCACTTAGTGACCATTCACATCGATTAATTCATAGTATATATGATTCTGCTCCTAATGCTAAACTTGAATTGCAACAATTTTTAAGAAAACTTTTAGTCGAATTTCAGGCTAAAAACTTTGAGTTTTTTGGTCTATAACAGGGGGTGTTTTTAAAGACTTTTTTGCATTTCTTACCCAACACGCTGGAGCTAATCTTTCACAAAATTCTAAATAAAAAAGTTTAAGGAGGTATTTTTATGGGTAAAAGCAGAAAGCCTTTATCAGAACAAACTGGTCATCTAACAACCGAATTTCAAAAGCAACGGGAGTTTGAAGAAAATCTTGTAAAGTCAAGCAGACATGAATTTGAAAAGCCTCCTGCATGGTTGATTGATGATTATGCTGTTGCAGAATACAAGCGTATAATAAAAGATTTAATCCGAATGGATATAATCGGTGATTTGGATATAACTAATATTGCAGGCTATTGTAATTCATATGTGTTGTGGCTTAGAGCCACAGCAGAACTTGAAGAAGATTACAAGAAATACGGTTCTTTGAAAGTTGTATCACAAAATGGCGTAAAAGTCGAAAATCCACTTATAAATGTGCAAAGAAAGTACGCACAGGAAATGCGAGATTTTGAACGTCTTTGTGGACTAACAATTGACAGCAGGCTTAAAATGGCATCTACAAAATCGCAAGAAATTGATGATATTATTGGAGATAAGTTTGGTGACATTTAGTGAGAATTGTTACAGAACTAACGCATTATGCAAAAGACTGTATTTCAGGAAAAATTCCGAGTTGTCAAAAACATATATGGGCGTGTGAACGTTTTCTACGGAACATAAAAAGAAAGGATTGGGAGTATTTTTGGGACGAAAAAGAAGCTGTAAAAATCTTTGAATGGTTTAAAATGCTTAGGCACTCAAAAGGCATACTTGCAAGGCAACCGATAGTGCTTACAACTTCACAAAAATTTTTTGTGTGCCAAATTTATGGTTGGAGAACAAAAAAAGGTGGAAAAAAGCGTTTTACTAACGCATTTAAGGAAGTCGGGCGAAAAAATGCAAAATCACAGGAGCAAGCAGGTTGTCTGCTTTATGAAATCGCTGTTGAAAGCATGAAAACTGGCGAACTTTATGAAACATATTGTGCTGGAACTAAGCGTGACCAATCAAAAATTATATTTGAAGAATGTAAACTTATGCTTCGAGGTTCTCCACTTGAACGAAAATTTAAAATTACCCGTGACCAAATCAAGCATATAAAAAGTGGCTCTTTTATAAAACCATTATGCAAGGAAGATGGACGGAAAGGCGATGGAACAAATCCTGCTTGTTTGGTTCTTGACGAATATCATCAGCATGAAACTACAGAATTTTATGATTTAGGACTTGGAGGCAATGCAAGTCAAACGTTGCTTCTGATTATTACAACAGCTGGCAAAAACCTTAACTGCCCTTGTTATCAGCAAGAGTATAAATATTGTAGTAATATTTTAAATCCTAATGTTGAAATAGAAAATGATAAGTATTTAGTTAATATTTATGAAAGTGAGAAAAATGATGATATAAATGATATAAACACTTGGATAAAATCTAATCCTGTACGTGCAAGTTATGACGATGGACTAAATAAAATTAAAGATGCGTTGGAAATAGCGAAAGCTATACCCGAAAAAATGGTGTCTTTTAAGACTAAAATTTTAAATATATGGGTACAGGCTAAAGAAAATGGTTATATGGATATGGAAAAATGGGAAAGTTGTAAAGTAAAAGTTTTACCAATCGATTTAGCCGAACAACCTGTATATGTGGGATTTGATATGTCAGCTAAAATAGACCTGACTTCCGTTTCTTTTATAATTCCTATTAAAATTGATTCAGTTATAAAATACATTATATTTTCACATAGTTTCATTCCAAACCGTCAAAAACTCTCAGAACGCATAGCTACCGACCGTGTACCATATGATTTGTGGGAAGAACAAGGTTTTATAACCGTAACTAATACACCAATAGTTGACCAATCAGCTGTTATAAAATATGTTGAAAAATTTTGTGCTGATAACAACTTGAAAATTCAAACGCTTTGTTTTGACCCCGCAAACGCAAGTAAAATGGAAATGGAACTTTCCGATGCAGGATATGACGTTGAAGAAGTATACCAATCTTTCAAGTGCTTAAACAACACAACAACAGAATTTCGTGAGCAGGTTTTTTGTAAAAATATAATTTATTTATACAATCCTGTGTTAAATTTTGCTATGGCTAATGCCATTACACGTTCCAACAGTGACGGTCTTATAAAAATTGATAAAGATGCTACAAAAAATCGAATAGACCCTGTGGACGCAACCCTTGCAGGGTTTCAACTTGCAAGATTTCATACATTTGAAGATTTTAACGCAGATACAATAGCATGGTTAGAAAGTGAGGAATGGTGATGTTTTTCAAGAAAAAGCATGATATAAAGAATAAAACCGAACCTGTAAACGATTTGTCACAGTTGCTTGAACTTTTCAGAAACGGAGATATTTCAGCATCTGCTTTAAATAGCACAACATATTTTACTTGTATGCAGATAAGATGCAATGCAATAGCTAAAATTCCACTAAAATTGAAAAAATACACACAAGATACCACTGAAGATGTGAACAACTCGTTTTCTCGATTGCTTAATTTTCGTCCAAATCCTTTTACCACAGCACACGACTTCTTTTGGGCAACTGAATATCAGCGTTTAGAATATGGCAATTCTTATTGGGTCAAAAGCATGAATTTAGGGAAAATATCTGGATTATATCTATTACATTCACCAAATGTGACTGTTTATTATGATGATGCTTGTATTTTAGACAATAGTCAAAGTGTATTTTATACTTATTCCGACCCTAAAAAGGCATTATTTTCTATAAATCAGATGAAATTGTGCATTTTAAAAACTTTTCTCATGATGGAATTGTTGGACAACCCATTAAAAAATATATTTTAGATGTCATTGATTCGGAAAAATATGGACGAAATGTTATAAAAACAAAATCTAAAGATGGACTTCAAAATCCTGTTGTTGTACAGTATACAGGCGATTTAAACAAAGAAAATCAAAAACTTATCAAAAAAAGATTTGATAGCTTGGGAGGTGCATCAAATGCAGGAAAAGTAATACCAATCCCACAGGATTTTACTGTAACTCAACTTGAAACTCGCCTTGTAGATGCACAGTTTTTTGAACTACAAGGACTGAACACACAACAAATTGCAAATGCCTTTGGTGTGAAAAGTTTTCAGCTTAATGATATGGAACGTTCAACCTATAATAATGTGGCACAACAGAATAATGCCTTTTATAGTGATACAATGCAAAATGTGTATACCGATTATGAACAAGAGATTGACTATAAGCTTTTGTTTGAAACCGAAAGAAATTTAGGATACTACACCAAATTTAATGTTGATGTAATGTTAAGAAGTGATATTGAAAGTAGGTATGCAGCATATCAAACAGGTATAGCATCTGGATTTTTAAAAATTTCAGAAGTTAGAAAAAAAGAAGATTTACCATTTGTGGAAGGTACAGACAAGCTAATTATTGGAAATGGTGCAAGTATACCACTTGACGATTTAGGCATTCAATATGATAATACAAAGGAAAAGGAGGAATAATAATTGGATTTTCAAAATAATGCTGATAAAGCGATTATAAATTTTTATGGTGATATTGTAAATAATAAAGTTTTTAAAACGGACGTATGCCCTACTGATGTTTCAGATTTTTTAGCAACAATTGATACCAACAAGCCATTAAGCATTCATATAAACAGTTGTGGCGGTTCAGTTTTTGCAGGGATTACTATTTATAATCGCCTTAAGGCTCATAATGGTATTAAAACCGTGTACATTGACGGCTTAGCTGCAAGCATAGCAAGTATTATTGCACTTGCAGGCGATAAAATTATTATAGAACCATCAGCCTATTACATGATACACAAACCTATTTCATATGCTTATGGAAATGCTGATGAAATCCGTAAAGAAGCAGAAGAATTAGATAAAATTCAAAATACTTTAGTGGAAATTTATTTAAATCATTCATTTTGTACCAAAGAAGAATTGAATGATTTTGTAAATGCTGAAACATGGTTTACAGGAACTGAAGCAGTTGAAAAGTTTAAATTTCAACTTGCGGAAGAAAAATCAAATGCTGTAAATTATCTTTGTACTGACAAACTCAAATGTTGCAAAAATATTCCTATAAACATTAAAAACGCATTTAACAAAAACAATCAAAACAACAATGAAATTGCACTTTTACAGTTGCAAAAATACATTTATGAAAATACTTAGGAGGTCTTTATATGACAATTTTGGAAAATCTTTTAAAGAAAAAATCTGATTTGATTAACGAAATGCAAAATTTTATTAACAATGGTGATGTTAGCAATGCAAGCAAATCCAAGGCAGAAATCGACAATATTATTGTCAAAATCGAACTTCAAAAATTCCTTGATGAACAGGCTGAAAATGAAATGAAAAATAAAGCTAATACAGAACCTGAATTAAAGAAAAATGTAAAGGAAAAAGCAAACTTTATCCGAGCTGCACTTAAGAAATTTTCTGGCAAGATGGTTACTGAGGCTGAAAACTCTTTGCTTCTTCCAAGTACTACAAACCCTAATGGTGCAAACGGCGAAGCATACATAATGCCACAGGATATTTGCACACAAATCAATGAACTTATGCGTGAATTTAAGTCTATGCGTAGTATCATTGGTAGCCTTTCCACATCTGCTATGACAGGTGCATTTGTAGTTGAAAATATTGATGGTACTGTAGGATTGACCGAATTTTCAGATGGAACAGCAATAACAGCCAGCGAAGACCCAAAATTTACAAAAGCCTCATTCAGCCTTAAGGAATATGGTGCTTTAATTGACCTTTCCAATACGCTTATTCAAATGAGTGATGCTAATCTTTTATCATATATTTCAAGATATTTTGCCAAAAAAGCAGTACTGACAGAAAACACAGCTATTATTACTGCGTTGGAAAAAAGCAAAACCAAGAAAGTTCTTGATAACTGGAAGGCTCTTAAATCTTCGATAAACAGGGATTTAGACCCTGCTGCTTTAAATGGCACTATTATTGTAACAAATCAAGACGGTTTTGACAAACTCGACCAAGAACTTGATACAAACGGCAGACCAATTCTTCAGCCTAACCCTATAAGCCCTACAGAACGTCTTTTCATGGGATATCCAGTTGTTGTTTTTTCAAATTCTCAACTTAAATCTACTTCTGCTACTGCTTCAAAAGCAGGTTATGCACCTATTTATTATGGCAATTTGCAGGACGCTGTAAAATTTATTAGCACTGGTTCATATCAATTTGCTACTGATACATCTGTTTGATTCCGCTCTAATGTCACTGTTGCAAGAATTATTGAAATTTTTGATGTTATCCAATGGGATAGTTCTGATAAGAATTATATTGTTGGACAACTTGAAGTTGCTCCTAAAACAGGCTCATAAGGAAGTTAAAAATGGGACTTGACTATGTAAAAAAGTTTCTAAGGGTTGATTTTGATGATGATGATACTATAATTATATTAGAAGTTGAAGCATCAAAGGAATATATTAAGAATGCTGTAGGAAAGTACTCTGAAGAAAATCCTTTAATGCGTTTACTATTACTTGCAATTGTTGCAGATATGTATGAAAACAGGTCTACAACAATTGCAGGAAATTCTAAAAATAATTATATTATTCGTAGTATTGTAAATCAACTTCAATGTTCTGAATGGAGTGATGGTGATGAATGTCAATCCAAATGAATTTAACCGCATAATTATCATTCAGAAATTTGAAATTTATAAAGATGAACTATTCAACGAAATTCAAGAGTGGACAGATTACTATAAATGCTATGCTGGAATAAAATCTAATTCTGATTTTTCTAAAATTGAAGAAAGCAGGCCTGATTACAATACAACAATTGAGTTTAAGATTAGATATTGTTGCAAATGCACTGATATAATTGCCAATCCGTCCAATTTCCGAATTTGTTATAACAATAAACTTTATGTTGTTAAATCTGCTATAGATATTAATGAATTGCATAAAATTGTTAAAATAATGGCGGTGATAGATAATGGATAACGTCGAATTTGATATTAGCGATATTGTGGAAGAATTGCGACAATATACCAAAAGTGCTATTGAAGAAATTGAGCAATCAGCAGAAGAAATTTGTCAAGAAGCAAGATTGACGCTTAGAACCACTTCACCAAGAAGAACCAAGACAGAGCGTAGACACTATGCAACTGGTTGGAGATTTTCCAAAGAAACAGGAAATTTAAAATTTAATATTATAATTCACAACACTTCAAAACCACATTTAAGTCATTTGATTGAAAATGGGCATTTAATGCCGAACGGAAGTCGTGCTAAAGCTTATCCGCATATAGCACCCGTGCAAGAGCAGGTCAACAAGGAATTTGAGAAAAAGGTGGAGAAAGTTCTTGAAAAAAACTGATTTTTGCAAAATTCTTTTAAAATTAAATATCCCTTGCACACATTATGAGTTTAGCAAGCCCACCACTGCTCCCTGCCTTGTTTGGACTTCTTCTGAAGAAAATATGTGTGCAGATGGTGTTAATGTTTTTGAAACAAATGTTATAAGGATTGAATTATATCACAAACCAAATGATACTACAATATGTGGCAAATTTGAAAATCTTATGATTGAAAATAAAATTACATTTGATAAGGACGAAATTTTTGTAAGCGAAAGGCGAGAGGTTATGGCAATTTATAATTGCTATATTGGAATTTAGAAACGAGGTATTTGTATGGCACAAAAAATTACGCAAACTATTAGAAGAATTGGCTATAAAATGCTAAATGGTGAAAAATCTACTGTTAAATGGTTGCCGTCCATGGAAGCAGGTGGTAGAGAATACACTGCTGAACCCAAGGGCGAAAGCACAAGCATTTATGCAGACGGCATTAAAGTTTATGCTACCAATCCCAATGATGGTTATGACATTACCCTTACTTTACTTGCTGTTATTGATGACGTTTCAACAGAATGGCTCAACGAAAAGAAAGATGCAAAAGGTATTGCCGAATATGCAGACGGAAAAGAATTTCCTTATTTTTCACTTTTTATTATGGAAGAAACGTCAGACGGAGTGGGAAAAACCACTATTTTCCCAAGATGTCAATGTACTGCACGTCTTAGCCTTGCTGGCAAGACTTCCGAGGGAAGTTCTTTTGACACGCAGTTCCCACAATATAAAATTGCAGCAAGTCCGAGAGAAGAAGACAAACTTGTAAGATATACAATAGCAGGACAAGAAGAATTTACAACCGTTCCTGAACCTATAACAACATCAGAATAGGAGATAGTTTATGTTTGGTGAAATTAAAATTAATGAAAAATCTGTAAAACTTAAAGCAAGTCTTTTGTCACAGCTTATCTATAAGCAGGCTTTTGGAAAAGATATGCTTGTAGATGTTATCGCACTTGATGAATACAGAAAAGAAAATGCTGAATCAGAAGGAAAATTTAAAAGTAATACAATGGCTATGGAATATTCTTATATGGCTAAAAATATTACATATCAAATTATGTGGGCTTTTGCAAAAACAGCTGATGAAAATATTACATCATTTGAAAACTGGCTTGATGAAATTGAAGATATTGATTATTCAAACGCAGAAAAAGTATGCGGAAATCTTTTGGACGCTATGACTAAAATTGACCGAAAAAACGAGTAATTGGCAACAATGACAACAGCGATAATTCTTACACGGTCGAAGAAATTATCGCTTTGTTGCTATCCGTTGGTATGACCGTTAGCGACATACAATATTTAACATACGGTTCGGCAATAAATATATTGTCTGCTTATATACGCAATAAAAAGGCACAAATGGGACAGGATGTTGTTGATGATGAGGCAAGATATAATCATCTCAAAAAAATTGAACCTGAAATTGACAGACTATATAAAAATGGTGAAATAAATCAAGATAAATATAATAGTTATAAGCAAAGCTTGAGGAGGTGGGAAGATGGATAAAAAGATAAAGGGGTTAACTGTCGAAATCGGCGGTAATGCAAGCAAACTGCAAAAGGCTTGTGAGCAGAGTGAAAAGGCTATCCGTTCGGTTGATAAAGAATTAAAACAAGTAGATAAATCGCTTAAACTTGACCCCAAAAATATTCAACTTATTGCCCAAAAGCAAACTCTTCTTGCTGAAAAATCCAATGCTACTGCTGAAAAACTTGGAATTTTAAAAGACCTGCAAAAGGAATTGAAAAGGACTGGAGCAGATGCTACAAATCCTGAAGCATTTAGAGCTTTAACAAGAGAAATTTCTAACACAAATTCAAGTTTGGGGAGAATGGGAGAAATTTTTTCTGCACTCCCACCAAAAATACAATCTGTTGTTACAGTTACCAAAACAATCGGCACAGTTGGTAAAACAGTAGGAAAAGTTCTTTTAAAGACTTCTGAATATTCTCTTAAAGCTGCATCTTGTGTTGGAAAATTTGCCCTTGAGTTTGGAAAAATTGAGGTTAAAGCCGTTGAGGAGGCAGGCAAGGCTTTTAAAGCATATGCTGAAACTGCTACAAAAGCAGGAACAGAGGCATTATCCGCAATTGGGCAGGGATTTGAAACCTATATAACTTCTGCTACAAAATTAGGAACAGGCATTGTAAAATCGTCTGTTGAAATTGGTCTTGATTATGACAAACAAATGTCAAAAGTAAAGGCTATTTCTCAAGCAACTGATGAGGATTTTGTTAAACTAAAAGATACTGCCCGTCAAATGGGTGCAACAACTATGTATTCAGCAACTGAAGCAGGACAAGCACTTGAATATATGGCTTTGGCAGGCTGGGAAGTAGATGACATGACAGGTCATGTCAACGAAGTTTTAAACCTTGCTTCCGCTTCTGGTCTTGATTTAGGAACAACCTCAGATATTGTAACCGACTATTTAACTGCTTTTGGCAAAAAGGCTGATGAAACTGGTCATTTTACTGATGTGTTGGCATATACAATGGCAAACTCCAATACAACAACAGATATGCTTGGTGAGGCATATAAAAAATGTGCAGCAACAGCAACATCTATGGGTTTTTCTATGGAAGACACTACTGCAGCTATAGCCAGTATGGCTAATGCAGGTATTAAAGGTGAAATGGCAGGTACTTCCCTTAATGCTTTGATGACACGACTTGCTACCAATACGGGCGATTGTGAAACAGCGTTAAATGACTATGGTGTATCTATATATGATAGTCAAGGAAATATGAAAAATCTTTCTACAATTTTAGGTGATATTTCGGGAATTTGGGGAGATTTGACCGACAAAGAACGAAACAATTTGTCTAAAGCTATTGCAGGTACAAAACAATATGCTTCACTACAAACTGTAATGTCTGCTTGCACAGAACAAGCTAAAGAGGGTGGTAAGTCATTTTATGACTATGCTGATGCGTTACAGAATTGTGACGGAACAGCAGAAGAAATGGCTAAAACCATGACCGATAACCTTGCTGGAGATATTACAATTTTAAAATCTAACATTCAAGAAACAGCATTATCAATAAATGATAAATTAAGTCCTGCACTTAGAACTATTGTTCAAGGAGCAAATGATGTTGTAACTGAACTTAACAAAAATGGTTTAGGCAAGGCACTTACAAAATTCGGTTCTTTTGCAAAAGATGTAAGCGATACTATGATAAAAGGATTTGCGAAAGAAATTCCAAACCTTTTAGGTGGATTTAATGATATTATTTTTTCTATTGCTGATGTAGTAGTGGAAAATCTGCCAACAATCACAGGAACTATACTTCCTGCCACAATAAAAGGATTTACAGATTTGATAAAAGAGTTTACACAATACATACCTCAAATGCAACCGTACATTTCAACAGTTGTTACAAGTATCTTTACTTCTGCAATTACAAGTTTAAATACAGTTTTAGATGCTGTTGCCCCAGCTTTGGAGGAGTTTGTTTCAAATTCACTTCCAAATTTAATATCGCTATTAAACTCTTACATAACTGCTTTTCTTCCGACAATGATTGAAAATTTTAATTCAATTATTTTATCCATTGCAGACGGAATAACACAGTTTTTGCCAACATTTGTTGAGGTTATTCTTCCAGACCTTATGACAGGGTTTAATAACCTTATAAGCGGACTTTGCTTGTACATTCCTGAACTTATACCAATGATAGTTGATGCAGGTGTTATTCTACTTAATGGATTGATTGATTCGGTTGTTCTTGTAGCAGATGCAATTCAACCAGAAATTCCACTTATTATAACCTCAATTTGTGATGTAATTGAAAAAAATTTCCCTACAATTCTTGATACAGGTTTTAGCCTGCTTGTAAATTTACTTGACGGATTATCTGATAATACAGAAGAAATCCGTACAACAATTGATATTATAATACCTAAATTTGTAGGTGCAGTTACTGACAATTTGCCAAAAATTATTGATAGCGGTCTTGATATTATAATTGCTCTTGCAAATGGTGTTTTAGATAATCTTGATAAGATTGTTACCGCTGTACCCGAAATTATAACCACAATATCAGGTGAATTTATGAAAAGGCTTCCTGATTTGCTTGGTATAGGAGCAAATATTATAGCAGGCATTGTAGACGGTATCAAAAACTTTGACTTTATAGATAGTATTTATCAGGTTGGTAGTAACCTTGTGCAGGCTCTTAAAGACTTTTTCGGAATACACTCTCCATCAAGGTTACTTCGTGACAAAATTGGCATAAATCTTGCAAAGGGTATTGGTGTAGGATTTGAAAGTGAAATGAAAGATGTCAATAGAGCTATGACCAATGCTATAAATACCGACTATAATTTAAATGCTAAAGTTAATTTAAGTGGCTCTACAAATAGTGTTCAAGGCAGTGCAAACAGGTATACTACACCAAATGTTATATTAAATATAGAACATTTTGAAAATCATGGTGAACAGGATATAAACAAACTTGTAAAGCAGGTGGGTTATGCACTTTCTTTAGAGATTGAGCGAAAAGGAGCGGTATTTAGATGATAAATGCTTATCAGCCTTATTTTATATTTGCAGGAAACAACATTCAACAATATGGCGGTTATGTTGTAAAAACAAATACATATGACTGTGCAAAACGAAGTTACACAAAAACCACCATTGCTGGCAGAAATGGCGATTTGTTGCTTGATAATGGAAACTTTGAAAACATCACAATTTCTTATACTGTTAGTTTTGCTGACGACCCTACACACATCTCACTTCTTAACACATCTACAATGGCTAAAAATGATTTTGCAAGCAATACAGGGTATCAAAAACTTGTTGATAGCTATGACCCCGAATATTATAGGCTTGCATTATTTACAGGTGGAACAACATTTGAAGTGGATAATCGCATAATGTCAGCAACCTTTGAATTTGACTGCAAACCTTTTAAATACAGCTTTTTAGGAGAAGAAAAATTTACTTTTACCGAAAGCGGACAAAGTATAATAAATACTTCTTTTATTCCGTCAAACCCACACATAAGAGTTTATGGTTCAGGTACACTTGCTGTAATCATTGGAACTAAGAGCAGTTTTGCTATTACTAATGTTGAGGATTATATTGATATTGATAGTGAAAATATGCTTGTTTATAAAGGTAACGTTTCTAAGATGTCAAGTTTTCAAGCTAAAGAATTTCCTAAATTGTATCATGGTGAAAATAAAATTGTGTGGACTGAAAATGTACAAAAAATTGAAATTGTTCCGAGGTGGTGCAAATTATGATACCAATTTTATATGACAAATCAGAACAAGACTTTGTCGGTTCGGGAATTTGTTTTCTTTCTGACTGCACCAAATGTGAAGTCACAGAAGAGCGAAACGGCGTTTTTGAAATTGAACTGCAATATCCGCTATCGGGCAGAGATTATAAAAGTATTGAAAACGGTTGCATAATTAAAGCTAAAGCAAATGAAAAATCAGCCCTACAATTATTTAGAATTTATCAAATTGATAAGCCTCTAAGTGGAATGGTTACTGTTCACGGGGAGCATATTTCTTATGATTTAAATGGCTTGCCGTGTGATGAATTTGTAACTAAACCTATAACGCTTCAAGAAACATTTGATAAGCTGTTGTCTGAATGTAAAATTGAACATAATTTTACTGCAACAGCTGAGAGTACAAGTTTGAATGTTTTAAGCGTTACTGAACCATGTTCTATACGTTCATGCTTAGGCGGACGTGACGGCTCTATTTTGGATAAATGGGGCGGTGAATATGAATTTGACAATTATCATATTATCTTGCACCAAAGGCGGGGAACTGACACAGATATAACTATTGAATACGGAAAAAATTTGTCTGAATTGGAAAGTGAAAGTAATATATCCGATTGTTACACCCACATAATGCCGTATGCCAAATATACACAAGATGCAGGCGATAATGATAACAAAACCACACAAGATGTAATACTTAAGTTAGATGACCCTATTGTAAAAATTGAGGATATAGAAAGTTTTGGGCATGATAAAGTTTTACCTGTTGATTTAACCGATATGTGGGAACAAGATGAACCTTTTACAAAATCAAAATTAAGAGAGAAAACTGAAAAATATGTAAGCACACACAATTTAGGCTCTCCAAAAGTAAGCCTTGATATTTCGTTTGTTCAACTTTGGCAAACAGAAGAATATAAAGCTTTTGCCCCATTAGAGCGTGTAAGCCTTTGTGATACGCTTACAGTCAAATATAATAAACTTGGAGTGAATGTTCGTGTAAAGGTGATTAAATACACATATGATAGTTTGCTTGAGCGTTACGTATCAATGGAGCTTGGCAATTCAAAGTCCAATTTTGCATCAACAATTTTAAAAACTGAATATCAAATTACAAAAATAGGAAACATTCTACAAGAATTTAAGGTTGAAAATGGCGAATTTAAAAGTCAGATAACTAAAACGGTTGAAGATAGCGAAAACCATATCATGGAAGTAACACAATCAACAATAGACCAAAAATATAATGAAATTACATTGAGTGTTACAGGGCGAATTGACGGCTTGGAGAGCGAAATTGATAGTGCTGTATCTAAAATTGATATGTCAATTATAAGAGATGAAAGCGGAAAATTAATCGGCAAACTTGATATGGAAGCTAATCAAGTAAGTATAACTTCTGATGAATTTAGTCTTAAAGATGGTGTTATAAAATCAGGAAGTAATGGCGAATATGCTCAATTATGGAAAAACGGCTTAACTTTTTTTAGTGGCGATAATTCAATTGCCACATTCTTGGGTAATTCATGGGTCGGAACAGATGCACATGGACTAACTTGTGCTGCTGAAAATTCAGCAAAATATTTAGCTTTTACACACAGAGATAACCCTAATGATGATTATTATAATGCGTATTTGACTATTAATTTTGGTCTTTGGAGTAGCGGGGCAAGGGTGCAGGTAGGAGAAAGCTTTTCGGTTGGCGACTGGTTTTATGTTGGTGGAACGTCAGAATTTAACGGATATGCTACTTTTAATGCAGGTGCATATTTTAATAACTATAATGTGATTTTTACCAACAGCGAAATCAACATGGGCAACACTACAATAAAAGACGGCGAAATCGTGGTTGCGAATGGCAGTATAAGCACAACCCACATTGGTTGTGATACCCTTGAATGTGGTGGATTAACCTGCACAGGTGAAAAGAATAGAATTGTTAATACAAAAAATTATGGAACAAGAAAATTATATGCTTATGAAACCGCAAGCCCATATTTTGGGGACTTAGGCACAGCAAAAACTGATAATAATTGTATTTGCCGAATAAAAATAGATAGTATATTTATTGAAACTGTAAATACCAATTTGTACTACTATGTATTTTTGCAATCTATGAGTAAAAGCCATGTTTGGACTAAATACAAAGGAAAAAAGTATATCATCATAGAGAGCGAAGAACCAAATACAAGGTTTGATTTTGAGGTCAAAATAATGCAGTTTGATGGATTTGGAAAAAGACTGGAGGTTTACAATGGAAGCGATAGAAGATAGAATTTTTTTAGATTTTGCAAGTTCTGCAAATCCTCCTACTATATATGCAACTCAAGGAGATAGAAATTCAAGAAAAGTTATAATTGAAACTATACAAAATGGTGAGCCTATGAACCTTGAAGATACTGAAGCATGGGGAAAGGTTAGTATATCTGTACAGTTTTTGCGACCTGACGGAAAACTTTGCAAAACAGATAACATTCATAAAAATAAAAATATAGTCAGCTTTTTAATCCCAGCAATCGCTCTTAATTGTGCTGGCATGGTAAAAGCAAATGTAATAATTGCAGGAGATACTAATGTAATGTTGATTGGTTCACAAGTTTTTTATATAGCTGTTGAATTTAATCCCAAATATCATAACACAGGGGAAATTGGTAAATCTATCATAGGTGAACTAAATCTTAGTGATTTTGAAACCACGGACGCAAACAAGCAATATTTAACATATACGGAGGTAGACAATGGCTAAAAATTATGGAACAATCACAATAACTTATGAACAAACGGCTAACAAGGCTAAATTCTTTGCAGAAAAAACAGCAGAAGAAGTTGGCAAATTATTAGGGGTAACGCTTACAATAGCACAAAGAGGGTCAAGCAGTAGTGACTATAATATTTTGTATGGGGACAAAGTATTTTTGAATTTAGCTGAGTATTCCTCAACTTCTTTATATATTAAATGTGCAGTAAGTCAAACAACGGTTTGCTCTATGCCTGCTACTAATTATAATAATTTTAAAATCTTAATTTATTATATAAAATCTGGAAATTGGTGCTTTTTAAAGTTTGTTGGAGCAGAGAGTGTAGAAAAAGACATAGGACGATTTTTTTTAATTCGCAAAAACGGAACAAGTCTTGAAGTCTCTTACATAAAAGCATTAAATTCCGTACCATTCCCACCAACCACGGGAAATTTTGAAGAATTATATAATATCAACGATAGCACCACAAAACAGCTTTATAATAGTTTTGGTTTTGACGCTCCAGCAGGCAAAATTTATGTTAGCAATGCGATTTTATATGATACTTCTTCCAGTAATCTTATAAGCGAAGAAAAGGACATTTTGACCTGTTCCAACGTTGGATTTGACACAAATATTAGATTTAACGATAAAAACTATCATGCTATTGCTAAAAACTTTGTTATGGAAAAAACGGAGGGCTAAACATGAACAGTGAAATTTTAATTGCTTTGCTTAGTTTTGGTGGAACGCTTTTGGGTAGCTTTTCGGGCATGAAATTAATATCATATAGAATTGAACAGCTTGAAAAGAAAGTCGATAAACATAACAATTTTGCCGAGCGTATTCCGCTTTTGGAAGAACGCTTTAAAGAAATTGAACGTAGGATTGGGGATTTGGAAGATGAAGAACATCATAGCGGGATTACTTAAAGTCAAGTCAATAATAACACTTGTTTTAACGGTTGTATTCGCCTATTTGGCGGTGAAAGGCAGACTTGATGCTAATCAAGTGTTGACAATTTATACAACTGTAATTGCGTTTTATTTTGGGACACAATCAAACAAAAATTAATCAGGAGATAATATTATGAATAAAAATATTGTAAATTTTGTTGGGTTACAGTTATGGAACTAATCAACAAAAAAATTGAAAATTTAAACTTGCCTGCTTCGGTTCTTATTGGCGAAGACATTCCACCAGTTAGAGAGTACATGAAAGCATCTCAAAAAAATGGTAAAGACCTTTATGCTGAAGAGATTTTCAACGAAACATGGGATTGGTTAAATAACTTAGGTTGTGCTGAAAAGGTAAATATACAGTTGATAAATCAATATGCTATGAGTATCGCTCGACAAATACAATGTGAACAATGCATTAGTGACTATGGATTTTTAGCCAAACATCCAACCACAGGAAATGCCATAGCAAGTCCATATGTGTCTATGTTGCAAATGTTCACAAAACAGGCAAACCAAACATGGGAAAAAATCTATCAAGTTGTCAAGGATAATTCTGTAGAAACTCCAAAAGCTCCTCAGAATCCTATGGACAAACTATTGTCAAGGAGGAAATAAATGCAAACTTATGAATTAACAAATTGTAATAATAGTTTAATGTTTCAAAGATATAAAAAAATAAAAGGGCAATTGATAAAAAATAATATTTTTGATGCACGAAAAAAACTTAAGAAGGTTATAAAAAGGAGAAACATTAGATGAAAACAACAACTGATTTTCAACTTGTCAATGTTGATAAGTTGATACCTTATATAAATAATGCACGAACTCATTCGGCAGAACAAGTCAATAAACTTCGTTCTTCCTTGCGTGAATTTGGTTTTGTCAATCCTGTAATTATTGACCAAGATTTTAATATTATTGCAGGTCATGGACGTGTATTAGCTGCGAAAGCGGAAAATATATCTCAAGTACCTTGTGTATTTGCCGATTATTTGACAGATACACAGAAAAAAGCCTATATACTTGCTGATAACCGAATGGCAATGGATGCAGGCTGGGACGAAGAACTTTTAAGAATTGAAATTGAAAGCTTACAGAATGATGGCTTTAATGTAGAATTAACTGGATTTAATGACATTGAAATTGCAGATTTATTTGAAATCGATACTGATATAAAAGAGGACAATTTCGATATTGAAGAAGAATTGCAAAAACCTGCAGTTACCAAACAAGGTGACATTTGGCTATTAGGTAAACATAAAATTATTTGTGGTGATAGTACCAAACATGAAACTTATACCAATTTACTAAATGATACTAAAGTAAACCTTGTTTGTACTGACCCTCCATATCTTGTGAACCTCGAAAACTCATCGGGAAAAATAAAAAATGATGATTTAAGCGATGAAGAGGGATACAAATTTTTAAAATCAGCTTTTGAAAGATTTCATGATGCAATGGCAAATGATGCTTCAATTTATGTTTTTTATGCAACTTCTAAAGCAAGAGTATTTCATGATGCTTATGAAGATGCAGGATTTAAGGTTGGTGCAGGACTTGTTTGGAAGAAAGACAGATTGGTGCTTACAAGAACCGACTGGAAATACATTCATGAACCAATTATTTGGGGTTGGAGAAAAGATGGTAAACATATCTGGTATGGAGACCAAAAACAGAAAACAGTTTTTGAATTTGATAGAATAAAGAATAGCAAGGAAGATGGTTGTGGACATCCATCAAGCAAACCTGTACCTTTAATAGCTTATCTCATTAAACAATGTACCCAAACTAATGGATTGGTTCTTGACGGTTTCCTCGGCTCTGCATCAACATTAATTGCTTGTGAACAATTAAATCGCATTTGTTATGGTGTAGAACTTGAACCAAAATTTGTTGATGTAGCAGTAAAAAGATATATTAATCAAGTAGGCAATTCAGAAAATGTATATGTAATACGTAATAATGAAAAAATTAGATTTAAGGATTTGACTAATGAATTGAGTAAAGTTAAGGAGGATAAAAATGAAAATTAAAGGTATTGACGTTTCACATCATCAAGGCAAAATTAACTTTGAAAAAGTCAAAAATACAGGCATAGAGTTTGTTATAATCCGTGCTGGATATGGCAAGTATACTTCCCAAAAAGATAAGTTTTTTGAAGAAAATTACAAAAATGTAAAGTCGACAGGACTTGCAGTTGGAGCATATTGGTATAGCTATGCAAATTCGGTTCAAGAGGCGGTGCAAGAGGCTAAAACCTGCATTGAAATTATTAAAGGCAAGCAATTTGAATACCCAATATTCTTTGATTTGGAAGAACCAAAACAGTTTGCAAAAGGTAAAGTTTTTTGTAGCAATCTTGTAAATGCTTTTTGTAATGAACTTGAAAAGAACGGATATTTTGCAGGACTTTATATGTCAAGAAGTCCGCTTGAAAGCTACATCACGTCAGAAACGGCGGGAAAATATGCACTTTGGGTTGCTGAATATAATAGCAAATGCAACTATAAGGGCAAGTACGGAATGTGGCAGTATTCTTCAAAAGGCAAAATTGACGGCATCTCTGGAAATGTTGATTTGAATTATTGCTATATCGACTATGCAAAGATAATTACACAAAAAAAGTTTAATGGATATAAAAAAACGCTGGAGCAGGTCGCAATGGAAGTAATTTTAGGCTGGTGGGGTAATGGAGCAGAACGAAAAAGCAGGCTTGAAAAGGCTGGTTATAGCTATAAAGATGTGCAGGCAAAAGTAAATGAACTTTTAAAATAATTAACTAATAGCAAAACCGTGTGAAAATATTTCCACACGGTTTTTAGTTATTTTTTATCTTATTTTTTACCTACTCTCGTTTGTAGAAATATATCCACTCTTCCAATCATTTCATTGATTCCCACAATTCGTTCACTTTTTTAGGGATAAATGGCTTTTTAATATGGTGTTGAATTTCTTGCCTATCATAATCTTCGAAATAGTAGTAAATGACTGATTTAATATTAGGATTGTCATTTAACAAAATAAACAAATGCTCATCATTATTTGGTGACAATCCTAAAATTTCTAATTGACCACTAATTGACTCAAACAAAGTTTCTTTTGCCTTCATATCTGGTGATATTAATTCACCATATTTATCAAGCCACGACCAACTCATGATTGTATCACTATAGATATGCTTCATGTCACTAAATTTTTTTTGAATTAATTTATTGTATTCGGTTTGATGTGCATTATAGTATTTACTAATTACATCATATTTTGGTGATAATTTATTGAATTCTCCGTGCAAATGGCAAACAGTGTTTGATTTTCCAATAATATTCTCAATATTATAATCATAATTAGTAGTAAAGATATTAGAAAAACTATCAAAATATTTTTTCAATCCAGGATAAGCGTTTTTGTATATATCATTGATTTTTCCGTCATTATATATGCCATCTACTAATATGTGATGCAGAAAATCAAACATTGTTTTTTTATAATATTCACTGGTTTTTTCTCCATCTTTTTTTATATAATCATTGTTAAAGACTTCAAATGCCAAGAAATAATCTTCCATAAAAACCGAGTCTATTGTGCTTTTCTTAGGATATGTTCTTTGTATTCTTTCTAATTCTTTCAACATAAATAGTCCATCAGTATATTTCGAATATTTTCCTGCTTTTATATCATCAATAATATTTGCCAAATTACCTAACAACTCTAACTGTTCTTCAGATTTAAACACATTCTCTGTCAATTTGTTATATTTTCCTGTTTTGATATTATTAATTACTCTTTTAATTATTGCAGAATTGGAATAATTATCAAATCCACCAAATTGTATATTAATTCCGTTACCAATCAATAAGTGTTTATCCATTGTTTTTCTCCTATTTTTTCTTCGTCAAATTAAAATCAAACTTTTTTTCTTATATTCATCTTATCTACTCAACCTAAGGTGATATTTTCATTACTTTACAACGTTTATTATATCGCAAAACTTTAAATTTATCAAAAGTAAATTAAAATATTTTTTGTACACATTTAATATTTTTTACCTACTCAAAGCAGTATTAACCGACTTGTCTTATAACACCTTTAAACAAACCTACTAAGGAGAGCTTTAAAGTTCCTTAGTGGGCTGTTTTTTTATTGAACAACGAAAATCAAGATTTTGAAATAATGCCACAATCAATTAAAATAGTATGAATAATTTCCCATATTGTTAATGACGGGTTTTCTTTATAATATTCAAATTTTCCATATTTAATAGGCTTGTATCCATTATTCTTGTTATTTTCCATTATAATTTTGGAACGATTTATAGCATCAATGACATCATCAAGGGTTAATTTTTCAAGACAATGTTTGAAATTTTTTTCTTCTTTATATTCATCAAGACTTTCAAATTTTTCATTAAAAGCTTTGTTTATTGGTATAAGATAATTTTTTCTATGCGACACAGATTTATTAAAATCTAATTTATGTAAAATCAGCCACAATTCAAACGTGAAATTACTATAACCTAAAACATACTTTACAGTTTTTCCACAATTTGTAGCCTTTTTCATACTATCCAATACAGAGCAAAGAGTTTTTTGGTGTATTTCATCTTGACTTTCAATGTCGCAAATATGATATACCGTAGTTTTATTTAATATTTTAATTGTTTTTACAAACTTTTCAGGACTTTTTTGTACTTTACACTCAAACGATACTTTGTATTTTTTTGAATTGCTATTATTAATTTCCTTTTCAAGCCATTTTAAATACCAATACTCTGTTTCGCCTTCAACTGAAAAATAGTATTTATTTGTAATTAATTTCAATTGTTACACCTCACTATCCATTATTTCTTCAAAAATAGGAGTTAAATCAATATCATTAATTGCACCATATTGACTTGATAAATAATTTTTCATATAATCTGTTTCTTTTCTTACGCCACCTTTTCCGGAAGTTCCAAAATCCGACAATGAATAAAGTGAGCTAAAGTGAGTATCTTCATCACGTTCAACAAATTTTATTTCATCTCGTCTAAAAAGATTTGAGTTAAGAAACATAGGGTTATGGGTATTAAAAATTAGTTGAGCATGATTTTTGTTTATATCATCATTGTGAAAAATATTTATAATACTCATTAAAACCGTTGGGTGAATGGAAGCATCAAATTCATCTATCACTAAAATACCACCATTTTTAATAATTTGTATTATAATTGGGAATATATTTATAAATCGAACTGTACCATAGGATTCAAATGTTTCAAATGGAATAGCCTTGTCATCAAAAACAGAACATAGTTTAGCTTCTTTATCATTTTCCTCAACAGCAAATCCAAGTGCATTAGAATTAATCCCAAACAGCTTTGCACCCTCATTTATGGCTTTATTAACGTATATCTTCTTTTCTTTTGAACCCGAAAATTTATTAATAGTATGCAATGAATTTGCACTGTATATCACAACAAACTTATTATTAAACCACTCTAATATTTTTTCTACAAGTTTAGGTGCAAATACTACTTTAAAGCCATTGGTTAAAAACAATTCTTCATCATTTAAACTATTTTCAGCTATATTAGCCATATTGACAAAGTTTTTATGAGTAGTATTATCTGGCAGGAAAGGCTTTATTGATGAATAAACTTTTATGTCCTTTTCAAGTCTTTCAAAAGCAATATTATTGTCAATACATAAAGTTTCCCTTATAATTTTTCTGTTATAATCGCTTTCTAAGAAAATTCCTAAATCTATTTCTAATTCATAGTTTATTAGAATATCATTGTCCAAAAACTCAATGCCTAATTTAACGTTTTTCTTTTCTTTAAGCTGATTGTTAGGTATTAAAGATAAGTTCATTGAAGCAAAATTTGGAGATATTTCAGTTAAATTTTTAATGTTTCCTCTTAAAACAATAGAACGTAAAACGTCCATTGCACCAATTATGTTAGTTTTTCCGCTTGCATTTGCTCCATAAATCACCGAAGAACACACAGCATTTACTGTTTTAGATTTATAATTTTCCCTAATCAAACTATAATCTAAACCTTTTTGCTTTGAAGCTTTAATCATTGAAAATTCAGTTTTATCTACAAAAGATTTGTAGTTCTCTATTGTAAATCTTGTCAACATAAATAACACCCTCTAATATTTATTGCACTTAACTATATAAATTATACACTATTTTTTAAAAAAAGTCAAGTGATTTTGCATTTTTTCTGCAAAATATAAACTTTGATAAAAATTAATTGTTTCATTGACCTAAGTAAAGAGAATAGAATATTTTTAATATTATTTGAATTTAGTTTTGTGTCATATATATTATAAATCTCCTTGAGGAAGTGCGGGCGAAAGTAAATAAATTAATTAAATAAAAAATTAAGCTTGCTTAAGCAAAAAAATTACGAATTTGTTTATGCAATAGTTTATGCAATGATTGGATTTTACAGAGTTTTATGAGATATATTTACAAAATATATAAATATTAAAAATCACCGCAAAGTACGTTAAACTTGTACTTTGCGGTGGATTAATTGGAGCTACTAACCGGATTCGAACCGGTGACCTCATCCTTACCAAGGATGTGCTCTGCCTACTGAGCCATAGTAGCATTTATAAATTTTTATCAACATTTTTTGCAACAATAATATTATACACCATTTCAAGCAATTTGTCAAGAGGTTTTTATTAATATTTTATATCTATTTAGTAAAAAAAATATTAACTTACACCACTTGCAATTTAGATTAAAATATGCTATAATAAAATTATTACAAAATTATAAATAAGGCGGTGTTGGTATGAAATATAAATTAGGTGATATTGTAGAATTTAATCCTAAAGAAACTATAAAAAAAGGTACGCTTGCTAAAAAAGTTCCAATGGAAAAATTGCAACCGTTTTGTCGTGATATTTCTAATTATGATTTATGCAAATTTAATGGTGGAACAAAATTTAAAAATGGTGATACTATAATGGCAAGAATTACACCATGCTTGGAAAACGGTAAAATAGCACAAGTTAATTTTCTTGATAATAATGAGGTGGGCTTTGGTTCAACAGAATATATCGTTTTAAGAGCTAATCCCAATATTTTGGACAAAAATTATCTGTATTATTTAACTATTAGTCCAACTATTAGAAAACCTGCTATTAAATCAATGGTTGGTTCATCTGGCAGACAAAGAGTGCAAACAGATGTTGTTGAAAATATTAATATTGACCTCCCACCCCTTAAAACCCAACAAAAGATAGCAAGCATTTTAAAATCCCTTGACGACAAAATAGAACTTAATAATAAAATAAATAATAATTTAGAGGAGCAAGCAAAGGCAATTTTTAAATCGTGGTTTGTGGATTTCGAGCCATTCGGTGGGGTTATGCCGAGCGATTGGAAAATTGGAAAATTATCAGATATAGCAGATATTACTATGGGGCAGTCACCCAAAGGTGATAGCTATAATGAAAAAAAAATTGGTACTATATTTTTTCAAGGGAGAGGTGAATTTGGAACACGTTTTCCAACTATTCGCTTATATACAACTGAACCAAAACGCATGGCAAAAGAAAATGATGTCCTTATGAGTGTTCGAGCTCCCGTTGGAGATATAAATATAGCTAACTGTAATTGTTGTATTGGAAGAGGACTTGCCACTATGCACTCTAAAGATAATCACCAATCATTTGTTTTGTACACAATGCTTTCAAAAAGAAAAGAACTTAATGTATTTAATGGTCAAGGTACAGTCTTTGGCTCAATAAATAAAGAATCTTTATATAACCTACAAGTTAATATTCCAACGAAAAAAATAATAGATGAATTTGAAAATATTGTTGCATCATTAGATAAAATGATTAAATTAAATTATAATGAAATATGCCGTTTACAAATTATACGTGACACCCTGCTCCCCAAACTTATGAGTGGAGAAATTAACGTTTCTAATATAAATTTATAACTATCAATTATTTTTTATAATATAAAATCTATTGACAAAATCAAAATTATATGATATAATTATAGCAGTCTTAAATTAAAAATAATTTTATAAAATAAAGGAGTTTTTAAAATGAGTTATAAACAAGATTTTATTAAATTTATGGTGGATTGCAATGTGCTTAAGTTTGGTTCTTTTACCCTTAAAAGCGGTAGAATTGCCCCATATTTTATCAATGCTGGCGAATATAAAAAGGGCGGTCAACTTGCAAAACTTGGCGAATTTTACGCCGACTGTATCAAGGCAAACAATATCCCTGTTGACACCCTCTTTGGACCTGCTTACAAGGGTATTCCCCTTGCTGTTTCTGCCGCTGCTGCTCTCTACAACAAATATGGTATTGATGTAAACTATTGTTTCGACCGCAAAGAGGTTAAAGACCACGGCGAGGGCGGAATGTTTGTTGGCAAACAGCTTGAGGACGGCGAAAAGGTTGTTATAATTGAAGATGTTATGACTTCGGGCAAGGCTCTGCGTGAGGTTCTTCCTAAGCTTGAGGGTGCAGCAAAGGTAGATATTACTGGTATGATTATTACGGTTG
>CANRLN010000029.1 GCA_947631445.1 uncultured Clostridia bacterium
CTCCGAACCCTCCCAAGCAGTAGCACAGATGGAAATTCCCGACCTGTCTTCGGTTTCGGAAAGTTCAGCGGTGGAGGCAATCAAAACCTTTACCAAAACCATGCCGGTTACAGGCGAGGTTATCGGAAGCTTTTCGGACGGTGAACTTGTCAAAAATCCTACAACGGGAATATGGACAACCCACGACGGAATTGACATTGCCGCTCCAAGTGGAACAAAGGTAAAAAGTGTCGGAAAAGGAGTTGTAAAGCAGGTTTATCAGGACACCCTTTGGGGATACTGCGTTATCGTTCAGCAGGAGGATTTGGCAGTAAGCCACTACTACAACCTTGACAAAGCTGTTATGGTAAAAGAGGGCGATGAACTCAACGCAGGAGATATTATAGGAGCGGTTGGAGATACTGCTCAGGTAGAACTTTCGCTTAAATATCATCTGCACTACGGCGTTAAGGTAAATGACAAATGGGTTGACCCAATAAAATATATCAACAACGCTCTTGACGAGAAATAGACAATCATTCCCCCGCCCAAAAGGCGAGGGAATTTTTTTAGGCTTTAGAAACAACAATCCATTTTCCTTGATAATATCTTACAACGCTTGCAATGGAGGTCAGCACCCATGTAAGGCAGGTTGTTCCCCAAACCGCCCACATTCCAACACTCGGAATATGAACAAGAATTAAAGAAAATCCCACCCTTCCAATCAATTCGGCAATACCGTTTATCATAGAATAGATTGTATCACCTGCACCGTTTAAAAGCCCTCTGGAAACATAAATCATTCCAAGGAAAAAATAGAACACACAGGAAATTCTAAGAGCGGTAGCTCCAATTGAAATAACATCAGTGTCGCTTTTCTTTGCGAAAATCTCCATAATATTCTGGGGGAAAATCATAAATACTACAAGCATTAACAGTGAAAAGACAAGGGCAATAAGTGTAGACTTTTTAAAACACTCTTTAACCCTGCTCACCTGCCCTGCTCCTATGTTCTGCCCGGTAAAAGTCGAAACGGCAGCATTAAGTGACTGATAAGGAAGCTGAACCAGCTGTTCCACACGCATTGTGACAGTATAGGTTGCCATAACCGTTTCGCCAAAACCATTTGCAACCCTTTGCAGAACCACCATGGAAACAGCAATAAGCGAACTTTGAATGGCAATGGGCATTCCCACAGAAATACATTTTTTTATTAAATCGCCGTCTGCTTTTAAATGCTTCGGCTCAAATTTAAAATGTTCGTTTTTAAACATTGCAAGAAGTATGCTTAGCAATGCACTGACCCCCTGTGCAATAATGGTTGCCCAGGCAGCCCCCGCCACTCCCCAATGAAAAACCAGCACAAAAAGCAAATCCAGTCCAACATTAATAATACTTGCAATCACCAAAAATATAAATGGAGTAACGGCATCGCCAAGCGAACGCAAAACACTTGAAATCCAGTTGTAAGCACACACCGCCAACATTCCAATGCAGGAAATACGCAAATATGTAACAGCGTCCTCCAGAACAGAAGGTTCGGTGTTTAGCAAAACAAGCACCGGTTTTGAAACAGCATAGCCGATAATTGAAAGTACTATTCCAAAAACAAGGCATATATAGGCTGAATTGGTTATAGTTTTTTTAAGATTATCCTTTTTGCCTGAACCAAAATACTGCGAAACAAGTATTCCTGCACCGGTGGCAAGCCCCATGCAAAGCGAATAAACAAGAAAGGTTATAGAACCGGTTGCTCCAACCGCCGCAAGAGCAGATTTACCCATAGCTTTACCTACTATAATAGTATCGGCAAGACTGTACAACTGCTGAAATAAATTGCCCATAAGCAATGGTAGCGAAAATTTAAGTAGATGACTTGTAACATTTCCACTCGTCATATCCTGATTGAATTTTAGCATATACATTCTCCTTTTTATTTTTATAGCACTTGCATTATTATAGCACAACCACAAGCAAAATGCAATACACTAAACAAAGAAAATACGACTGTTTATAACATATTTTTTGTGAAATAACACAAAAAAGTATCTATACACAAAAACAGGAGCAAAAAACGGATAATTTCGGACTTGACAACTGCTTTGTATTGTGGTATAATAGTATTAGTTTATAAAAGGAGATTTAAAAATGAAAAAATTTCTTTGTTTGCTTTGCTGTCTTGTTCTTTGCGGTTGCAATGTTAAAGCACCCGAAAGTTCATCATCTTTACAAAACAGTGATGTAAACGTTAGTAAGGCGGATACTATAAATAATACCAACAATACAAGCAATATAAATAATAATAACAATAATAACTTTACTGCTTACGACACCCACAAACCAGTAGCGGGGGAAAAATCTATCGCCAATCTTTTGCTTACTGCAAAACAACCTGTTGGACATACTATGTATGTTTGGGGTGGCGGTTGGAACGAAGAAGACACTGCTGCGGGGGTTGATGCAACTACTATTGGAGTTAATCCTTATTGGGCAGAATTTGCCAGCCAGCAAACAGCGAACTATGATGCCGAAGCCAATGCTTTTAAAATTCATAATGGTTTGGACTGTTCGGGTTACATTGGCTGGACTTTATATAATGTTTTTGAAACCGAAAACGGCAAGGAGGGGTATGTACGCAAGGCTGCCACCATGGCAAAGGCTTTTGCCGAAAACGGCTGGGGAACATTCACTCCTGCGGCTGAAATCAAAGACTACAAAGCAGGAGATGTTATGAGTATGGACGGTCATGTTTGGCTATGTCTTGGTTCCTGCGATGACGGTAGCATTATGCTTATGCACTCAAGCCCTCCTGGGGTTAGAATATGCGGTACTCCCATTGACGGCGAAACAAGCGATGCTATATTGATTGCACAACAATATATGAAAAATTTTTATCCCGAATGGTTTGAAAAATATCCGGAATGTGATGTTGAAAGCACATATATTTCTGCCTCCGACCAGTTCAGATTTAGCGAGCAGACTCTTTCGGACGAGCATAAACTAAAGGATATGTCTGCACCCGAGGTTCTCAATTGGATTTATGCTGGCAGAGAATAAAATGCTTTGTATATTTTTCACAAATTACATAAATAAAATAGTTGCATTTCGCCTATTTTATAGTGATTTAAGTGAAAATTTGGTTAAATCCCTTGTTATTTGAGTTTATATAATTATATATATAGAAACAACATTGAAAGGAGCTTTTTTATATGCAGGAAAAAACAACAATATTTTCAGTAAATGATGAAACCAAATTAAATATCCGCAAGGAGCTTATTGAGATTGCCTCTGCTCTGGAGGAAAAGGGCTATAACGCTATCGACCAGATTATCGGTTATATTCTTTCGGAAGACCCCACCTACATAACCACCAATAAAAATGCCCGAAGCCGTATAAGAAAGATTGATCGTGACGAACTTCTCCATGAACTTTTGGATTTTTATCTTAAATAACTACTGAAATCATAAATGTTTGTGTTCCCTCTGCCTTGGCAGAGGGACACTTTTTTATGTAATTTTACTGATTGTGAAAATTTAACAAACGGCGGTTGCCAAAATAGGAACAGAATATGACAACACTAAACTTAACGGAGAAATTTCTGAAAGTTGCAATAAATTAAGGCTTTTTTCAAATGCTTCAGGAAAGGATAAAGAATATCTTAGCTTTTCACAGGCTATAAGGTGGCTTATATATGTCAATGCTTATGATGATACTTCTGCAAAACCATCTTCAAAGGCAAAACAGGAAAAAAAGGTAGGAATAAGAGATGTGCCATCGGTTGGTGAATGGTTCAAAAAAGGCACTTGCTGACTATTCTAAGACAGTTTATGAAGATTATTCTTGCACTCCAATAAAAGCTTGAGTAAAGGGGACGGATACAGAAGATTTCGGACAGAAATCTACAATTCCTCAGATTTTAGATGAACTTGAAACAGCAGTAAAGGAGCTGCTTGATGAAAGCGAGGCGAATTAAATGCCAACTTTATTGTTAAGACTTGCCGCACCAATGCAGTCGTGGGGGTACGACTGCAAATTTGAGGAGCGAAGAACAGGAAACGAACCAACCAAAAGCGGTGTGGTAGGAATGGTTGCAGCAGCACTTGGAATAAAACGTGATGCAGATTTATCCAAATTAAACGCTTTAAGATTTGGTGTTCGTTCGGACAGAGAGGGAATACTTCTTAAAGATTTTCATACAGCAAAGGCAAAAAAAGATAGTTACATAACCTATCGTTATTACCTTTGTGATGCAGTTTTTTTGGTTGGTCTTGAAAGCGACAACAAGACTTTTCTTGAAGAAATTGAATCGGCTCTTAATGCTCCAACTTTTCCACTATTTTTAGGCAGACGCTCCTGTCCCCCTACACTTCCTTTGACCAAAAAAATAATCGACTGTTCATTAAAGCAGGCTCTTGAAAATGAGCCTGCACTTATAAAAAATATTAAAAATCCTGTCAAAATACAAATTGAAAACCAAACTGGAACGCAGATAAAACAGGACTTGGCTGTTTCGTTCAGTCCCTACAAGCGTTTATATGGTTATAGAAAATTTGAAGAATACTATATAAATATTGACACTCAAACACAGCATGACGCAATGTCAGAATTGGTAGGTGATTAGAAAATGTATCTTTCACGAATTAGATTAAACACAACACTTGGAAAAACCATGAAAGCTTTGGTTAATCCTAATATTTTTCATGGGGCAGTTGAATCCTCTTTTGAGGGCGAAAGAAAACGCAACCTTTGGCGAATAGACAAATTAAATGGTAAGCAGTATATACTTTTGCTAAGTGAAGATAAGCCCAATTTGGAAAGCTTTTCTAATCAATTCGGCATATCTGGCGACTATCAAACCAAAGATTATACAGCGTTTTTAAAACGAATTGAACAGGGTGGCAGATGGCGTTTTAGACTTACCGCAAATCCAACCATAAGAAAAACACGCAACAACGGCGGTAAAACCTTTGCACATATTACACCTGAATTTCAAAAAAAATGGTTAATTGAAAGGGCAGAAAAGAATGGTTTTAGTTTAAATGAAACAGAATTTGAACCAGTTCAGTCAAGTTGGTATAGATTTTATAAAAACGAATGTAAACGTCCAGTTTCAATCCTTTCGGTTTCGTTTGAGGGTATTCTTACCATAACCGATGCAGAACTTTTTAAAAAGACTTTGTGTGATGGAATTGGAAGAGAAAAGGCTTATGGTATGGGTCTACTTACAATAGTAAGCATTTAAAGATATAGAGGGTGTAAAAAATATGTCGCAAAATCAAGCAGGAATGATAAAACCAGAATTAATGCAATTGCCTCAAATTGGCGACCGAATGACCTTTATATATCTTGAACATTGTACTATAAATCAAGAGGATAGTGCCGTTAAGGTAACCGACTTGGACGGCACTATCTATATACCGTCTGCCGCAATAACCGTGCTTATTTTAGGTCCGGGAACAAGTGTTACACATAGGGCAATGGAGCTTATAGGCGACAGCGGAATAGGGGTTGTTTGGGTAGGTGAGCATGGCGTAAGATATTATGCACATGGACGTTCGCTTAACTCACATACAAAACTGCTTTTAAAACAAGCTGAACTTGTTACCAACAAAAGAAAACATCTTGATGTTGTAAAAAAAATGTATAGTATGCGTTTTCCAAATGAAGATGTAAGCAAGCTTACATTACAGCAACTGCGTGGACGTGAGTTAAGCCGTGTAAGACAAGCTTACAAAAATGCTTCAAAAGAATGGAACGTACCTTGGAATGGAAGAATTTATAATGTTGATGATTTTTCTTCTGGTGACCCTGTAAATCAAGCACTTTCAGCGGGAAATGCTTGTCTTTATGGACTTGCACATTCGGTAATATGTGCATTGGGTTGTTCGTCAGGTATGGGATTTGTTCATGTTGGACATGAATGTTCATTTGCTTATGACATTGCAGATTTGTATAAATCCTATACTACAATACCTATCGCTTTTGAAATGGCAGCCATGGTCAGCAATAAATTTGAGGGTAAAATAACTCCAGATTATTCAGGAATGGTTAGAAGAAAATTAAGAGACGTGATAGTTAAAGAGCATTTGCTTGAAAAAATGGTTAAGGATATAAAATATTTGCTATCCTGCGAACAAGATGATAAATTTGAAAAAACTGAAGCAGTTTATCTATGGGATAACCTAAACGGCATTGTTGAAAACGGTAAGCAATACAAACAGGAGGAATAATAATGGTTGTAATTACAATGACCTGTTGCCCTCCAAAATTGCGTGGCGACCTTAGCAAGTGGCTTTGCGAAATAAACACAGGAGTATATGTAGGTCAGGTTAATGCAAGGGTAAGAGATGCTTTGTGGCAAAGGGTATGCGAAAACATAGCAGGTGGCAAGGCCACTATGGTATATAGCACAAATAATGAACAGCACATGGAATTTCGTACTTATAACAGCGAGTGGCTTATTAAAGATTATGATGGCTTAAAATTAATTTTACGCCCCAATGCTCCTGCAAAATTGCCTGATGTAAATACAGAAGAACTTAAACCAGGATTTAGCAAAGCGTCTTGTCAGCTTAAAGCAAGAAATAAAAAGAATAGATTTCAACCGGACAGATATGCTTTTTTGGATATTGAAACAACCGGATTGAATATAAACAGTGACAGTATAATAGAAATAGGTGTGATTTACAATGTTAACAGAAACACAAACGTAAGATGGAGCAGATTAATTAAAATTAATGGTTTAGTGCCTCAGAATATAACTAAGCTTACAGGAATAAGCAATCAAATGCTTGAAAAAAGAGGAGTTGAAATTGCTAAGGCATTAAAAGAATTAAGTGAAATTATAGCTCAAAGAACATTAATATGTTATAATGCAGGATTTGATATAACTTTTTTGCAAAAAGCTTGTGAACAAAATAGGATTGAATTTGAAGCTGATGAAGTTATTGATGTACTTCCACTTGCAAGAAGTAAAATTGATTCAGATGAAATTGAAAATTATAAACTTGAATCGATTGCGGATTATTTAGGGATTGATTATAATGATAAGCACAGGGTAATAGAGGATTGTGATATTTTATGTCAGGCGTTTTTCAAACTAAATGAAATTTGATAAATTTATTTGTACAAACGCCCTCTTTATATGATCTTTTTTAGTATTTTCCCCACACACGTGGGGGTAAGCCTATGCTTTGACAAATGGCAAAACTTAAATATATTATAAAAATGCCAAATAAACTTTTTTCAGAGCAAAAGCGAATAGTCAATACTTATATTTTCGGCTTTACCAAAACACCTCATATACAAAATGATGATGTCTTGTTTTACAATCTTGAAGATGATGGGTTTATAAGTATTCAGCACAAAGGTCGTATTGATAAAAACGGAACATGGCAAAGAATTGAAGATGCTATTGTTGACGCAATATTCAATTCAAGAGAAATTCCGGGCGTTTGCCAAAAGAAAAAGATATACAAAGACGGAATTTTGAATTGTGCAGACATACAGGCACGCCGAAATAGTAGCTATCAAATGGTTAAGATTAGCACACTTTTTGATGTAAAGAAGGAACACTTGCAAGTGAAAGTAACATTGATGGCGATTTTCCCTTTATTACGGCAAGTGAGGAATGGAAAACACACAACGAATACGCACATGATACAGAAGCTATTGTTTATGCTGTTAGTGCAGCGGGTCTTTAGGAAGAAGCCATTATATAAACGGAAAGTTTATCGCAAGCAATTTGTGTCTTGTTTTAACCAACCGCAAAAATCTAGAATACCCAATAGATTTACAATTTTATAATTGTTACTTTGCATCCATACGAAAGCAAATTGTATCTGATTTATCAGACGAAACATCAAAGCTAACAATATCTCCTGATATGTTTAAAGATTATTATATTGACTATATCCCAATTAACGAACAGAAAGAGTTTGTTGAAAAAAAATTAAAAGACTTTTTGATGTTACAAGAGCAGTATCAGAAAGCATATCAAAAACTTTCAGAAGATATATCGAATATAGTCAAATAATTTACTTATCGTATATTGCTAAGCATTGATGCTAAGCTAGAAAAAAAACAAAAAAGTTAATAGAGCTGTTGTTTTAAATACTAAATTCGACGGAAAAGAACGTCCAATTGACATGCTTAAACGCTTGTATGAAGCCGATGAGCTTTGCCACGAGCATATGCAGTTTGTCAAGCGGATTAATGTTTTTGACGCTGAAAATTTTGAAATTATCTTGGAAAGTGACAGTCCTTTAACTGTTGTTTGCAGAAATTTTGATATGTTTGAGGAGGAGTAAATAATGGATACATATGAACTTTACAAACTACAACTTGCTAAAAATAAAGTCACATCAATATTAGCAAGAGTTGTAATAGCTTTAGGAATTGCATTTATATCTGGCAATGGTTTGCCTGCTTTCATTGCATTTTATTCATTGATTTCATGGTATTGGATATTTGTAAGAATTACTGGGAACTGGCTTTTGGGAGCAATTTTTGGACTAATCGCTGTATTTGCTGTTGGAGCAAAAATAGAATCTACTGGTAGTACAATTGGAATGTATATATTTATATTTGTTTTAATTTTTGGATTAGCGATAATTGATATAGTAAATTTTATAAAATATATTGTTCTCAAATCTAATATTCAAAAAAATCATATACAAATTCGTAAACTTTCAAGAGAAGAAATGAGAAGTTACAGAACTGAAACAGAAGAAGATAATATTTTCAAGCGTTTGATAGAATTGCACAAAGAACTTTTAAAAACTTTGTGCAATTTTCCATCAAATATTTTTTGAAAACATCTTGACAAAAATTTCATATAGCTTATCACCTCTTTCTTGATTTTGGGTATAATAAAACCACCTGCAATTGCAAGTGGTTTATAAGCCTTATTTAGTTTTAGCAAGCACATGATTTATAAAATCATCACTTAATTTTAAGTCATATTTTTCAAAATGATAAATATCTCTACTATCCCAATAAAAAAAGTCATCACAATAAGCAATTACAGATACATTTGTTTGCTCTTGCATTATATAATCTATAACTTTTTCTGTAGTGTATGCAACTTCTAAATTTTTGTTTTTTAAATATTTAAGAATAAGCTCTTTTTGTATTATTGGCTTTAAGGTTAAATTTGTTTTTAATTTTTCAATGTCAACTTGCTCATACAAATTAATATTAGAAATGTATTTCATATAATCACTCCTTTTGTGGTTCAAATGTTTTCATTACTCCATCATTAGAAAATGCTGTTGTTCCAACACTAATTTTACCATTAGAGAAAAACCAAAAAGTTTTTGTGGGAGCAGTCACATTAACTCCTAATTCGTTAGCCAACTTTTGTGCAAAACAAATTTCACCTTTTTCTAAGTTAAGTCCTGTTTCATTTCCTGTATTACACGAAAATAAAATAACACTTTCACCCTTATAATCTTCTCTGTTTTTAATGATGTTAGCAAGAATTTTTTCATCAATTTTTACATCATATAAATAAGTAGCTGTTGGTGTGCCGTGAAGAGCAATTGTGTACTTGTCTTTCTCAAACTTTACCTTTGGAAAATACATAGCTAAATCATCAGCGAAAACAGGCTTTTCTTGTTCAATACATTTTTTTATGACATTTTCTAACTCTAAATTTCTTGGGTGAGCATTTGAAGCTATTTGTATTTCTTCTATTATACCACCATTTGCCCCATTTGTCAAGGGTTTTGAAAACCTTTGATTAAATTTTTGCATTGCTCGCTGTTCGGTCTGCCTTGCTTGTTCGGGTGTCAAACGTGTAGTAATTTTTTTTACACCGTCTGGGGTATCAATAAAACGAATATGGTCAACTGTTTTAGCTTTTGTTTTTTCATATTTACCCGCTTTTCGGCTCTCATACAAAATTTCACAAGTGCAATTTTGATGTCTTCGCCAGATGTCGGCGGGTGCGGACGTAATTTCAAATTTGCCTACAAGTCCTGCACACCAATCACAACACTTGTGACCGCCCAGCCGTGTAATATACACTTTTAGTCCTGCATCATGTCTAAATTCTGCATTGGTTTTCAAATTATCGTCCAAAATAGAATGGTTGATGTTCTCAACGCTGTTTGCAAAAGCATTTAAATGACTTTGTTGTGACAAATCTGTTTCAGCCGTTACCTTTACCAAATTATTTATTCTGTCTTGCAGAAACGGCGACTTTTTCGGCTTGATATTAATTTTAGTCTGCTCATCTAATTTCTTTTGAGTTTCCCCATACACATATGGGTAATCCTTGCTAAAAAGGAGATATAGAGTGATATGCTGTAGTTGTTTTTCAAAACAAATAGGACAGAAACTCCTTTATGAAAGAAATTTCTGTCCCTTGTTATAAACTATACATCATTGTTTAACAAGTCAAACGAATGATTCGTTAGGGTAGTATTCATTGACCATTTCATCTGAAATTTTACCGCTTAAAAGGTCTTCAACATCGAATGGTGCATATTCAATTTTGCTTTCGTCAGCAAAATTCCACAAGCTCAACTTTCCTTTGACTGGAAAAGCTTTAATTAATCTGACGTTTGTCAATATCCATGCAAAATAGCCCTTATCAAATTCTTCAAGGTCACCACACTCTTTAATCCACTCTTCTTTAGTTATTGGGTGAACATCAGAAAGCGTAACAACTGCTATAGCATGACCAGGAATGGTATCTTTGACTTTTTTAGCTGTAGAGCAAATCAAAACATCTCCACGATAATTTGTAGACCATGTACGAATTTCAATTGTTTTAAGCTCGTACATAATATCCATTGCAAATTCAGGATGTATAGACAATGCTTTCAAGACTTTCACCTCCTTGCATTTTTTTATCAAATTTGTATTATAACAAGATAGCTATAAACCATTTGTTAAATTTCAAACAATTTTAAGATTCAAACGAATTTTTACTATAAGATAATCCATCAAGGTCATTATAACTTAAAGTATAGCCGTTTAAAACTGCTGTCATATTTTTATCAAGCAGTAAAAACAATTCACCTTTAAGATAATAGGATTTATCAAAAAATTTAAGTTGTTCTTTTTTTCTTTCTAATTCTTCAATAACACAATTTATATTATAACCTTGACAAAACATACTTGGCAATCTTATTTTTTGTTGTGCTATAATTTTGCATTCTTCCTCGTCCAAATTATTTATGTTTATTTTTTCATTACTGCCAATAAAACTGAGTGTTCGGTCGGAATTTTCTTTCAGCAGGATAACCTCAATCGAAGAAATTCCGCCACGAACCGACGCTAAAGCTTGATTTTCATTAACGCCAATATCTAACCAACCATGTAAGGTGTTATTGCTTTTTCCCTCAATTGGTTTTCGCATAATAAACGCCTTTGCATTGCATTGCTTTTTTTCAATATCAAAGTTATATTCATTAAGAGCTTTTTTCTGCTTATCATTTTTAGGCTCTATTTCTTTGTAGGTTTTTTGCACAAGAACCGAAATATCATCTGGAATAATAATTTTTTCAGGAATAAGCTCGCTTGTTCGCATAAGCAACCATCTGCCATAAATATATTCGGAAGATTTTTCAAATTCACCATTGTTTCCAAGCACTAAACATTCTGCTTGCTTTATCGGTCTGTCGGGACGAATATGTCTATGTAATCTACCTATACGCTGAATTAACAAATCCATTGGACAAAGGTCAGTTACAATCAGGTCAAAATCAATGTCAAGCGATTGTTCAAGCACCTGTGTTCCTATAATTATACTGTCTTTTCTTGAAATATAGTCCGAATGTTTGCCCGCTGTTTTTAAAATTTCTTCTTCTTTTTTTGCTCGGTCGGATAGAATATACTGTGCATGATAAAGAATAACATTTGCACCTTCAATTTCCCTTGCAAGCTGTGAAAACCTTTGAGCTTTTGCAACTGTATTGCATATTATGCCCACACATCCGCCATTTTTAACAACTTCTTCAACCTTTTTCAACATATCCTGCTCATTAATACTTATTATTTTAATTTCATGGCTTTTAGCTTTATAAGGAAGTTTGCACTGATTTACATTTTCACCGTCGGTAAATGTAAGCAAGGGATAATCCTCTTTGGATATATCCTGTTCAAACTCATCTTCATCTAAATTAAAATACGCTCTTACCAACTCTTCTCTTCTTTTTATTGGCAATGTTGCCGAAAGAAGTATAACAGGGACTCTATATGCTCCAAGCCACGCAAGAGCAGTGTCAAGATATTCATTCATATATGCGTCATAGGCATGACACTCGTCTATAATTACTACTTTTTGAGAAAGTCCCAAATGTGAAAGCATTATATGCTTTTTCTTAAGTGCCATCATAAGAAGATGGTCAACCGTACTGACTACAAAATCTGCAAGGCAGGCTTGCTTATTGCCATTAAAAAAAGAATGCACTATAAGTCCGTTGCTATCTTCATCATTTATAATTGGTGTTTCTTTAGGAAGTTTTGAAAAAGCTGGCTGAAATCCTGCGTTTTTATGCAGCAGCTTAATGCTGTGATAACACTCTTTTGATTGCTTTTCCGCCCAATTTTCAACACGTTCAAAAATTCCATTGGCGGTTGCCTGTGTCGGAAGACCAAAAAACACACCATTTTTATTTTTCTTTTGTGCAAGTATTTGTGCTGATGCAAGAGCCGCTTCGGTTTTGCCTGTTCCCATTGGTGCTTCAATTATAAAAATTCCTGCGTCTTTACATTCATCTACCTTTTTTAAAATCTCTTTTTGTATATTATTTGGTGCAAAAGAAAAAATATCTTTAAATCTTTCATCATCAATATTTGCATTATCCGAAGTCCATTTTTCAGTAAGTCCAAATTTTTCAAGTCCTATTACTGCGCGTTCTTCTGGATAATCTTCGGGGATATTCTCACAATCAATAAGTTTAAACAACTCTTGATTGCTTGCAATCCAGTCAGCTGTAATTAAAAGACCGCTTAATAAAACCTGTGCTTTGCGGCTGAGTTTTGGAATTTGGTCAATTGAAAAAAAACCGCTTTTTTCAAGCGAATATTCAAGCCATTCCCGCCAAAGATTATTCCAAAATTCTATATCATGTCCATAAAAAATATTTGAGTCTTTTTTGTTTGCCTTGTCTGGGTTGAGTTTGTTTTTTATATATTCTCTTACCACCTTTTTATTGGCAGGCATACCATGGTGTGAACCAACAATTGAACAAAATTCTTCAGGCAAATCCATCTTGCGAAGAATAGCTTCTCCACATACCGCATGGTATGTATTTTTTACATCATCACCTAAAAAATCCCCTGAAATATCTATTTTATAATGTTCAACAATTGACCTTATCTGTGGAAGACTCAACAATATTTTATATTGAAATATGCAAGTAAGCTTGCCCATATCATGAAGATATGCAAGCAAAATTACCGTTTTTTTCATAACATTTTCAGGTAAACCGCAAATTTTTGATATGGATTCATAATGCTTTTCCCATAAATTTTTTATAACCCTTGCTGTGTCCTCACAATGATAATAAAAAGGCAACCACAAATTTGAATTATTACTCCCAGATTTTGCTGTCATAAGCCTAAGATACTTTGAAATTCCCATAAAACCCCTCTTTTTCGTTAAAATTTATATATATAATTATATCACTTTTTAAATTTATTGTCAATAATTATGCCTAAAGCTCTCATAATTATCTATATATTTCACAATAATCAAATAATAATTTTGTGAATTTATTATAACCAATATAAAACAATAGTGATTAGGACTTAAGCCCTAACCACCGCCTAAAATTTCTATAAGAAAAATCATCTATTTATAAACTACACACACAATTGCAACCTGTAATTAACACGCTTTTATTCAAATCCAATGCAATTTTCAAAAAATATATAAATAAAAAATCCACCGCAAATGCCCTAAAATAAAGCATTTGCGGTAGATTTTTTGGAGCTACTAACCGGATTCGAACCGGTGACCTCATCCTTACCAAGGAGGCATATTCATAAGTATAAGTGTAACTTTTCAACTTATTTATGCAATAATCATTTTTTTAATAGAGATATCGCATTTGTTAGTTGCTCATGATTTTTGTGTATATAAATGTCAGCAGTAGTTTCAAATTTCGCATGACCTATAATTTTTTGTAAATCTTCAGGAGCTACACCCGCCTCCACGCAAAGACTGGCAAAAGTATGACGTGTACAGTGTGGCGTTAAGCGTGGATTTTTAAACTCTAACTTTTTATGTTTACAACCGTTTTTATCAATATAAATGGTTTCCGTTGGTGCTTCTATAATTCCAAGTTCGTATAAAGCAAAGTAGAATTTTTTTCGTCGAAAATAGTCTACAGTGTCATTAATCAATTTATCTGTATCAGATTTATCATAAAGATTTTTTATAAAATCAAATATCAAATCAGATATTGGCACAAATCTATCCGTTCCAGCCTCAGTTTTTTTACCACCGATTATATATTTTTCGGTTAAATTTACACTTTCTTTTTTTATGTTAAAAAGTTCTCCGATTCTAAAGCCAGTATAACACAATATTAAAATTGTTTGTACACGTTCATCATCAGAATGTTTCCACAAAATATTTAATTCTTCATGTGTGAAAATTTCTTTTTCTTTTTTTGATTGTTTTGGTAAAGTTAAAAATTCTGCATAATTTTTATCTATAATGTCGTTTTGCATAGCATACTTACATAACTGACTACAAAGTTGCCTTACCTTTTCACAACTCGCTCTTCCATTATTTTTAGCACATTCATCAATACAATATTGATAATCAATTGTTTTAAGTTCTCGTATTTTACATCCTACAATTGGTGATAAATACTTATACGCATTTTTATAGCTATCTTCTCCACTTTTAGTCAACTTTTGAAAATGAATTTTGCTCCACCCTTCATAAGCCTTTTCAAGTGTGATATTATACAATTCTGTTACATTACCTCTTGAGTAGTCTTCAAGTGCTTCTTGTGCCTCTCGGAGCGTTGCAAACGACCCTATAAAAGTTCGATGATTTCCAAAGCGGTCACTTGGTGTGTATGCCATATAAGGGTGATGTTTACACTTTGCATTTACATATATATTGCCTGTTCCTGATGCTCTCTTAGCTTTTTTTCGCTTTGTAGTTTCCTGCTTCTTGCCACACCAGCAACAATAAACAGAACCGTCTGGTATTTCTTTTTTGCACTTTTTACAAAATATCATAGCTTGCCACCTCAAATAATAAAAATTTTTAAAAAATGGTATTTTCCACTTGACATTTTATAAAAAATATGCTATACTATTACTTGTGGAAACACACCATCATCAATAATATTTCCTGCTCTTCTCCTTTTAAAATCATTTAAAAAATGAGCAGGACAGCACCAAAGCTTAATTGCTTTGGTGCTGTTTTTATTATATCACACAAAAATATTTTTGTCAACCTGCTCAGCAATTCGTTGAGCAGGTTATTTTTGTTTATAAAGTAATTTACATTACATTAAGATTTAGACTTATTTTCTATAAGTTTATTAAGTTTTTTATCAAATGTGCAAATTTCATAGCCACATTGCAAATTATATGCACAAAGCAAGCAATCAACAAAATCAAGGTTATTTTCAGCGTATAAAGTAATTCCCTTTTCAATGACATCAAGGTGTTCAGCTGTAACAGTTGGAAGAGAAACAAATTCCAAAAGGGTTTGAGTTATATCCGACTTAGCTATTTTATAAACACTTTTCATTACATAAATGACTTCGGCTATAACCTCGGAAGTAACCATAACAAAATTATTATCAATAAGTTCTTCAACCTGTTTTGCCATATCTTGATTATCATTAAGCAAAAAGCGAAGTATCATATTAGTATCAAGTATTTTCATATTTTTCTTGAACCGCCCTTTCCCAAGCACCTTCTTCTTGACTTATAAGTTCTGGGTTTGCGTATTTTGAAAGTGAACCCCTTAAAGGTTTAGCAGTAGGTGTAGTTAAAGCTGTTCCGCTTATAAGCATTATAAAGCCTTTTAATTGTTCTTCGGTCATTTTATCAATCATTGAATGTGCTAATTCTCTTGTACTCATAAAATCAACTCCTTATCCCCAAACCTGCTCATGAGTGAAAACCTCACCATTTTCAAGTTCTTTTTTAGCAATATCCATTCTTTCTTTTTCTTCTTTAGTCACTTTAGTGAAATCAGAATCCTATGCAAGCATATCAACTATTTGTAGCATTTCTTTAGTTTTTTCCGACATAAAAAATCTCCTCTATTTATAAATATCTCCACGATGTTGAAATATTAATCGTATAACCACTTGTTTTTAGCAGACGATTTTTTATTATATATTTTTATTTTTCCCATAAAAAATTTTGTTATTTTCAAGATTATCGCGATACCAACATTGTTTGGAATAAATGGGATTAGGGTGTAAACATTTTTTAGCATCGGAACATTCAACATATCTGCTACAACAAGCAAATGTTTTATCAGGTTTGTATACTTCCAGTGCATATTTTAAAAATGGCAAAATAAATTTTGAAATATCCTCGCCAATAGCAAAATCAATTGTTGTATAATCGGGTTTTGCTTTTATAATATGTACTTTATGTTTTCCAAAATCAACAGCAATCTTTTGAAAAACAGTTGTTTTTATAAAAAGTCTTGTTGTAGATTTATTGCTTTCAATAATTAAAGGTGCATAAGAACCTCCAATTCTAAAAGAATAACCATTTTTTATTTTCACACAAGTTAAAAGTAAATTTTTATCGTCAGAATCTATACCATATTCAACATTTAAATTTTTCACAATATCATTATATTTTTTATATAAATCAGTTTCTTCTTGACTGCTTTTAGTTTCAATCTGCTCAACATTTTTTATATCAGGATTAAATAAATCGCTTTCTGTAATTATTTTAATGGGGTTGCCTTTGTCTTGCAATTTTCTTACCGACTCAAATTTGTTTCCATGGCTTTCAGGCTTATAATATTTACTTCCAAGCTCACCAACAATTAAATAATCTAATTTGCTGTTAACGCCCTTACTTATTACAGCTCCATGACGTTCCAAAAAATCTAATACTTGTTGACGCTTACCGATTTTAAATTCTCCAGTAACACAAACTTTTTTATCCTTTAAATTCAAAGTAGGTTCTTGAATTATTTCATTTTCTTCACTTTCAGAATTAGTTTTAACATGATATTCTCCGTCAAAATCTTTTTCAAGCTTTTGATATAGGTAAAATGTAGCTTTACAATCACTTAAAGCTCTGTGAGCAGTTTCGTTTTCAATGCTATAGTAAGCAGTAAGTGTACTTAATTTATAATCATCAACTTCAATGTTACAATATTTTGCAAATCGCATTGTATCAATCATATCATTATTAAATTCAATACCTAATAAATCATTTGTAACATCATAAATTATGCTTGTATCAAAAGAGGCGATATTATGACCAACAACAATGTCATCACCAATAAAATCTAAAAAATTTTGTATAACTTTATCAATGCTGGGCATATCGGCAACCATTTCATTTGTAATTCCTGTAAGTTTTTCAATTTCAGTTGGTATACCATAAGAAGGCTTAATAAGTTGAGAATATTCCTCAACAATTTTATTATCTCTTATTCTTAATGCTGACATTTCAATTATTTCACATTCTTTAACATTTACACCTGTAGTTTCAAGGTCAATAACAGTATAATTAGTTAGTTTTTTAAGTAAACTTTCGCCTTTTTTTCTTATCTTTAAGTTATTAACATCATCGCTTAAATCTATTTTTAATTCTATTTTCATTTTACATCAATCCCCTCTATTTTTCATTTCGTTTATTTTTAAAATTATTTCAGCTTGTTCAACAATCGACAAACTATTAATTAAATTTATAAGTTCTAAGGTGTTTTTATTAGTATGTTCATTAACAGATATTAATGGTGAATTATTGCCTCTATTTTCGTTTACATTTACTATATTACCAGTATTATTGTTTTGAAATGTTGTATTTGTATTTGGATTGTCAGTCCTGCCAAGTAAATAGTCAACAGAAACATTTAGATAGTCAGCTATTTTAGCAAGATTATCTACTTTAGGCATAGATGTTTTTAAGTTAGCCATTGTATTTCGCCCAAGCTCTACTGCTTCTAACATAGCTGATATTGCTACTCCTTTTTCTTTAGTAGCCCTTTTTATTCTTTCTGCTATTTCAGATGATACATATTCATTTTCCATAAGAACACCTCCTTAAATTACTTATATATTGTGCAAAAGGTAAAATATTCATAAATTTAGAGAAAAATACTTGACATTTCTCTAAATTTAGAGTATAATACAAATATAGCTAATAGCTATAATCTATAAATATATTATACAATATTTTTATTAATTTGTCAATAGGTTTTAGCGAAAAAATAAGAATTGGGGTGGTAATTTTTGAATTTTGGAGAAAATCTAAAAAAGTGTCGTTTGCAAGCAGGATTAACACAAACAGAACTTGCTGAAGTAATCGGTGTTGCACAACCAACCATTGCAGAATACGAAGTTGGTAAAAAAACACCTACTTTAGACAAAGCCATTAAAATAGCAAAAATTCTGGGCACAACTTGTGAAGAACTTTTTAAAGAAAGGACAGATGAAAATGATTAAGGTTATCAAACCTGAAAAAGCTGCCGAAATCCTTAAGGAACACGGATACACAGACGCTAACCCCAACAAAATCAAACAAGGGATTGTTCAAGGGATTTTTCCTTTTGGGGTTGCTATCATGATGTCAAAGCACTATGTTTATGACATTTATGAGGCACTGCTTTTGAAGTGGATAAAAGAAAGAGAAGAAAATGAGCAGGTTTAACCTGCTCACGAAGAAAGGGGGTGAAATAGATGTATCATTACATAGACGAAAAGCAAGAAAAGGCAGACTTTGTAGAAAATGAGCTTTTTAACTTGTTGAAACACATTGACAGCGATATTCAACAAGTCACATACGAAACAAACGGCATTTTTGAAGTTGTTACAATTACATATGCAAAGCATTTAAGCAAATATATCAACGTAACAGGCGACAGCTTGAAAGCACTCACATAGGACGTTATGAAGAAAATCTAAAAGGAGAATTTATGAACATGAGATTGACTGTAAAAAAGGATAATGGCGAATGGAACGTGAAGGGCGTGAACGGCAAGGTGCTGAACTGGTCGGAAGTACCACGTGAGTTGTACGGGGCTTTGTGTAAGCTCAAAGATTATGAAGATATTTGTGATGACCCGAATAAACTTGAGGATATGGTGGAAATTGCCTGCACCGCTGATAGCAAGAAAATCTAAAAGGAAAAACCCTGTATCAGTCTTGCGACTGGTACAGGGAAATCCGAAATAACAAATGTTAGCGATTATAGAGCAAAGCCCTAACAACTATAACATATATTATATCATATTTTTTATGGTTTGTCAAGGGTTTGCTCATAAAATTTTTGGAGTTTTAAAAAAGGGGAATTTATATGGCAAACAAAAGATATTATTGGCTTAAGCTTAAAGAAAACTTCTTTGATGAGATGTATATACAAGCACTTAGAGAGTTGCCTAACGGCGATAGCATGGTTATTGTGCTTCAGAAAATGCTTTTGGCAAGTATGAATAATTTTGGTGTAATTGAGTATAGTGGCATGTTTGCAACGAATATAAAAGAGGTTGCACGCAAGGTACACGAAGATGAAGAGATAGTAGAAAAGACAGTTGAAGCACTTGTTAGATTTAAGGTTATTGAAATCAAAGAAAACGGCGATTTGTATATCCCATTTGTGAAAGATATAACGGGTAGTGAAACGGCATCAACACAGCGTTCAAGAGAAAGCCGTGCAAGAAAAGCAGATAGTAAAGTGTTGCATTGCAACACAAATGCAACAAGTTTGCAACAGCAATGCAACACAGAGAAGAGTGAGATAAGAGAAGAGCAAGAGAAAGAGTTAGATGCAGATATAGACAAGAGCGAGAGAGAGAACGGCACAAACACACAAGCACACACATCTTCTCTGGATAAAAGCAGTAGCTATGGTGATTATGGTCATGTCAAGCTTACAAGCAAGCAATACAATGATTTAGTAAGTGAGTTTGGCGAAAATTTAATTACGGACTATATAGAGCGTATGGACAGCTATTGCGAAGAAAATCAGACAAGCTACAAAAACTATCATGCTAAAATAAAAGCGTGGATTAAGCAGGATATAGCGAGGGGTTGGCTTAAAACCTGCTCAAACAATAGCAATACAACGCAAGACAGTTCTGATAAAAACAGAAACTTTGATAATAGCGATATAGCTGAAAAAGCGTTTTTTACAATAGGATATAAATAAAGGGGGAATGGATATGGCTTTTTTTAGTTGGATTGATTGGGATTATGAAACTTCATGGGAAATTACAAACGGCACATATTACAAAAAAACTGATATAGAAGAACTTCAAAAAGAAACATTTGAAAACTATATGAGATTTGCAAAATGCACTTTTGAAAATTCTCAAGATACAGATAGCGATATTATGAAAATTGCTAAAAACTATGCAACATCTTTTTCAGTATGTGATACATACAAAGTAAACAGAAGTCCTAATTTGCTTTTGTCTGGTGGTGTTGGTGTGGGCAAGACACACGTTGTAGCGTGCATAGCAAATGAGCTTATCAAAACTAACAACATAACTGTAATTATAGCTAATCTTGCACAAATTGAACGTACTCTTTGGGGTGCAAAAGAAAACGAAAAGCAAAAATTGTTTAAAGCATTATCATACTGTGGATTGTTAGTTCTTGATGATTTTGGAACGGAGCGACAAACCGACTATATGCAAGAAATAGCATATGATGTGATTGATGCAAGATATAGTGTTGGCTTTCCTATGATTATTACTACTAACTTTAATTCAACTCAAATTTTTAGTCCAGCAACTCAACAGATGCAACGCATTTTTAGTCGTATTTATGATGATACGATATTGCTTAATGTTACTGGCGAAGATAGACGCAAAAAGCGTATGCTTGAGCAGTCGCAAGCTGAAATGGCAAAATTGCTTAATAAATAATATTGAGAGGATTAAAACATGAAAAGTAAACTGAAAAAAGATATAAAGCCTTGCCCGTTTTGCGGTAGCAAGGCTATAAAAAGAGAAGCACCGCTTGGAACACCAGACCTAAAAAATAATCTTTCAGCATCTAATGTTGAAAATTTTTAAAAATAATTATAGTTACTTTAAGAGTAGTCACCGAGAAAGATTGTTTGCAGTTTGTGAGAATTTTGTTAAGCAGACAAAAGACGTTTATCATAATATCGAACCTCTTAATGATATTGTGTATATAGTCACCACTAAAATACACAATATTATCTTTAAACTTTGTGTAAAAATGGTATTGCTATTTGTCGTTAAAAGAGTTAATATGTGTATACCAAAAGGAAAAGAAACCAAACGGAGGTACACATTATGAACGAAAAAATCACAAAGCAGATTGAAGAAATGAAAAAGCAGACAATTGGAGTAGAAATTGAAATGAACCACATTACAAGACAGAAAGCTGCTAAACTTGTAGCTGAATTCTTTGGCACAAGAAATTACAAAAACACAGCAATCACAAACGGATATCAGACTTGGTCAGCTTGGGATGAACAAGGCAGGGAATGGAAATTCCAAAAGGATGTAAGCATTGCGGGAACTGACAGCGAAAAGTGCGAAATGGTTACACCAATTTTACACTACGAGGACATAAAAACATTGCAGGAACTTGTTAGACAACTTAGACACTCAGGAGCGGTCAGCAATCCGAAAAACGGTTGTGGAGTCCACATTCACATTGGAGCAAAAGGGCACAATCCTCAAACCTTGAGAAATCTTGCAAACATTATGGCAAGCCACGAAGAACTCTTAACACAAGCCTTACAGCTTGACAGAAACAGAGTTAACAGATACTGCAGAACAGTAAACAGAAACTTCCTTACAGAACTTAACATAAAAAAGCCGAAAACCATGGTACAGCTTGCTGACATTTGGTACAGTTCGCAGGGTTATGATTATGATAGAAACTATCATTACAACTCAAGCAGATATGCAATGCTTAACTACCACTCAACCTTTACAAAAGGTACAATTGAGTTTAGACTTTTTCAATTTGACAACCCCACCGAAGAACGTAAGGGTGGACTTCACGCAGGACAGCTTAAAAGTTACATTCAACTTTGCTTGGCTTTAAGCCAAATGGCAAAGACAGTAAAGACAGCAAGCCCTAAACCACAGCAGAATGAAAACCCAAAATATGCAATGAGAACATGGCTTTTAAGACTTGGATTTATTGGTGACGAGTTTAAAACAGCAAGAGAAATTTTGACAAGAAATCTTGAGGGCGACACAGCATTTAGAAATGGACGAGTTGCTTGAAACAACCAAAAGTAAAAATGTTGAAAAATATGTTGAATTTGTTGAAACCTGCTCAAGCTTTATGCTGAGCAGGTTACTAAGAAAGGATATAATTATGAGAGATTTTAATACTATAAAAGTTGTAACAAAAGATGATTATAGTGATGCACAATTAAGAAAGCATAAATTTATACGTGACCTTATTTCACCGACTTTTAGAACAGCGTTTCCAGCGATTTCAACAATGCAGTATAAAATAACACGATACAACGGTTTTGAAACAGAAACTATAATATTAACATATAAGCAGGCTGATGCAGTCGGCAAACGCTCTAAATCTATAAATATAACTGGTGATAATTACGCAACAATAATAGTCGACTTGCTTAAAAATCTGATGTATTAGGTGTATGTATGGAGGTAAAATTATGGATAAGATTTATTGTGAACATTGTGGCAAAGAGATAAAGCAAGGAGAAAAACTATGACGGCTAAAGAATATTTATCACAGGCAAGGAAGTTGAACGTGTTAATCTCAAGCAAAATTGATTTTGTTGAAAAATTGAAGTTGCTTGCTTTCAACGTTAGCAGTTGCAAAGAGAACAGCAAGCACACAAACAAAGACCAAGGCTCTATTAGATGTGTTGAAAAAATAGACGAAATGCAAATTGAAATTAATGCCGATATTGATAAATACATAGATATTTGCACAAAAATACGCAGTTATGTCGAGCAGATTAAAAGCAGAACTGAACAGATTATATTAACTGAACGCTACTTGAACAACAAAAGTTGGGAAGAAATAGCAGAACTTCTGCACTACTCTAAGCAACATATTTTTAGATTGCATGGGAAAGCGTTAAATGATTTTGAAATTATTTTAAAAGATGAGAGTAAATGTGATTGAATGAGAGTTATAAATATGATATAATGTATATAGAAAGTTTTGAGAGAGGGAAACAAATTTTATTTAAATAATTAAAATTTGGATAGTCTTATACTTTATTATTTGATATAATTAGAATTCAAACAAGGTTAACAAAATTTCAAAAATTCACAATATTACATAGCAACTTTAAGTTATCTTCCGTAACAAGAAATGCAAATGCTGTTTTTTACTCCCTTTCTCTTACTTTTTATTTTCATTTGTCTAATCCCCTTTTATTTTATATAACCTGCTTAAAGTTTATTCACTGAGCAGGTTATTGTTTTAAGCAGGTGATAACTATGATTTATGCAAC
>CANRLN010000030.1 GCA_947631445.1 uncultured Clostridia bacterium
CTCAGGCGACTTGTTTATTATATCACACTTTTTTTCGTTTGTCAACCCTTTTTGACAAAAAAATTTTATTTTGGATACTTATCTACATATTCTTTTGATGTTTGAAACAATTTATAATAATTTAACAACAGAAATAATCAATAAAACAAAAATCCGACTGCACAGTCTAAACTGTACAGCCGAATTTTATTTTTTGGAACGACTATATTTAAAATTAGCAATCGCAACTGTAATAATAATCAAATAGCCTACCAAGCTTAATATGTCGGGTTGGTCGCCGAAGAAAATAAATCCAAGCACTGCCGCAAAAATAATCTGTGAATAATCGTACACAGAAATTTCTTTAGCCGGTGCATAGCTGTAAGCGGCGGTTATAGAAAATTGACCTCCGGCGGCAGCAAGTCCCGCAAGTAAAAGATATGTAAATTGCAAAACCGACATACTATGATAATTAAACAGCAGAAAAGGCAGGGTCACAGCACAGGAAAAACCCGAAAAGAAAGCTACAATAAGCGAACCATTAACCCCATGCGTGCCAAGATATCTAACGGCAGTATAGGCAAGTCCTGCCCCTATCCCTCCAAGCATACCAAGGCTGGAGGCAAGCAGATTGTCGTTTGAAAAACTGGGTTTAATCACAAGCAAAGCTCCCAAAAAAGCTATTATAACTGCTCCAATTTGAAATCCCGATAAACTTTCCTTAAGAATTATCATTGAGAATATAATCGCAAAAAATGGCGACATCTTGTTTAAAATAGAGGCATCTGATAAAATCAAATGGTCAACCGCATAGAAATTGCAAAGAATACCAAGAGTACCTGCCGTGGCACGAACTATCATGGCAAGCCATTCGGTTTTGTCAAGTTTTGCATTGTCAGCTTTAATCGGCTTTTTGTCTTTTTTCAGCATTACAACAGCAAAAATCAAAGCGACAAAATTTCTAAAAAAACTCTTTTGAACCGAAGGAATATCCCCTGAAAGCCTTACAAACAGATTCATAAAAGCAAAGCAAAAAGCCGAGCAGACTATAAGTAAAATTCCTTTAGTTTTAGTCATTTTTTTCGCCTGCCTCTTTAAAAGAATTGTGTTCTTTCAAAAGTTCTTCAAGAGTGTTTCCGAGCGACCATTCTTTGTTGTGGCTTGTAAGCATAGCCTTAAGAGGAATATTAAATTGCTTAATTTTTTCAATTTCTGTCCAAACCTCCTCGCCATTATATCCACAAAATATAACAGCTTTTTGCTCTATAATTTTATCCGCCTTTTTGGGAACACTTCTTGAAACAGAAAGCCCCGCAATTTCGCCTATTTTACGTTGGATACTTTCACTTCCCACAAAAATAACCTGCGTGTCTTTCAAGCTTTCTTTAAAATTATCCTGCTCATTTTGATTAAAATTATACGCTATTATTTTCTTTTCAGATTTTACCATACAAATTCTTGACTTCATATTATTACCCTTTCTATTATATTATTTTCCAAGTCATGAATGGAATATATATTATCCATAACATCAAAAGTTTCCTCAAGATTGTTTCTTGCATTTTTCCAACCATATCCGTCAGTAAACCAAACAAATGTAAAACCATTTATGGCATCTGCCTCCTGAGATAATTGTTTATAACTTCTTGCCGTTTCATTCAACTTTGAGCCACTGGTTGCATAAAAATTAGCTTCAATAGCATAAATCATATTACTGGTTTTTATTACAAAATCAAATCGTTTTTCTGATTTACCACTGTTTGAAATTGCGGAAAGGTCAATATTCCAATTATTTTCAATTTCATGAATATAAATTTCTTTAAAATAAGTTTGATTTTTAACAAATCCTGCTTTAATTATATAACTTTCCACCAAATCTTCCATAAGATGTCCTCCACGGTTTTTACGCCCATTGGAATCAAGACCGGTTTCAATGCCTGTTGCATAATCAACTAAATTATTTATAATATGGTTTTCAAACAAATCAAAAAGACCTGTTTCACGCATAAAAACAATATATTGCTTTATAGGATAATTCATATTTTTAAAATTATATTTAAATTCTGCTATGTTATTAACAACAGGAATTTCATTAGCTCTAATCGCAAGCAACAATGGAATACATTTAAGTGTTTCAGGATATTTTTCAACCAAGTCGATGAAATCTTGCTCAATATTTTTAGAACCAATAAGCGAATTGAGTATATTTAATTCAATCTTAATATTGTTAACATTTCTATAAACCTTTTCAAAATCTACATAATAATTATGTGTAGCTATACTCTCTTTAAAGTTGCTTATCCATTCATTAAAATTACGTTTCATTATATTTCCCTCTATATTTTTAATAATTACAAATCAACAATTCATCAATGCTTCCTCTGTTTGAAGCCTTACTGTTAATCATTCGATTGGCTTTAATTCTGTTGATAGTAAAATTTCTATAAATATCATCAAAAAAATCATCTGTTTCATCAATATTTTTAGGGTCAGAATTGCTCGCTACTATTTTAGCTCCCTTATAAGAAATACGTGTGACAAATTCCGACAATCTTATTTGCTCGTCATCATCAAATTTTTCTTTTGCATATGAATTAAATGATGATGTATCATTCAATGGGCGGTAAGGAGGGTCAATATAAACAAAAGTGTTTTCATTTATAAAATCTTCACAACTGCTATAATCTCCACATTTAATGGTGGCATTTTGAATTAAATCACTAACTGCAAGAATGTTTTCGCTATCACAAATCAAAGGATTTTTATAAGAACCCATAGGAACATTAAAAAGTCCTTTTTTATTAACTCTATATAAACCATTAAAGCAGGTTTTGTTTAAGAAAATAAACAAAACCGCTTTTTCCAAAGAGTTTTCACAATTGCTTATAAGATTATTAAAGCGTTCACGTTTAGAATAAAAATAATCCTTTCTTTCTTCTGTTGTCATATTCCAAAATTTTTCCTGCATTTGCGAAAGTAATTTTATAACATCTTCTGGAGATTTTTTTATAAAATTGTATGTATTGATAAGTTCAGGATTAATGTCATTTATAATCACCTGTCCCGGATTAAAATTAGCAAGAACATCAAACAAAACCGCACCACCACCAACAAACGGCTCACAATAACTCTGAATTTTTTCAGGATATTTTTTTCTTATTTCACATAAAAGTTGGCTTTTACCACCCGCCCATTTCACAAACGGCTTTACAGTTTTAAACATAAAAATTCTCCTTAAATTTAATAACAAATAATATCAATTAATATTATACAACTTTTTTTAGATTTTGTCAACAAAAAATCCCCTGCCCAAACAAGGACAGAGGAAATATTTTTTTATTATAAATATAAAATTTAGTTGCCGTTGATAAATCTCTTAAGTTCGGAAACGTTGAGGCATTTTTCTGTTGCAACTTCCATGCTGATTTTTCTTTCCTTAACAAGCTTTGCAAGTTCTTGGTCCATGGTCTGCATACCAAAGTTTTTACCAGTCTGCATAGCTGAAGCAATAAGGTGAACCTTGTCATCACGAATCATAGCTTTAATATTATCGGTTGCATTAAGAATTTCGCAACAAGCCATACGGCTGTGACCGTCAATTGTACGACAAAGCGTTTGGGTTACGATACCAACAAGAACCGAAGCAAGCTGAGTACGAATCTGGTGTTGCTGGTGAGCAGGGAACACGTCAATGATACGGTCGATTGTAGAAGCAGCGTCGGTTGTATGAAGTGTACTCATAACAAGGTGACCTGTTTCAGCAGCGGTTACAGCAGCTTCAATTGTTTCAAAGTCACGCATTTCACCAACGAGAATAATATCGGGGTCTTCACGAAGTGCCGCACGAAGGGCAAGCGAGAAGGAAGGAACGTCTGGACCAATTTCACGCTGGTTTACCATACATCTTTTGTGAGCGTGCATATACTCGATAGGGTCTTCAACTGTAATAATATGTGCCGATTTATGTACGTTTACATGGTCAATCATAGCGGCAAGGGTTGTTGACTTACCCGAACCGGTAGGGCCAGTAACAAGCACAAGACCACGGGGACGCATTGCAAATTCAGCAAGTACGGGTGGCAAGTCCAAATCTGCAAGGGTTGGAATATCGTTTCTTAAAAGACGAAGTGCAATAGCCGGGTTTCCTCTTTGACGATATACGTTAACACGGTGTCTAAAACCACGTCTTGTAACAAATGTAAAGTCGGTGTCGATATGGTCTTTAATTGACTGTCTTTGTTTGTCATTACACATATCCTCACAGATAGAAAGAATGTCAACCTCGGTCATGTCAGGATAGGAAGAAAGTTTTCTTAAATTACCGCCCTGACGAACAATAGGCGGGATTCCGACAGTAAAGTGAAGGTCGGAACAGCCCAAGGCTCTTGCCTCGTCCAAAATTTTGTTAATATCTACTATACCCAAGAATAAAACCTCCCAGTTTTTTTATTTTTTTAATACCGAAAGCCACCCCCACCAATGTGAGGAAAAGATTTTCGGTACAATTAGTATATAATATAATTATAGTATAACATATTTTTCATTAAAAGTCAAGTATTTTAATGCAAATTCACAAAAAATTGATAAAAAACTATATTTTTGATATAAATTAATAAACAAAGAATTAGCGTCAAAGGGAAAGTAAAAATATTTTTAGTATCATTAAAGATTTTGGGAGTGGATAAAAGAGTTGTTTATGTTATTTTTTTGTAGTGTTTCCCCGCCGTAGACGGGGAAACACACAAGATTTTTTCCCTTAAGATAGATAATATTAATTATCAACTATTAATTATTAATTTATACAGTATAGGTAACACGAACAAGTTCGTCAATAGAGGTAACGCCGTTCTGAACAAGTTCCGAAACGTTGTCACGAAGAAGCCTTGTTCCCTGTTCTTTAGCAAGTGCGGCAATAGCATCTGCCTTAGCGTCCGAGGTGATAAGAATAGCCATTTCGGAAGTATTGAGCAGGATTTCATGAATAGCAGTTCTTCCTTTATATCCCGTATCACCACAAGCAGGGCATTGACCTGCCTCATAGATTTCAATTGAATGGTCAATACCCATAAGTTCATTTTCAGCAGGGGTTGACATTCTGGAGTGTTTACATTCGGGGCAAAGCTTTTTGGTAAGACGCTGGGCAACAATACCAATAAGAGAGGTTGCAACCATGTAAGCCGCAACGCCCATATCGGTAAGACGGGTAACAGTAGAAGCAGCGTCGTTTGTATGGAGTGTGGAAAGCACCATATGCCCAGTAATAGCGGCACGAATAGCAATTTCGGAAGTTTCCTGGTCACGCATTTCTCCGACCATTATAATATCAGGGTCCTGACGAAGAATAGAACGGAGAGCAGCGGCAAATGTCATGCCGGCTTTATCGTTAATCTGGCACTGATTGATGCCTTCGATAGCTTTTTCGACAGGGTCTTCAACCGTAATAACATTAACATGAGGTTTTGCCATCTCACCAAGTGCCGCATAAAGGGTGGTTGTTTTACCAGAACCGGTAGGACCGGTTACAAGCATAACCCCTTGAGGCACCTTAAGCATGGATTCAAATTTTTGATAGTTATAATCGTTCATGCCAAGGTCGGTGATTTTTCTGAGAGCAACGTCACCTGTTGCAAGAATACGAATAACGACCTTTTCGCCATGAACGCAAGGAAGATTGGATACACGAAGGTCAAGTTTAGTTCCGTCAACCACCTGCGACATACGACCGTCCTGAGGAATACGCTTTTCGGCAATGTTCATACCGCTAAGAATTTTAAAACGGGTGATAAGCGGCGAATGTAAATTACTACCAATTTCCATAAGTTTAATAAGGTCACCATTAACACGGATTCTTACGATAGTATAGGTTTCAAAAGCCTCAATATGAATATCGGTTGCGTCCTGACGGAAAGAGTTTTCAACAATTGTGGTTGCAAGCTTAACGATAGGAGCAGACTCAATTCGATTTTGGGAAGTGTCGATTTCGCCGTCTTCTTCATCAGTTGCAGTCATTTCATTAAGCTGTTCGTTCGCAGCACTTACCACCTTGTTAACAGAAGTTTCAGCATACTGTTTGTTAATAGCCTTTTCAATACCACTGCTTGATGCTGTAACAAGTTCAATATCCATTCCAGTAATGGTTCTTAAAGCATCTTGTAGGGTGAAGTTCGCCGCATTTGTTGTTGCAACAGTAATATATGTTCTGTTACCTTTAGTAACCTCTTCAAGAGCAATAACATTTTCTTTTTTAGCTGTTTCTTCAGGAATAAGCTTTACAATTTCGGGGTCAAACTGGAAGAACGACAGATTAACATAATTTTTTCCAATACGTTCTGCAAGTATTTCTGAAAAGTCTTCTTCGGTTATGTAGCCTTTTTCGATAACGTGTTCACCGAACATCTTTTTCTTAAAGGTTCTTCCTTCTTTCTTGCACTCTTCTTCCTCCTGCTTGTTAAGTTCGGAAAGTTCAGCAAGGTTTTCGTCCAATTGTTCTTCAGTAATAAATCCTCTTAAAACAAGACATTTACCAATAGGAATTTTCTTTGTAAGTTTAATCTTTTCTTTTGGCTTAGGTTTTGGAGGTTCTGGGGCAGGCTCTGGAGTAGGTTCTGGAGCAGGTTCTGGAGTTGTGTTCGCAGTTCCTAAAGCCTGTTCAAGCAAAGCTTGTGCATCAAACTCATCAGCAGGGGCAACAACCGGAGTGCTTGGCAAAGGCTTTACAGGTTGGTTTTCCTGCTCAACAACCTCTTTAGGATTGCTTGCCACAGGTTTAGTTTCCTGCTCGTGGGTTCTCTTATTGTTTGTAAATTTTGCAAAAGGGTTAGCCATGTTAAAATCATTCCTTTTCTAAAAAATATTTTTTATTTATTAAGATTATATATATTTTAATGAAATTTTTAAATATAATTATTAATAATTATAACATATAAATTATAACAAATTATTATCAATTTAAAAATTTTTCGTTTACTACTTGTTTTTTTCTGATAAATATGTTAAAATATAATTATAATAGAAAGGAGCAAAAAATAATGCTAATATTTTACTACACTGTTATTTACATTTTTACGTTTATATTTGGAGCTTGTATTGGAAGTTTTTTAAACGTCTGTATATACAGGCTTCCAAAAGAAGAATCGCTTACCAAAAGCAATTCCCATTGCATGACCTGTGGCACACCAATAAAAAAGCGAGATTTAATTCCAATTATAAGCTGGTGTATGCTAAAGGGAAAATGTCGTGCTTGTGGGGCGAAAATTTCGCCAAGATACACGGTTGTAGAGTCGCTTAACGCCGTTGGAACACTGCTTATATTTTTATATTTTCGTGTTGCCTATGAACCGCTAAGAGCTGTTACCGCAAGCCTTTTGCTTTCCGCTTTAATAGTAGTGTTCTTTATGGATTGGGACACACAGCTTATTTCCAACTATGTTGTAGGATTCATTGGTATTTTGGGAATACTTCAGCATATTGTTTGCATGATTGAACCAAGATATACAACCGAAGTTATCGCAGGCGAAAGCATGACAATTTACACCGACCCAACCATAATCGACCGAATAATTGGAATGTTTTGTGTTAGTGTGCCACTGCTTTTGATTGAACTTTTGTCCAAAGGCAGAGCAATGGGCAGAGGTGATGTTTATCTTATGGCGGCAGCAGGAATATTCCTCGGCTGGAAATGCACACTTATTGCATTTTTTATTGGTCTTGTTACAGCGTCCATAGGCGGACTTATTTTAAAAGCCAAGAACAAGAGTAGCGTATTTGCCTTTGGTCCATTTCTTTCAATAGGAATTTTAACCGCCGCCCTATTCGGCGAAAAGCTTATAGATTTATATTTAAGTACTTTTCCCGCTGGTGCTTTCAAATAGCAATATCTTTGCTTGCCCCACTTATGGTAGGGTAAATAATTAACAAATATAACAGTTAAAATAAACTTTTTTATTATTTTATATTTATATTATAACATATTTTATTTGCATTTGTCAATAGAAAAATATTAACATTTTTAGGAAAAGACTTTTTTGTGCATTTTGCTAAAATTCAAAAAACCCCGACAGTCAAACTGTCGAGGTTTTATTTTGTTCACCAAACTTTTAATGTTTATACATCTTGGTCGAATATTGAAACTTCGTTTCCGTCAACATCAAGATAATAAATATAAACATGAGTTAATGTAATTGAATAAGGGTCATTTGGGTTGTTCTTAGATTTAACACCAACAAATGTTTCATCAAAATTGTTAAGAACTGTTCCAGGAGCTATATCAGGAAGATTAAAAGTAACTTCTTTACCATTTACGGTCTTATCTGAAACCTTCCAACCATTTCTTGAATTTTCAACATCATCTGCAAAAGTAAATCTAAAGTAAGGTTTAAAAGATTTAATACCATTGTTTTCAACAGTATAGTGAATAAACTTAGATTTTTCTCCGTCAGATACATCAGCAGTTTCTTGATTAAATGCAATAGAAGGTGTAGCATTTTTAAAAGCAAGCATATCTGCCTCAGTTTCATAGAAGGTATTGTTATAAAGCCATTTTTCAATCGTTGTACCGTCAATGTTAGTAGGCTCTACTTTCATACATTCTTTGTTTGCATTGTCAACATATTTGACCTCTATAGGCTGTTTATTGTTTGGTTTAACTACTTCGATTGTAACAGTATCTTCACTAAGCTGAACATTTTGTGCCTCTGCATAAGTACTATTTGCTGCATTCCAAACTTCACTACCATTAACTTTAATAGCTGTTACATTATTTCCAGTGGAATTTGCAATAATTCTTCCAGAATAACCCTTGCTTTCTTCCGAAACATGAACAACCATTTTAACGGTTGTATCCGCTGAGTCCTTTACAAAAGAGCCTTTGGCTGTAAAATCGACATCACCGTGAGCAGATGCCCATTCTTCATAGGTATCACTGCCAACCATCCAGCCAGTGAAAAGATAGCCGTCAACGCTTGTAGTAAATTCGCTATCATCTTCCGGTGTAGTAGGACTTCCGGGGATAAATCTTACAGTTTTTGTTTTAACATCTCCATCGGGCTTGGTAAGTTCAAAAGTACCAGTAAGCTTAGGGGAAGTAATAACATCAATCGAAACAAGTTCATCGGTAACAGTTGGATTATCTACTTTATGCAATACTGTTCCGTCTGAGTATGTGCAAATCCAGTCAGAAACATATTGGTCTTCGGGAACTTCATACCCTGTAAGGTCTTTATATGTATCTGAATTAAAGCTAATTGGACTTCCATTAGAGGTAGGAAGTGTTCCGCCAGAACCACCCGGACCAGTTACATGAACATTTCTTACAGTAGCTTCAATATATTTTGCCTGAAATGTTATATCTTCTGTAACAACATAATTTTTAATATCCGAAATCTTATAGGTTGTTCCGCTTGTATCGCCAACAATTGTCCATTCGGAAGGCACTGTTGGGGTATAAATTTTGGTGCCAACAACAACCGATTTTAAAGTAGGTTCAACAACATTTGAAGCCTTGCTTCCAATCTTAACTTTAAAGCCCGCATTTAAATCATAGGTGTTTGATGTTCCAAAATATTGTAAATTTACATCACAATCTTTTTTGGTTGAATCGGTAATAGTCGGATTTTTATAGAATATATATGTTCTTGTTGCCTTGTCTGCACCTGTTGTATCATAAATATTTCCAGCAACCATTTGTGAATCATGACCAATAGCATAATCATCAAGTTTGTATGTATCACCAGTGCTAAGTCCAATATTCACAAGTTCAATTCTTCTTGCATAAGACTGCATTTTTTGGTCAAACACATAGGTTGTGTTTTCAAGGTGATAACTATAAGCAGTAATTCCAAGGTCAACATAAACCTTAGATTTTTCTGCATCATTAAAATTAACCTCTGTGTCAAATTCATATCTAAGTTCGCCATAATAATTGTTTGCAGGAGCAAGGGTTGCAGCGTCAAAATCAATTCCAGCTGTTATTTTTTGCTTTAAAACCGCACCAGTAGCACCCTTTCTCTTTGCAACTTCCACCGATGATTTACTTCTATCGTTGTTATTATCAAGAATAAGAACATTGTCATATTCTGTGGATTGTGGTATGCCGTTTACAAACAGTTTTCTACCCTCAACCCTTGGCACACCCTCAAAATCTTTAAGAACGCACACGTTGGAAGCAAATTTAATCTGACTGTCGGCATAGGTCATAACACCCTCTATTGTTTCGGCAGTGTCCTGTGTTCCAACAGCGGTTTTATAGACATTCTGAATTGGGTCAAGAAGATTGAGTATTGCCACAAACAGAAATCCCATAATTGCCATAACAACAATAAGCTCGATAAGGGTGAAACCTTTTTTAAGCTTTTTGCTCATATTATTTTCTGACATTTCTAAATCCCCCCTTATGGAATATCAGTGCCTTGAACTATTTTATAACTTGAAGATACATCATCAAAATAAATGCAGATGTCAATATAGCCATCGTTTGAACCAACAATACTATCAATAGTAGTAGCATCAAAGGTTGCTGTTGCCATATCTGTGCCAGTAGCATCATCTTTAAGCATTATTTTAAGACTTTTTGTTGCACTTGAATTATAGAATTTACAACCAATGCCATTGTCTGAGTTTGCAAACACAATAAGACCAAACCCGTTTCCATCGCCACCCTTTATTTTACTTTTGGTAAATAGATATGTTTCGTTAAAAGTCGCATTGGTTTCTTCAATTTCTAATTTTACAGATATATCAGGGGTTGTTCCGCCAATATTAACCTTGTTGTGAACCCTAACCCAAGAATACCAATAATTTGACATGGAACTAAGCCAAGGGGTAAATTCTTCTGCCTGAATGAAATTAAGTGAAAAAATTTGTGCAAAATCATCAAGCTTGCTGTTTCCATAAGTAGCGTTGTCAAAATAGCCATGCTTTATGTCAGCATTTTCGGTAAGTGCGGAAGCATTTGTTGCGGAATTAATATTAACCGAATAGGACTTACATTTTATTCCGTCAAAAATTGCCCAATCGGCGTCATCGCCCTTTTTTGCTGTGCCGTTTGCTGGGTCTTTAAGCCCCAAACTAACCTTGTACTTGTCGGTAAAATCCGAACCGTTGTTAATATTGGACGAAAACGCTGTAGGTTCAACCTTTTTGCTGTTAAAAGAGGAAAATGAGTTTACCTGTGCATTAACATATTCGTTGGTAAGCAAAGTGTCCTTGTTTGTGTTTAAGGTAACAATAACAGCTGAAAGCAACATATCTGTCATAACAACAAATATAGTCATTGCAATAATAACTTCAATAAGGGTCATACCACTATTGTTTTTACTTTTCTTGTTGCCTTTTTTAAGTTTAAATATATTTTTCATCTCAATCGCCCCCTAAGTTAGCCCAGTCCTGTTGACTTATAGGAATAGCCTATGGTCTTATATGCGGTATAGTCATCATCTGCCGATTTGCTGTTGTGGAGAACATAGCTAAGAACAGAAGACGGGTTCGCTCTATACATTTCAAGTGTTGTGATATTAGGATTATGCATAGCATCAGGCTTATTAAGGTCTTTAACGATAAACTGACCCAAACCACCATAATGGTCAACATTTTCTGCTTGCCCAGTAACCTTGTTTGTCATTTTAAAGCTATAGTTTGCACCATTAAATCTAAATCTGGCATTTGGGGCAAATATATTAGCATTAACCATTGCTTCATTTTCAATATCAAGACTAATATGGTTGTCGTCCTTGCCTGATGATAATATCATAATAATGCTGTTTGAAGTAAGGTCATAGTAGTTGGTTGGAGCATTTCCAGAAGTAGATGCAAGGTCAAAAGAAGTTCTATCAGTATTGTTAATCATTTTGCCACTTGTAAATTGACCATTCTTAAAATAGCCTGCATTATCTGCAATATCAAAATCAATAATCATAAACTTAGAAACATTAACGTAAAAATCTTGGTTCCAGTTTCCACCGCCCAAATAGCTGTCGGATACAAAATAGCAGGAGTGTTCGTGACCCTTTACAATTTCGCCGTCAACGTTGTAATCCTGTTCAGCAGAATTATTTTTTACAAAGAAATTAAGGTTTTTATCTGCCGTAAGTCCGTGTAAAGTATCACTAATAAGAACTACAACATCAGTATCTTTAACCTCAATATATATATTTCCGTTCCATTCGTTAGCATTATCATAAATTTTGTCAATATTTATAACTTTCTGACCAGATATATACTTAAATTTCTTTGGTGTTGTTGCAATAACATTTCCAGCTGAATCAAAGTTGGTTGCTACATCAACTTCTTGAACAGGAGCGTCAAGATAGCTATATGTAATGCCATGGTCTGCACTATAATAATCTTTATAATAAGGCACACCATTATCCCCTGTTGCAACATCGCCTAAAAGCAACTGTTCAGCAGAATATTTATATTGTTGTACCGTACCATCGGCTGGGTCGGGTCTAATGTTTCTTGGTTGGAAAGTTTGAATAGCACTATTTGTTGTAATACTGCCTGTTACATTAACCGCACCGGGCATAGTTCCACCTACTGATGGGTCAAAAAGTATATTTCCTGATGCGTCAACAATTTTTGAAGATTGGCTCATTATAAGGTCGCCATTAATTATAAATGCACCATTTTTTGCACCAGTTGCAAGAACAATATTTCCCTCAATGTAAGCATTTCCATTAACTGTAATAGAACCGCTTGTGCCTTCTGCAATAAACACATCACCATCGCAATAATCAACCTCTGTTCTGGCTGTATTATAGCAGAAAAGGTTTCCATTTACCTCTATTCTACCTGTTTGGTCGCTACCACCTTTAAAATCGTTTATCATATTTGGTATACCTTTTTCAGTAGGTTGGCTTGAATATGCGTTCATTGAATCTACAATGCCTTTAAAACAATTTGTTCCTGTAAGACCTTTTGTGCCATACATAATAGCACTTACATATAAATCTGCTTTATGGTCTGCCTTTCCAACAATTACATGACCTGCACCGCTGCCACCCATAGCCAATGCACCATAAATATTCATAAAGTTGTTTGCAGGCAAATCCAAATCATCATCAGTACTTCCAGCAACTGTTGGGTTGTTAATTCTGGACTCAAGATGAAGTTCATTTGCACCAGTAAAAAGAAAATCGGTAATTGTAACCGTTGCACCATTTGCAATATGGTTAGGGTCATCTTTAAATGTAAGCATATTACCTAAAGAAACTGCACCATTAAAGTTGTTTTTACCTTCATATGTATCGCCGTTGCAGATATATGACCATGTGTTTGCAGGAGCTGGAGTGAATTTCTGGGTTGTAACACCGCCACGAACATTCAGGTTGTTGTGATAAGGCACATCAACGCCGTTTGTTACCAAAGCACTTTCCAATTTTTGATTGATATTTTTCTTGTCGATTTTAACATAAGCGGTCACCGACTGGGTTTGTCCGTTTTTTGAGGGACTTCCGGGATAGGTTGCTGTCGAAGTGATAGCGATTACATTTCCGTTTTTGCTAAGCGAAATGTTACAATCACCAAATTCATAAGCGTTATTGCCTGCTCCTGCCAGAATATCATCAAGATTTACTCCGGTTATAGCATTAGCACTTGCCAGATTTTCCAGACTGTCAATAGTGGTTTTATTAGCGTTTCCGTCAATCTGTCCAACAAAAGCATCAAGAGTTGTTTGTGCAGTTACATAAGCCTGTTGCTTATAATAGTTTTTGTATGATTGGTCAGATGCCCTGTGAACAAAATCCAAAGCAGAAGCAACTAAAATCATCATAACACAGGATACGATTACAACAGTAAGCAGTACAATACCGGATTCGTTACTTTTTTTCTTTAAATTTTTCAAGCAAATCAATCCTTTCTAAAGATTTTAAAATAATTATACTTTTTTTTTGAAAAAATAACATACACAAAACAAATTAAATATTTATTGTTAAAAAGATTTAATTAATTCGTGTTGCATTAATGGTAAGGAAAAATTCCCCTTACCATTAAGCAATTTTAAATAAATATTCTATTTATTTTGCTGGTTAATCAGCTTTTTGATTTAAGTAGCAGATGATGCGTTATCGGTTTTGCTTTCATCTGTTGCCTTAGCTTCTGCTTCTGCTTTTGCTTCTTCTTCAGTTTGAAGTTCTTCAACACAATACATTGTAAGTGTCATTGTTCCTGTATACTTATCAGCGGTGTGGTCCGCAATGGTCAAATTGCTAACTACAAGGCTTGCTGCATTTACATCTTTGTTTGCGTTTTCGCCGTCTGCTGTGCTGTTGTCATCAACTTTAGCATCATCTTTCTTTTCACTAAGTTCAGCAAGGAACTTGTTAAGGTCGTCCTTCTTAGCGGAATAGTTTACAGTAACCGTATAACCCAATGTGTTGGTTTGATTAGCTTTGTTGTTGTTTGTGGAAGCTGTGCTACTTGAATCATCAGTTATCTCATAGATTTTAGCAGCGTTTGTGATGTCTGTGGCAACCTCTGCAGGAGCATACATATAAGGAGCAAGTGTAAGAGCCGCCTCATTATTAATTGTCATACCATCAATTTCAACCTTTGCATCGTCAAACTTGGTTTTAATAATTTCGTCAACTTCAGTAACCTTTTTCTTGGAATAGAAAAGTGACCTAATTTCAACAGCTTCCTTTTTAAGGTCTTCAACCTCCTGTGGAAGATTTTTTTCTTCCTCAACCTGAGCTTCCAAAGTGTTAAGTTCGGTTGTTTTGTTTTCAAGCTCAACATTCTTTTCTTTAATTTTTTGAACATTAGGCTTAATAAAATTCAAAATACCTACGAGCCAAACAATAGCCACAATAACGCCAATGATTAAACCCTTATCTCTGCCTGTTAGTTTCATTATTCAGCCACCTCCGAGTTATTATTATCTGAATTTGTTTCTTCGTCCTTAGCCACATCATTAGGATTTTTAAGATTAAGTGTAAGAGTGCTAATGGTTACGTCCGTGTCAACAAAACCACCGCCGACATATCCATTGTATGTAACATCTTCAAATATGTTAAGTTCTTTAAGCTTATTAACAACCTCACGAGGTCTGTCCTGAGTTTTAACATCAGAGCCAGAAACAATAACATTTGAAAGTGTAACAGTTCCTTTAACATCATAAGAATATCCAGTGTAAGAAACCTTTTCATTAACTGCCTGCTTAAGGGCGTCATCAATTGTATCAAGCAAATCCTCTTTCATAACTGGGAGCGATTCAAAAGAAGTTCTTGCAAGTTGAACCTTTGCATTATAATCTTCAATCTTCAGCTTTTGGTTCTTAAAGATTTTGTTTGCTTCAAGCACTTCATTGCACTGGTCAATGCTTGCTTGTTTTTCATCAATACGCTTTCCAATCTGGTTTGCTTTCATTGACATTACAAGGCAGATAGCACCAATAGCAACAATAGATGCAAGGGTTATAATACCAGCCGTTACAAGCATACCATTGACAGCTTCTTTTGAAGCTTGACCTCCATTTCTGGAATTAGCATCAATTTCAAGAAGATTAAGACGTTCGGTATTCTTATCTCGCTTGTACAAAGCACCGATAGCATTAGCAAATTCGGTATATTCTGCATTTCCTGTGTCAACGCTAAGCGGAGCTGCAAGGTTAGAAACATCAACGGTAATTCCTTCATCAGCAAGTGCGTCAACAAGCATTTTACGATAATCTGCACCGGTGTTGATATCGCCATAAAGCAAAACCGTATTAATTTTCTGATTGCTTCTATTAAGATTGAACTGGTTCATCATAAACACTTGCTCAACCAATTTTTCAACTATGTATTGTTCAGGGTCACCGTTGCTTTCTTCTGGATAAATATCAACGCTTCTTGCATAAGACATCTGACAATTTTCAAACAATGTCATTCCAAGGAAATCGTTGTTAACCTGAATTACAAGAAGTGGCATTGTTTTTTCAAGATTTTTAGCGTCAGCCCTAACAAGATGAGAAATAGCATTGCAGTTCATGCTAACCGACTTAAGCGAAGGTCCTGCGTATTTAAAAGCTTTTTTATAGTTTTCAACTATAGCCGCAAGACAAGCGGTTGCAAGAACCTTAATTGTCTGGGAATTGGAACTGCCCACGATAGAATACGAAATAAGATACTCATCAGAGATGTTCATTTCGTTTTTCATATGGGTTGTAACCATCGAAAGAATTTCATCATTTTTACCCTTAGGGACTTCAAGTTCCTTAAAGATAATATCGGTTGACGAGAAGGTAACAACCGCTTCCTTTTCGTTAATATGATTTTTGTCCAATTCTTTTTTAATAAGTCCACCAAGTTCCATAAACTGAATTGGATTTCCATTTTGAACAAATCCTTCTGGAATATCAATTGTCAAACTTGCGTCAACCTTAATTCTACCGTTAGAATTTGAACCTTTTATAACTTTTACCTGCTTATCAGATACATCAAATGATAGCATGTACATTCACCTCTCAAATTTTATTTTGATTTTTTTGCATTAAGTTGATGCAACTCCTGCAAGACCGCCATAGAGCATTGGGAAGATACCTGCAAGGCAAAGACCGATAGCACAACCCATGATGATAATCATAAGAGGTTCCATCATACCAACCAGTGAAGTAATAGCGTGGTCTGCTTCTTCCTGATAATAGTCCGCAGTTTTGGCAAGAATTTCGTCCAAAGCACCGGATTCCTCGCCAACGAAAATAATTGAACAGAAAATACTTTCAAATATTTCGGTTTTCTGAATAGCAGCCGAAAGCGGTTGACCTTGTTTTACCTCATCGACAACCTGTTCAAAGCATTGGTCTACATACATATTGGAAAGTATTCTTGAAGAACGTTCAAGACATTCAACCATTGGAATACCGCTTGAGTAAAGAGAAGACATTGTGTTTGCAAAACGTGAAGTATAAATCTTTACCATAAGTTTTCCAACAAGTGGCATTTTTATTTTTGCATAATCAAATTTAAGCCTTATCGAATCGACCTTCAAGCAATAAACAATTGCAAGAATTATTACGACTATACCTATAATCAATATGTACCATTTTTTAATCATAAAGTTTGAAAAACTCATAAGAGCCTTTGAAAGCGGTGTCATATCCTTTTCGTCCATCATTCCGGCAAATGTAGGAAGAATTAAGGTAAACATACCGACTACAATAACAAGACACATAACACCAAGGATAATAGGATAGGTCATAGCACCTTTGATTTTATTGTTTGTTTTGTTTTCATTAGCGTAGTGGTCGGAAAGTCTTTGCATTGTAACATCAAGTGTACCAGACGATTCACCCGCCGCAACCATGCTTATGAAAAAGTCCGGAAAAGCACCTCTTTTTGCCTCAAGGCAAGAAGTAAAGGTTGAGCCTTTCTGAACATCTTCATAAATTTCCATCCAAGCTTCTTTAGCAGCTTTCTTTTCCTGCTCTTTATAAAGAATGTCAAGTGCCTTAACAATTGTAAGACCAGATGACATCATTGCTGCCAGCTGACGGCAGTCAAAAGCAAGTTCCTTTGTTTTAAACTTATAAACACTATCTTTTCTTCCTTTTCCTGCTATTTCTCCATAGGTAACGCAGAAAAGGTCCATTTCGGTTAATTTTCCGATAAGGTCGGAAGAATCTTGAGCCTCAAGGACACCTTTTTTGGTGTTGCCTTTTGGGTCTTTCGCAACATAACTAAATGTTTTCATTTATAGTTTACACCTCCAACTTTTATGAATAAATATTTTACACTTTCTGTTTTTTCTAACTCCCCTGTGCAAACATTTATACATTTTTTATATTATAACATTTTTTCACAAAACAATCAATAGATAATATGAACGTGTCATGTCTAAAAGGTAAACTTTTTGTAAACATTTTCATAAATCATTCACAAAATAGTTTTGTTAGGTTTGCTTACAACAAAAAAAATTAAAATTACATTTATTTATTATTGTTTTTATACAAAACAAAACAAACTCGCATTAACAATATTTTAATACAAACACACAACCCCATTAATAAATTGCTCATATCAGCCACTAAATTGTTCTCCCCTATCCTCCTCTCAATCAAGTTCTCCCAGAGCAAACAAGATTGTGGGTTACAGGTGGGAACTCCTATAACCAATCCTTGTAGCCTTGTTTACACACCAATATATGTAAACCAAAACCACCAAACGAAAAAAATAAAACAACCTATATGTTCTGTTTTATTTTCGCTTTTTAACACTGGGGGCAAAAATTTTCTAAAAACATATGTTTTTAGTCGAAAGCTTGAAAAGCCAAGCCAACATACGATAATAATATTATAGCATAAAAAAACTAAAATTACAACTATTTTTCTTTTTTTTATATATTTTTAAATTTTTTTGTCAATTTAGCACAAATATTATACTATGTTTTTTTACAACATTACTATAAAATCCTATTACCTTGTCAAAAATCATCAACAACCAAAATAGTATACTCGGGTTTATATTCTTTAACAATATCCGGATTTTTCTTTGCATATTCAAAAATCATCGGAGCAAGTTCCCTTGCAACCTCTGCAACCTGCTCAACCGGTCTTTTTGCCACCACAGGGCAAACGGGCGAAAGCCCGACAACCAATCTACTATCAAGTTTCAGCACCCTAAAAGGCCATATTCTGCAATCAAAAGGTTTTTCCGCCCCAAGCTTGCAACCAATGTTTTTGTCAAGCAGGGTGCAATAATATAAATCCTCATCGAGTTGCTTTTTTAGTTTAAGCAGTTTGCTATTTTTATTATTTTCAAAATCTAAAAATTCTTGATTTGGGTTTATGCTTTTTACTTTCTGCTGAGTAATGCTATCTATAATTGGAGTTTCCCAAATGTCGCTACTGTCAAAACAACAGCAAATGCGACATTCGGCACACTCCTTTCTGCTTAAAAGCTTGCTAAGCATTATTATTCCTCGGTCTGTGGCATATCCCAGTTGTGATATACATTTTGAACATCGTCATCGTCCTCAAGCTTTTCAAGAAGAAGTTCCATCTTCTTTACTGCTTCGGGGTCGTCAATGGTTGTATAGGTTGCAGGAATCTGCTCAACCTCAGCCGAAAGAATTTTATATCCCATGTTTGTAAGTGCGGTTGAAACGTTTGTAACATCGTTGGGATTTGCGATAAACAAAACGGTATCCTCCTCAATGCTAAAATCTTCCGCTCCTGCCTCAAAACAATCTTCCATAAGCTTATCCTCGTCCTTGCCGTCAATTTCCGCATAAATGCTTCCTCTTGCCGAGAACATAAAAGACACACATCCGGTTGTTCCAAGATTTCCGCCGAACTTGTCAAAATAGTGACGGATATTTCCTGCGGTTCTGTTCTTGTTATCTGTAAGACAATCCACAATAACAGCAACACCATTTACACCGTATCCCTCATATACATAGTTTTCATAGTTGTTTTTGTCGCCCTCACCTGCTGCCTTTTTAATAACACGGTCAATATTATCGTTAGGTACATTGTTGGATTTTGCCTTTTGAATAAGGTCACGGAGCTTGGCATTAGCGGCAGGGTCTGGGCCTCCCTCTTTAACGCAAACCATAATTTCTCTACCGATTTTGGTAAATACTTTTGCTCTTGCACCGTCGGTAGCTTCTTTCTTTCTTTTGATTGTCGACCATTTTGAATGTCCTGACATAATTTTCAACTCTCCTTTATTGTTAATATATTATAAGTTTATTCTTGTCTAAGGCTCAATATCCCATATACGATTAAAAATTTCCTCAATGCGGTTATCCTCTCCCTTAAGAAAAAGATAGCCGAACAGGCTTTCAAGCCCCGTTGCCATACGATATTCAATCGCCGTGGCGTGTTTTGGAGCAGCTTTGGAGCTTGCGTTCCTGCCACGCTTAAGCACCGTCTGTTCTTCATCTGTAAGGAAATTTTCTTCCATAAGTATTCTTGCCGCCCTGCACTGATATTCGGCACAGGCACGCTTAACCGCATATCCATGCAGTTTTCCTGCAAGAATGTTCATATCGGTTATAAGTTTAAGCCTTATCTGCTGTTCATAAACAGCGTCCCCAAGGTAAGCAAGGGCAACGCTGTTATACTCGTTAATCTGAGCGGTTGTTAAAGGTCTTTTCGTACAAATCACCTAATTTAAAAAAATTAATAAAATTCTTGCATTTCCCCACCCACAGCGGGAAAATACTAAAATAATAGCTATCTAATATATTCAAACTCAAAATCAAAGATTGAAACAATATCCCCTTCGTTTATGCCCATTTCATCAAGTTTTGCAATAATACCACTGCTTACAAGCACTCTTTGGAAATACTGAAGTGATGAATAGTCGTCCACATTAACACTTCGCAAAATATCCCAAAGCCATTCTGCCTCAACATAATATTTTTTGTCTTGCTCATCATGTGTAATCTCAAAACTTCTGTTGTTAATAAGCTTTTGGTCAAGCTCCTCTTGAGTGAGTGGCTGAGCCTCAAAACGCTTAACAGGAGGCATCTTATCCAGCATATTTGAAATCGCAAACACAAGTTCTTTAGTGCCTTTTTTGGTTGCTGCCGAAATTTCATAAAATTCATAGCCTTTTGCTGTCACAAAATCTTTAAAATCGGCAATCTGTTCAGGGCTTGCCATATCCGACTTGTTGGCAACAACTATTTGCGGAGTTTGTGCAAGGTCAAAACTAAACTGTTCCAATTCTTTGTTGATAATTTCAAAGTCCTCTTTTGGGTTACGTCCCTCAATTCCCGAAACGTCCACAATATGGACTATAAGACGGCATCTTTCAACATGACGCAAAAATTCATGACCAAGACCAACGTTTTTGGAAGCATCTTCTATAAGTCCAGGGATATCCGCCATAACAAAGGATTTTTCAGCGTCCACCCTTACAACACCCAGCACAGGTGTAAGGGTTGTAAAATGATAGTTAGCAATTTTAGGTTTTGCCGCCGAAACAACCGAAATAAGGGTTGATTTTCCGACATTTGGGAATCCAACAAGCCCCACATCAGCAATAAGCTTAAGTTCAAGTGTAAGGTCGTATTCGTCCCCTCTAAATCCTGGTTTTGCAAATTTAGGGATTTGTCTTGTAGAGGTAGCAAAGTGTGCATTTCCCCTGCCACCTTTACCGCCTTTTGCAACCACAACAGGTTCACCGTCGGCAATATCCGCAAGTATTCTTCCCGTGGAAGTTTCTTTTACAACCGTTCCAACAGGCACTTTTAAAACAAGGTCGGGAGCGTTTCGTCCAAAACAATTTCCCGCCGAACCGTTTTGACCTTTTTCTGCAACATATTTGCGTTTATATTTATAGTCTATAAGACTGGAACAGTTGGTATCGCCAACAAACACAATATTTCCGCCACGTCCTCCGTCCCCGCCGTCCGGACCACCTGCCGCAACATATTTTTCACGGTGAAAAGAAACAGCACCGTCCCCGCCGTCACCTGCTTTAACATAAATTTTTGCTTCATCAACAAACATCAATTTTACCTCCCATTTTCTGAAACGTTAATTATAATATATCCTGCTTTGCGAATAATTATTATAATCTTATCGCCTAAAGTCACAGGAAGTATAAAAACCACAAAAGCCCCAAGCAAAGGTTTTCTTCACACAGCAAAGCCGAACAAGAAACCTCCGCTCAGGGACTTTAAAAATCAAATTAAGCCTGAGGATAAACAGAAACCTTCTTGCGGTCTCTTCCCAGTCTTTCAAATCTTACAACACCGTCAGCTGTTGCAAAAAGAGTGTCATCAGAACCACGACCAACATTTGTGCCGGGGTGAATCTTAGTTCCTCTTTGACGAACGAGAATGTTACCAGCGAGTACAAACTGACCGTCTGCTCTCTTTGTTCCAAGACGCTTTGACTCGGAATCACGACCATTCTTAGTAGAACCCATTCCCTTCTTATGAGCAAAGAATTGCATAGAAATTCTAATCATTCTAAATACACCTCCATGTAAAAATCATTAAATATTTTTTTCTATCACAGAAACTTTAATGCAACCGCCAAATTCTTCTGATAAACAATACATATGTGTCAAAAATCCCAAAAGAATTTTATCTCCAAGACCCTGCTCATCTTCCAAAAGTTTAAGCATAATGCAGTTTTCTTCAACGCTAACTTTAGCATTTAACTTAAAAGCCTCTGTAATAGTATTAGCCGCCATCATAGCGGCAGAGGAAACGCTTGCACAGGCAATATCGTTTCCAAATTCAGAATAATCAGCGTGACCCGAAAGGGAAAACCCCAAAAGTCTACCGCCTTTACCACTGAAAAAATCTGCTGTTATCATTACTTGTTAATAGCTTCGATGCAAACCTTAGTATAAGGCTGTCTGTG
>CANRLN010000031.1 GCA_947631445.1 uncultured Clostridia bacterium
ACCTTGTCTCCTACCTTGTATTCCTTGTCGCCGTCTGGATTTACCATACTAAGGGTGTAATCACTTACTACAGGAGGAACTACTGACGAGCTATCTCCTGCTGCAAGCTTTACATTCAAGCCATTAAGTGACATTGCTTGCTGTTTTTCGCTTGCATCTACTACCTTAGTTTCTTCCTTGTCAAAGCTAAATGATTTTGTTGTTGCCTTGTCGTCAACCTTGATTACTTCAAATGTATATGTAGCAACATTGCCCTTGTATGTGATGCCTTCTTGTTTTCCATCTGCATTCTTTGTAATCGCCATTGCACCCTTATTGACATTCTTTATCATTTCTCCAGTATATTCAACTGGAAGGTCGCTAATGTAATCACCAAGCACATCTGTATTTACATCAATAAACTTAAAGTATTGTTCATCATAAAGAACCTTCCAATCAAAAGCTACAAGCTCTGCAAGGTCGCCTTCTACCTTAACTGTTACCTTGTCTCCTACCTTGTATTCCTTGTCGCCGTCTGGATTTACCATACTAAGGGTGTAATCACTTACTACAGGAGGTGTTACTATAGAAGAAGACTCTGCCTTAGATGAGCTGTCAGGTACTGAAGAACTCGAAGAACTAACTGTAGTTGAAGAACTTTCTATTTCTTTGGAAGAAGAATCAATTACAATTGTGCTGGAACCTGTATAATTTGCAAACTTCAAATCCAATTCGTCAAGTGTAATGCTTGTAATTTTATTGGCCATACCATCTCTATTATAGTTTTTAAGATTAGTGTTTTCACTATCAAAAGAAATCTTTGTAGTGCCATTATCAGGAAGTGCAACAACTTCAAAAGTAACCGTTGCAATATCATTATCTAATTTTAAACCAAGTTCATTTGTAAAAGCAGCAGAAAATTTAGGTTCAGTACCATAGGTCATACCAAATACGTCACTTAAAGGGTTACCATTTTCATCTGTTCCAAGTGCCTGATCGCTTTCCAAAATTTTTCTAAAGTTATCTCTAATATCTTTACTTTTGCTTATTCCCTTAACTTTAAGATATTCCTTATCATAATCAACACTATAATCACAAGTTCCAGGAATAGTATCGCCCGAACTTGCATGAATTGTTACATCAAAAGTATCCCCAACCTTAAGACCATCTGCTACATCAGACTTAAAATAAAATCCAGCAGGTGTGCCTTCACAGAACGCACCAAAAGGAACAGAACTGACAGCCATTCCAACGCTGAGCGTTCCGCAAAGCATTCTTTTTACTACATTAACCATTTTTTAACTCCTCCTGTATAATTAAATATATTTTTGGATTTTTTTGCCAATAGGCAAATTTCAAAAACAACTTTTTATATGCTGGCATTTTCAAGAACTCAATATTATATATCCGATAGGGGATACCATTTAAGTTCCGCCCCCATTGGCACAAATTGTTAAAGTGATATGCTAAGTTGTGTAACCTTTCCGTCCTGAAGATAAATCACAGCAAGATTAAAATCTTTGTCCCAAAGGTCTATTGTTTCAACCTTAGAAGCATCGCAACCGTCAAGAGCAAATGCTTTTATAACATCTTCAGCAGAAGAACCAACCGTAATTCCATTCATAGAAAATTTATTTTCGGAAGTGTCATTTCCGGAAAATTTAATTCTTGTAACATCTGCATCGTCGACAGAAACTTTGCCGTCTGTGCTGTTGTTTACATCAATAAAAAGTTCATATTTTTCATCGTTAAAATATTTGGATTCTCCTGCTTCAACCTCTGTTATATTATCCTCATTCTTAACAAAGTTTTTAATCGTGCTAAACTTGGTGGGCATACTAAACTTAGTGTCGTTAAACTGACATTCAATAGCAGAAAAATCAACATTTTCCTTTTCAAAATATGCCTCTTCATCATTCTTAGAATCAAAATCCGAGCCGCCTATAATATCCTCACTTGAAGAAAGATTTGTGTCAAAACTTCCCGATGGATTATATCCCTTTATAAAAGCTGAAACTTCATCGCCGAGAACCGACATAATGTTGCTTGTAAATCCTTCTGTGTCACATTCGCCAAGATATTTGTCCATTTCAGATTCAATGCTTGCGTTATAAATTGTTCCAGTAGGAATTGTAATATCCGACGCATCAGAAATTGTTCCCTCTGTCTTTACAGAGATATATTCTTCATCATCAAGCGAAACCGACGTTGTAACATTGATAGTATCCTTTTCAGAAGTAGAGTTGTAAACACTGCTAAACTTGTGTTCCATAGCGTCTGCACTCATCTCAACCTTGCCCTTAACAAGACCAGTATCCTCATTAACAACCTTAAGGTCTTGAACATTCATCTTTGCGGTTGCCTCGCCGTCAGCAATACCATTTGTTGTAACCGAAAGATTTCCGTTTACAATCTCATCTTTAACCTTAAATCCGCAATCAAAAGTTACATCAGAATCATTATCTTCCACAGCTAAAAACATACCGAACTTTTCATCGTCCGAAAGGAAAATGCTATCAAGTTTAATAGACTCTTCCTCATCTTCAAATTTAATGCCTTGAATGTCGTCCTTGTTGTAGTAAACCAAAACATCAGCTGTTTCACTGTTTGTGTCTTTGGTTTCTTCATCAACCTTTTCAATCTGCTCATCAATTTTAGTTGCAAAATCTTCCTTGCTAAGAGCAGAACTGCTACAAATCATATTGACCAAAGCTTCATCTGTCTTAACATATTCAAGCAGGTCTTTTAACAAATCCGCAGCCTGTTGATTGGTTACAGTATAAGTTTTTGTAGTAAAGCTATATTCAGCAACTGCTCCCAAAGAGCCTTCAGCCTTCTCGCCGTCCTTGCTGTCCATTTCAGAAAGATTCTGTTTTACAATCTCAAGCATCTTGTCTTTAGAATTTTCAAGAGCCTTTTCATCAATATTGTTCTCAATATCAACGCTTGGGGTTGTAACATCAATGCCAGTGCCTGTAGCATACTGCGTTGCATATTTTGTAGCATAATCCGACATTTCTTCTTCGGTCATTGAAAGATAGGACTGAGAAAGTTCAGGAACTCTGACATAGGTTATACCGTTTTCAGCATCTGCAACTACATTTAAAGTAGCAACACTTTTTCCATCATATGTAATATTAAAGTCGTTGGAATCAAGCGAACCTTTTGCCTTTGCATCTGTTTTTACAACAAAATCCTTAAAACCGTCTTCAATGCCAAGCTTATCGGAAAATGCTTTGGAAGCAGTAATGGTTGAAGTGGAATTGTAAGAATAGTTTGCTGTTCCGTCAAAAAGCGAACCTACCCCGTTCAAAGCATCGGTCACAACTTCAATAGCAGGCTTATCTTCTTTTTCTTTCTTTTTCTCCTCGTTTGTACAGCCTGCAAACATAACGCAGCTAAGTGCGGCAGCGGTTGCAACAGATACAATTTTTTTAGTGCTTTCGCCAAATTTTTTCATGTTTTTCTCCTTTCAAAAGAAAACGTTTTCTCAACTAACAATTTTAAACACTTTTTATTTTTTACTAAGACTACTTTTGTTCTTATTATACCAAAATTATTCTCATAAGTCAATACAGATTTGGTTACATTATGGTTACATTTCCTCAAAATCGCCGTAAATCTATACACAAGTTACATTTTTTTCTATATTTTTATAAGTATATTTATAAAAATATATGTATATTCTAAAAAAATATGTATTTGAATTTTGCATTTTCTATTGACTAAAACAATTAAATATGGTATAATAATTTATGTATTCTTAAATTTTCCGATAAAATAAAACTATATTAATATAATAAAAGGTGATGAAATAAAATGAAAAATACATTTGTTACTAAAGAAAAAATTGAGGAAATAGCAAAGGAATTTCCAACCCCTTTTCATATATATGATGAAAAAGGTATCCGTGAAAACGCAAGACGACTTTACAAGGCTTTTTCTTGGAACAAGGGTTTTCGTGAATATTTTGCAGTAAAGGCAACCCCTAATCCGTATATTCTTAAAGTGCTTCAGGAGGAAGGTTGTGGTGTTGACTGTTCTTCGCTCACTGAGCTTATGATGAGTGAGGCTTGCGATTTTAAGGGAACAGACATTATGTTCTCCTCAAACGATACACCTCCTGCTGATTTTATCAAGGCTAAAAATTTAGGGGCTATCATCAATCTTGATGATTTCACCCACATTGAATATCTTGAAAAACTCTGCGGACTTCCAAAGAGAATTTGTTGCCGTTTTAATCCCGGCGGACACTTTGAAATCGAAACCCAGATTATGGACAACCCCGGCGAGGCAAAATATGGCTTTACAAAAGAACAGCTTTTTGAGGGTTTTAAAATTCTTAAAGCAAAGGGTGTTGAGGAATTTGGTATTCACGCATTTTTAGCATCAAACACAACTACTAACGCTTATTATCCAAAGCTTGCAAGAATTTTGTTCCAACTTGCTGTTGACCTTAAGAATGAAACAGGTGCGGACATTAAATTTATCAACCTTTCGGGCGGTGTTGGTATCGCTTACGAACCAGACAAGCCACAAAATGATATAGAGGTTATTGGTGAGGGTGTAAAGCGTGCATTTGAAGAAATTCTTGTTCCTGCTGGAATGGGAGATGTTGCAATATTCACCGAACTTGGCAGATATATGCTTGCTCCTTATGGTCATCTTGTGACAAAGTGCATACACCAAAAGCATACTTATAAAGAATATATCGGTGTTGATGCTTGTGCCTGCAACTTAATGCGTCCTGCAATTTATGGTTCTTATCATCATATCACAGTGCTTGGAAAAGAAAATGAACCTTGCGACCATAAGTATGACGTTACCGGCAGTCTTTGCGAAAACAACGATAAATTCGCCGTTGACAGAATGTTACCTGAAATTAATATCGGCGACTATCTTGTAATCCACGATGCAGGAGCTCACGGTTTTTCAATGGGTTATAACTATAATGGCAAACTCCGTTCGGCTGAACTTCTTCTCTGCGAGGACGGCTCTGTAAAACAAATTCGCCGTGCTGAAACCCCTCAGGACTATTTTGCAACCTTTGATTTCACAGGCATTTTTGATAATTACGATTACAATGTTTAATTATGAAGTTATTAATTGCATCGGATATTCATGGAAGTGAATTTTACTGCCAAAAGCTTATAGAACAATATCAAAAAATAAAGCCGAACAAAATGCTTTTGCTTGGAGATATTCTCTATCATGGAGCAAGAAACAACCTACCAGAAGGGTACAACCCCAAAGGGGTTATAAAACTGCTTAATGGCATAGCAGAAAATATAATTTGTGTTCGTGGCAACTGCGACAGTGAGGTTGACCAAATGGTGCTTGATTTTGACATTATGGCGGACTATACAGTTATATATGACGGTAAAACCTGCATTTATGCAACCCATGGACATAAAATAAATGCAGACAATCCCTCTAAAACAGCTTGCGATTTTTTGGTTTGTGGTCATTTTCATGTTCCAAAAAATATAAAGCAGGAAAATTTCACCTATATAAATGTAGGTTCGGTTTCTTTGCCAAAAGGAAATTCATCACACAGCTTTGTGGTGTACGAAAATGGAAATTTTGAATTTAAAAAACTATAAAAAACTCCCTTGCCTTTAAAGGCAAGGGAGTTTTGCTATTAAAACTTGGATTTTTTAGAGATGTCAAAGCCCATTGTATCCAGCATTTTTTTATCCTGTTCAATATTGTTTCCCGAAGTGGTAAGCATATCACCAGTTATGGTTGCATTTGCCCCCGAAACAAAGGCGGATTTTCCACATTCGGGCATCAGATTTCTGCCTGCTGCAAGGCGGATATAGGCGGTGGGATTGATATATCTAAACATTGCCACTGTTCTCAAAATATCGTCAGAACTAATACGCTCAAGATTTTCAAAAGGCGTGCCTTTGATTGGCATAAGTGCATTGATTGGAATAGATGCCACTTTAAGTTCCGAAAGACTTATTGCCATATCAAGCCTATCCTCCCATGTTTCGCCCATTCCAATTATACCGCCCGAACAGACACTAAAGCCGGCATTTTGTGCATATTTTATATTGCGAATTTTATCCTCATATGTATGGGTTGTGCATATATTGGGGAAGTTTCTTTTAGATGTTTCTATATTTGAATGATACATTTTAACGCCACTTTCATGGAGTTTGTTAAACTGTTCTTGAGTGAGAAGTCCGTGGGAGGCACAAAGTTCTATATCACATTCCTTATCCATACGCTTATAAGCAGAAATTGCTTTGTCAAAAGCCTCTCCGCTTAAATTTCTGCCCGCCGTCACTATCGAATAGCGATGGACCCCCTGCCTTACGTGCTTTTGGCAATCCTCAACAATTTTATCCTCATCAAGAAAATCATATTCTTCAATTCCCGTGCAATTGTGGGCGGATTGAGCACAAAATTTACAATTTTCCCCACATCTTCCACTTCTGCCGTTTATAATAGTGCAAAGGTCAACATGGTTTCCGCAAAGTTCTTTTCTTATTTTGTCTGCACCCTCGCAAAGATTTTGTAAATTGCAATTATCAAAATCAAAGAAAAAGGTCAAATCATCTTCCCTTGAAAGACGTTTTCCGCCAATTATTTCATCAGCAAGTTTTATCATATCCATTTTATTTTCCTCCAAAATACAAATTATACTTATATTTTAGCACAATAAAAATGCAATGTCAAGGGATTTTTAAATGTTTGTATATTTTTTATATTAATATAGTTTACAATAAATATTTTTTAATTTTTTTGTCAAAATTCAATATTTTGTGAAAAATGCACATTTTTTTTTGTAAAATTTGTGTATTGACTTACAAGCAAGAAAATGTTATAATAAATTCAAAGAAAAAATTATATAATTTTCACAAAATAAACTTAGGAGGAAAATATTATGTCAAATTACATTAATGGTAAAAAAATTATGGCGGGTGTGCTTGCTTTAAGCATGGTTTGTGGTTGTGCCTTTATTCCAAATAGTGAAGTTTTTGAAATAAATAATAACATTGTTGCAAGTGCTGAACTTGAAACATTAACCTACGATGGCTTTGAATATATAATTTATGATGATGATACTATTAGAATTATACAATATACTGGTAATGATACAAGCGTGACTATTCCAAGCGAAATTGATGGAAAAAAAGTTAATTCTATTGGAGATAGTGCTTTTGAAAACAATAAAAATTTAGTAAGTGTAAAATTTCCAAATACAGTTGATATTATTGACAAGTATACTTTTTTGGATTGCACAAATCTTACAAGCATAGAAATTCCAAATTCGGTAACTGGTATTGGTATTGGTGCTTTTGGTAATTGTACAAGCCTTACAAACATAGAAATTCCAAATTCGGTTACCTATATTGGAATGGATGCTTTTTATGACACTCCTTGGCTAAAAAATAAACAAAAAGAAAATCCTTTTGTTATAGTAAATGGAATACTTATTGATGGAACAACCTGTAAAGGTGATATTGTTATTCCAAATTCGGTTACTTATATTCAAGATAATGCTTTTTGTGAATGTACAAACCTTACAAGCATAGAAATTCCAAACTCAGTTACTTTTATTGGAAGGTGGGCTTTTAGCGATTGCATCAACCTTATAAACATAAAAATTCTAAATCCAGATATTTGTATTGCAGGCATGGCTTTTTCGGATTGCAAAAACCTTAAAGATGTTTATTATGCAGGAACGGAAGAACAATGGAATAAAGAAAACATTTTTGATGGTAATGGTTACCTTGATTACCTTGATTCTGTCAATATCCATTTTAACAGTAATACAAATGATAATTCAAATGTTTCTAAAACTTCCATTGGCGATTTAAGCGGTGACGGCAAAATTAGCACAGATGATGCTTTAATCACTCTCAAGCAAGTTGTTGGACTTGTTGAGTTAACCCCAGAACAGCAGAAACTTGCTGATATTGATAAAAATGGCATTGTTGATAGTAGTGACGCTTTGGAAATCCTTAAATTTGTTGTTGGAATTATCACAGAATTTTAAAGAAATTTCTATCTATAAATAAAATCCCCCCTTATCGCAATCACGATAAGGGGGATATTATTTTTTTAAACAACTAATTACTTGTTACCTGTAAGAGCGGCAATTTCATCAGCAAAATTTTCTTCTTTCTTTTCAATGCCTTCGCCTCTTTCAAAACGAATAACATCAGCAACAACAATCTTGCCACCAAGCTTCTTAGCTTCAGCGTCAACATAACCCTGAACGGAAAGTTTGTCGTCCTTAACAAAAGCCTGTTCAAGCAAGCAATTTTCCTTGAAATACTTGTTAACCTTACCTGCAATGATGCCTTCCTTAACCTTTTCAGGCTTGTTTGCCATTTTCGGGTCCTCAGCCATTTGAGCAAGCATAATTTCCTTTTCGTGTTCAACAACATCAGCAGGAACTGCCTCACGGTTGAGATAAGCAGGGTTCATAGCTGCGGACTGCATAGCCACGTCCTTACCAATAGCTGTAACGCTATCAGCAGAAAGCTCTGTGTCAAGCTTAACAAGAACACCAATACTACCACCATTGTGAACATAAGATGCAAGTGTTCCTTCAAGTCTTATAAATCTTCTAATAACGATATTTTCACGGATTTTCATACCTGCAAGCTCTGTGAGAACTTCATCAACAGTCTTATCTCCGCCACTAATTGTAGTAGCCTTAAGAGCATCAACATCAGCAGGATTTGCGTCAATAATAGTATTTGCAACAGAATTTGCAAAGCCCTTAAATTCTTCTGTGTTTGCAGCAAAGTCAGTTTCTGTGTTAACTTCAACCAAAGCACCAACACTTCCCTTTACCAAAGCAATTACAACACCTTCAGCAGCAGCTCTTCCGCTCTTTTTAGCCTGTGTTGCAAGTCCCTTTTCTCTGAGAAGTTCAATAGCCTTGTCCATATCGCCGTCAGCCTCAACAAGTGCCTTTTTACAGTCCATCATGCCAACGCCTGTAGCGGTCATAAGTTCTTTAATATCTGCAACGGATACCTTACCCATGTTATTTTCCTCCTGTAATTTAATCTATGTTTTCCCCGCCAAAGCGGAGAAAACAACAATTTAATAATAAAATCTAAAATAGTTTATAAATTAAGCTTCTTCGTTTGCTTCTTCTTCGCCAGCAACTTCTTCAGCGTTCTGAGAACCCTGTCTGCCTTCAAGAATAGCGTCAGCCATGCAACCAGCAATAAGCTTTACAGCTCTGATAGCATCGTCGTTACCAGGGATAACATAGTCAACATCATCAGGGTCACAGTTTGTGTCAACAATAGCTACAACTGGAATACCAAGACGCTTAGCCTCAGCAACAGCAATCTTTTCCTTGCGTGGGTCAACAATGAACAAAGCTCCGGGGAGTTTCTTCATGTTCTTGATACCGCCAAGGAACTTTTCAAGCTTTTCAATTTCAAGAGTAAGCTTAACAACTTCTTTCTTAGGGAGAAGTTCAAAAGTGCCGTCATTTTCCATCTGGTGGAGTTGTTCAAGTCTTTTAATTCTCTGCTGAATTGTCTTGAAGTTGGTCATCATACCGCCAAGCCATCTTGCGTTTACATAGTGAGCGTTAGCACGGATTGCCTCTTCCTTGATAGAATCTCCAGCCTGCTTCTTTGTGCCAACAAAAAGAACCTCTTCGCCGTTTGCAGCAACCTCTCTTATAAACATATAAGCCTCTTCAAGCTTTTTAACTGTTTTCTGGAGGTCGATAATATAAATTCCCTGTCTTTCTGTAAAGATATAGGGAGCCATTTTAGGGTTCCATCTTCTTGTTTGGTGACCAAAGTGTACACCAGCTTCGAGTAATTGTTTCATTGATACTACTGCCATGATTTTTTTCTCCTTTTGGTTTAAATAGATTAATAAATTTTTGTCAATCCCCTCCGCAGATGTTTTAACCCTGCCATACCAATTTTAATTGGCAAACCTTGCAGGAACTGTCTGCGTGCGTATTGCCTAAATATTATACCATATTTTTAAGCATTTTTCAAGTGTTATTTTGCACAAACTTTTAAAAAATTTCCAAACAATTTATATAATTATATAACATTTTGGGCAAAAGGAATGTTTTCACAATATTTTTCCAGCACATTTTGAATTTCATCAAAAGAATCTGTCATTCCGCCCTCAATCCATTTTTCAATAACACTGCAAATTGCACCAATATTAAAAGCAATAAGATATTTTGGTTCTAAACCGTCAAAGCTTTTTGCAAAAGGATTTTCAGTGCCACATATTTTTTCATAAACAAGCGGAATATGTTTGTTAAGATTTTGCGAAAGAAGATACAGCATATTATTCTGACTGAGAATACACAAAAAATCCTTGTATTTGTCGCAAAAATCAAAAATTACTTTAAGAACCTTTTCTTTTGTGTTGTTTATATTGTTTATATATTCAGAAACAATTGTAGCAATATATGAATTTAAAACATCATCTTTGGAGGAAAAATTTCTGTAAAAAGTTTTGCGTACCAAATCCGTTTCAAGAACAATCTGTTTAACGGTTATTTCATTGTAAGGATATATTTTCATAAGTTCTAAAAGTGCATCGGTTATCATATTTTTTGACCTTACCGCATTTGGATTTTTTGTATTGTTCATATATTTTAATTTCCTTTCATAAATGACACAAATCCGCAAATTTGCGTATCTTTTTGCCAAAGCATTGACTTTCATTTATTTTCGTTATATAATTAAGTTAAACAAAACATACACAAAAAGGAGAATTGTAATGAAAATAATAATTATAAACTCAAGCCCCCGAACGAATGGTGCAACCGCACAAATTTTGCATGAGATTGAAAGCAAGCTTAAATCAAAGAAAGCAGATGTGGCATTTTACAATTTAAGTCAGCTTGAAATTTCCCATTGCAAAGGCTGTTGCAATTGCTATAAAACCGGAAAATGCTTTATGACAGATGACGCAGAAAAGTTATCCCAAGAAATAGAACATGCAGACGGACTGGTAATTGGTTCTCCAACCTATGCAAGCAATGTAAGCGGACTGCTCAAACAGTTTATTGACCGTGGGCATTTTGTAATGGAACAAACGCTTTTCGGAAAATATTCAATAAGCGTTTCAACCTTTCAAAATCATGGAGGATATTCCTGCTTAAAAATTATAAATAATCTGCTAAGTTATTCAGGAGCTTTAATAAGCAAAAAAATTGTTGTTAAAACACCATTTGGCAAAAATATAAACAACAAGACTAAATTTATCGCAAATCAATCCGCCGAAAAATTATATTCTGATATACTTCACAGGAAAAAATACCCCATTCAATCCCTGCTCCACAAAATAATATTTGAAATTGGAATCAAGCCTTTTGTCAAAAGAAATTCCAAAGATTACAGTGCCGTGATAAACAAATGGCAGTATACAATATTCAAAAAATAATTTATATCCCCTGCCGTATGGCAAGGGATATTTTTTTATTACTGATTATCAATCATTTCTTCAGACTTTTCAAAATCTGTTTCTTCAAGACCTTCTCCAGCAGGAGTTTCTTCAGCCTGCTCAAATTCCACAAGAATTGTATCATCGCCAATAAGCTTTATGTTAGCAAAAGGGATAACACTCTCATTGCTTTTTTGCATAAGACCGCCAAAACCCTTTTTGGGCTTTTCGGCAACAATCAAAGAGGTTATTACACAATTTTGCGTGTCAATCTCCAAATCAGCCACATTGCCAAGCTTAGCACCTGTCGAAACGTTTACTATTTCTTTGTTTTTAAGTTCAGAAAATTTACATACCATTTTTAACATCACCTTTACTTTATTATTTTTTGACTATTTTTTTGTCATTTTATCTGCTTATTTTATTGTAACATATTTAACAAGCTTTTTCAATCGTCATTTTGCACAAACGTAAAAGTGATTTTTTGAACATTTATACAATGCTTTTTCCTGCTATTTTATAACATTCTCGCAAAAGGAGGTTCGGGACTTTGTATGAACACTCACTTCTTCAAAATTTACAAGAATTGTATCTTCCCCAATTAATTCAATATTATTACATTTTATAACAATATCCTCATCTCTGCCCATAATACCGAATGCTTTGGGCCTGCCGTAAACTATAAGGGATACAATTGTACCGCTTGTTGTGTCCAGTTCGATGTCGTCAACATAGCCAAGTTTTATTCCCGTTTTCATGTTTACAACCTCTTTGTTTCTAAGTTCTGAAAAGCTACATACCATATTTTAACACCTCTTTACAAATTTTAGTATATATAATCTATATGTTTTTAACTATTTGTTTATTCAAACGGTTATTTTTCATAAAAATGTTTGTGCAGTTTTCACAAAATTTTTATAAAGCCTTTATTTTTTTAAAAATATATGCTATAATAAAAGAAGTACATAATTATTATAAACGGAGGGACTATGACAGAGAAAATTATTGCTGTTGACAGCATGGAAACAATTATTGATTTGTTTGGCAATTTCGATGGAAATATTAATCTTATTCAAGCGGAATATAACGTCACTGTTTTAACCCGTGGCGAAGATATTAAAATCTCCGGCGAAGAAAAAAATGTCCTGCTTGCAGAAAAAGCAATACTTTCGCTTAAATCTCTTGTAGAAAAAGGAGAGATTATAAACGAACAGACTATACGTTACGTTTTTTCTCTTGTAAGAGAAGAAGCTCAGGACGAACTTACCAAACTAAGCCACGATGGAATATGCGTTACCACAAGCGGAAAAATAGTAAAGCCTAAAACCTTTGGTCAAAAACGATACGTCGATTCGATAAAAAACAAAACCATTGTTCTTGGCGTTGGACCTGCGGGAACAGGTAAAACCTATCTTGCAGTTGCAATGGCGGTTAAAGCTTTTAAGGCACATGAGGTTTCTAAAATTATTCTAACCCGCCCTGCGGTGGAAGCCGGTGAAAAGCTTGGTTTTCTCCCCGGAGATTTGCAGAACAAGGTTGACCCTTATTTAAGACCGCTTTATGATGCCCTTTTTGATATGTTTGGTGCGGAGGCTTTCGCCCGTCAGCAGGAGAAAGGCTGTATTGAGGTAGCTCCACTTGCCTATATGAGAGGACGAACCCTTGACGATGCTTTTATTATACTTGACGAAGCACAAAACACCACCCCCGAACAGATGAAAATGTTCCTTACAAGACTTGGTTTTAATTCCAAAATGGTGGTCACGGGGGACGTTACCCAAATCGACCTGCCCGACACCAAAAAATCGGGGCTTGTGGACGCAATGCGAGTGCTTAAAAATATAGACGAAATCGCAATAAACCGCTTTAGCGAAAAGGACGTTGTAAGACATAAACTGGTTCAGGATATAATAAAGGCTTATGAAAACAACAGCAAATACACAAAAAAATAATTCATAAGCAAAGGGTTTGTAATGATTTTTATTGAGGAGATAAAGCTTTAAGTAAAAGCATTTTCCAAAAAACTCTATTTACAAAACTTTTAAGCTTATTTATTATAAATAAATTTTACAAACACAAAAATATAAAAAAATTATTTTGGAGGATTGAATTATGGGCAAAGTTAAAGTTCTTATTTCAAACAAGCAAAAGGTAGAAAAAATTCCTGTAGGTATTCGTATGTTAATCAGACGTTGCTGTCATGCGGTGTTGGTGGAAGAAAAATTTGAAGGCGATGCAGAGGTTAGTGTTTCTTTTGTGGACGACACCGAAATTCACCGTCTTAACAAACTTCACCGCAACATTGACAAATCAACCGATGTACTTTCTTTTCCACTTGGCGAAAACGGCGTTTATGACAAGGACGAAACCGGCACAAAACAACTTGGAGATATTGTTATTTCCATCGAACACGCCATTGCACAGGCAAAAACCTACGGTCATTCGCTTCAGCGTGAGGTTGGTTACCTTACAATTCATTCTATGCTTCATCTTTTGGGATATGACCACGAAAACGGCGGACTTGAACGACGTAAGATGAGAGAAAAGGAAGAACAGATTCTGGGAAGTTTGGGAATTTCCCGTGACGAAACCTTTGTTGTTCCCGAAGTTGAACCTGAAAAGAAGTAGACGAGAGGAATTTTATGACAAAGAACGCTTTTATTACTATTATAGGCAAGCCAAATGTCGGCAAATCATCTTTACTTAACGCAATTATCGGCGAAAAGATAGCAGCTGTCAGCTGTAAACCGCAAACCACAAGAACTCAAATTACTGGTGTACTTACGCAGGGTGAAACTCAATATGTTTTTTTGGATACACCCGGAATGCACAAGGCAAAAAATAAACTTTCTCAACATATGGTAAAGACGGTTGCTGAGTCGGTAAACGGTGCGGAGATTATTATTTTCATGGCAGACTGCACCCGAAAAATAAATGATGTTGAAAAAGAAATGCTTGCAAGCCTTAAAGGCTCAACCATACTTGTACTTAATAAAACCGATGCCGTGCCAAAAGAAACGGTTGCAAAACAAATTTCTGAATATGCCTCGCTGGCTGACTTCTGCGAAGTTATTCCAATGAGTGTATATAAAAGAGATGGAATTGACATTCTTATGAACAAACTGCAAAGCATGTCACAACAAGGTCCTCATTTCTTCCCCGATGATTCCATAACCGACCAGCCCGAAAAGGTTCTTATGGCGGAAATGATAAGGGAAAAGGCTCTTGAACTTTTAAGCGACGAAGTTCCTCACGGAATAGCCGTTACAATTGAAAAAATCAGCGAAAGCGTTTCGGCAAACAATGAGGATATTCTCAATATTGATGCAACTATTTTTTGCGAAAGAGAATCCCACAAGGGGATTGTTATTGGCAAGGGCGGAAGTATGCTTAAAAAAATCGGTTCGCAGGCAAGGCAGTCACTGGAACAGTTTTTCCGCATTAAGGTAAATCTTAAATGCTGGGTAAAGGTAAAAGAGGGCTGGCGAAACAGCGAAGCTTTAATTAAAAATTTTGGATTTTATTAATAATTTCCGTGGTTGCAAAAGGCGACCACGGAATTTGTTTTTTTATAAAAAAATCCCCCACCAAAGGCAGGGAATAGATAGAACTTTTTTTAATTGTTTGCCCCACCTATGGCAGGGCAAACAAGGATATTTTTAATGTTGCTAAAGACTTTTTTTACACTCCCTACAACCAAAATAAAAATTAGATTTATAAACAAGCTGAAAATATTATTTGTTCTAAAAAAATAATTAAAAATAGCTTTCAATAAGCTTTTCGGAGCGTGGAGTTGAATATTTCCAGTAGTTCACTTTACCCTCTGTGATAAAATATTCAATCTCTTTACTGGGTCTTTTTGGGGAATCGAACAGGTCGACAACCGAAAGTTTGACCTTCATCTTATCGGGAATAAGAGCTTTTATATAAACGCTTGCACTCTGCCCCACCTTTGCTCCGGGATAAAGTTCGGCAAGTCCCGCAAGATTTGGAGTAAGCTCGATAAAAATTCCGTATTTTTCAACCGTCCGCACAATTCCGCCGACCGTTTCGCCCATTTTAAATTTAGCTGCATTTTCTTCCCATGTGCCAAGCAATTCTTTGTGTGAAAGGCAGATTCGATTTCCCGAAACGGATTTTATAATAACGAAAATATCCTGACCGTTATAAAATCTGTCGGACGGGTGGGAAATTCTCGAAACTGAAATTGCATCAATCGGTATAAGTGATGGTATGCCACAGGCAAGGTCGACAAAGCAACCAAAGGATTCAAGATGAGTAACCTTAGCCGGAACAACCGAACCATTTTCAAGCGTATCTATGTAGTGAGCGAAAGCGTCCTGCTGGGCGGCTCTCCTTGAAAGCACCGCCACATACTCACTTGTGCCGTCACGGCAGACCGAAAGCACCTTAAAGGCTATTGGTTTGCCAACCCTTGACAAAAGGGCGATGTCCCTTGTTGTGCCGTCTTCAATACCAATAGCACCCTCGGTTCGTGGGATTAAAGCCTTGCCAAAAGGCAGGCTTACAATAAGATTATGTTCGGTATCGCAGGTTTCGGCAATTCCCTCAAGAATAAGGTCAGCCTCGGCGGCTTTAATCAGATTTGTGGCAGAACTTGTAAAATATTTATTTTCGGTTGTATTAATAAGTTTGCCCTCGGGTAAATATTTTTGCATATTATGTCCTCTTTTCTCCGCAGTTAGATTTTATCTTAATCGACAATTACCGTTTTGCATTAAAGGGCAATTAATCAATTATAATAAATTCTATGCTGAAACCTTTAATTTAAGTACAATAAGCAAATAAAATAATGCCTATTTTTATCATATAATAATTATACAACTTTTTTTATAATTTGTCAAGTGATTTACAGCTTTCAGACAAAAAAAACAATTTTATTTTATATAAACACAAAAATCCCCTGCCGACCGCAAGACCGACAGGGGGAAGAAATTAGTTTAGATTAATGTAATAGCTTATTATTTAAGACCAACAACCTGCTTAAGCACGCCAAGAGCGTCAAGTGTGTTGATTTCGCCGTTTTGGTCATAATCGGCATATCTTTCATATCTTGTTTCGTTTTCCTCAATAGGAATGTTTACAACATCTTTGAGTATAGCGAGTGCATCAGCCGAATTTATTACACCATTAAGATTAACATCGCCATAAGTAGTTTCAGAAACGGCTCTGTTTAGTTTATAGCTATGGGTATTGTTAGAATAGATGATTTCTTGCGAATCCTTAAGTATATCAACATATTCCTCTTTAACATTTTTGTAGTCATCTAAAAGATAGCCATAATTTTTAGCACCTGTGGCATTCATTTTTTTGCAAAGTTGCTCATACTGTTCAAATTCTTTTTGGTTCATAGTTGGTGCATATGTAAGGGCTTTTTGTATTCCTTTGGAAGGGTCACCTTCAACTGGTTGGAGATTAAATTCATACACAACATTACCATCTGCTTGTGTAACAGCAAGTATAAACGTACCATACTTTTCAATACAATTTTCAACGGTTTTTCCCTCTATAACCATATCTCTTCCGGGACCCTCATGCATAGCGTAACAATTATAATATTCTGATGCGGTTATTGGTTCTCCTGTTTCGGGGTGTATATAGCTTAAAGAAGTGTCATGCCATGGTGAAACTTCATCGTCAGCAAAACTTGTAAAAGCGGTAAGTCCAGAAAAAGCGATTGTGCTTGCCAAAATTGTCGACAAAAGTTTATTAGTTTTTTTCATAAAAATCACTCCTGTTCTAAAGTATCTTCGTTCAAAATCCCAACTAAGTATTTTTCTATTGTTAATGCGTCACTTTAATCTATATTCAAACTGTTCAAATAAAATCGTAGTACTGTAAAATTTATTTTTTCGTTACCTTGTCGACAATGTAACCGTTTACTTATGTTGCAATAATTATTTATGTTTATATTAATTATATTATACACCATTTTTTCCGTTTGTCAACAGTTTATCTTTAAATTTAACAGATTATTAATATTTAAAATAAAAATTATTTTCTGTAATTAATAGTTTAATTTTGGTTGACAAAAGCTAAATTATATGCTATAATTAGTATGACAAATAATGCCGTTCATAATTTTTGATTTTTTACAAAAAATAATTTTAAATAATTAAAAAAATATTTTTAATAAGGAGATTTTTGATTATGAACAGCAATGAACTTTGGAAGAAATTTATGCAAACAGGTAAAATCTGTGATTATTTGGAATATAGAAATTCTATTGGAGAGGAAAAAGATGTGTCAAAGTTTTACAGGACTCATAGTTCAAAGTAAACAGATGAGCAACGACAGCGTTGTGCTTACGGTTGTTTCAAAAGAGGTGGGCAGAACAACTATATTTGCCTATAGCGGAAGAAAACGTTTTACAGGAGCAATCTCTATTCTTTGCTATTCCAATTTTGAGGTGTCGCAGACAAGAGATAATAAACAATATAGCTCTTACACCCTTAAAAATGTTGATTTAATCCGCAATTTTTTTGACTATGGCAAAGAAATTGAAAAGCATTTTGTAGCATATCATATAGCAAAAATACTGGACAGCCTTGTGCCGTCAGCTGAGCCAATGGAGGAAGAAGCTTTTCGTGTCACCATGAACACCCTCCATTTTCTAACCGTTCGAGGGAGCAATGCCGAGCATTTAAAATGTGTTTTTGAATTAAGGTTTTTGTGTGAAATTGGAATGCGACCAAATCTTGTGGCTTGTCGTGGGTGTGGGGAGTATTCCAAAAATATGTATTTTTCTTTTTCGGGTTCTGATTTAATATGTCAAAACTGTATAGGGCAGGGCGAAAGGGACGCTTTTCCAGTTTCGCCCCCCCTCTTGTATGCAATAAGATTTATAGCCCTTTCGGATATGGAAAAGCTTTTTCAGCATACTTTTAATGATAACATTTTGAAACCGCTGAGCCGATTTACAGAACAATATCTTGTCTACAAAACCGATATGGACTTAAGATGTGTGAAATTTTAGATTTACATAAAACATTTATAATTAAGGAGAAAATATGCAAAATTTTTTACAACATAGCGAATATACAAATATACTTGAACTGAACAAAATTTTAAGCCGTCTTTCGGAATTTTGTTCCAACCCAATGTCAAAAAAAATGGCGGAAAACCTTTCGCCCTCCTGCGACCTGCAAACGGTTTTAAAAGAAACCGCCCTTGCACAGCAGGCTTTTGATTTGTCAACCAAAAATTCTACACCATATTTTTACAATTTTGAGGATATAAGCCCAATTGTAAAGCTTGCACAAACTGGCGGTGTACTTTCGATTGAACAGCTTATTGCGGTAAGAACCCTTTTACATCAAGCATCTGCTTTAACATCTTGGTATAATGAAGTGCAGATTGACAGCGATAAGGGACTTGGTGTGTTCTTTGAATGTGTTTATGCAATTCCTGCCCTTGAAAAACAGCTTGAAACGGCGATTTTATCCCCCGAGGAACTTGCAGATGATGCAAGCCCCAATCTTTATGCTATCCGCAAAAAAATACGTCAAGCGGGAACAAAAATTCGTGAAACCCTTGGCAATATGATAAAGGGAGAGGCAACCTCAAAATATTTACAGGATTCAATAGTTACAATACGTGATGGCAGATATGTTGTGCCGGTTAAGGCGGAACATAAACGTGCAATTTCTGGAATGATACACGATACTTCTTCTTCTGGGGCAACCTTTTTTATTGAGCCAACCGAAGTTGTGGAAGCAAACAACGATATTAGCATTTTAAAGGGGCAGGAGCAGGACGAAATAAGAAAAATTCTTACCGACTTTTCAAGGCAGGTTCAAGAAAATGCACTGCAAATTTTATCAACACTTGATGCAAGCATAAAGCTTAATTTATATTTTGCAAAGGCAAACTATGGAGCAAAAATAAACGGTTGTATTCCTGTTATTACAGACAGTGGAAATATCAAACTTAAAAAAGCTCGTCACCCACTTATTGACCCCAAAAAGGTTGTGCCGGTTGATTTTGAACTTGGTGGAGATTATTCAACCCTTATTGTTACAGGTCCGAACACGGGCGGTAAAACGGTTATACTTAAAACCTGTGGTTTGCTCTGCCTTATGACCATGTGCGGACTTTTTGTTCCTGTCGGGGACGGTAGCGAAATTTCTATATTTAATAATATTTTGGTGGATATAGGCGACAAGCAATCAATCGAAGAAAATCTTTCCACCTTTTCTTCCCATATGACAAGGGTTGTAAAGATTATAGAACAAGCCGACAGCAAAAGCCTTGTGCTTTTGGACGAACTTGGTTCGGGAACAGACCCTGTGGAGGGTGCGGCACTTGCAGTTTCAATTATCGAAACGCTTAGAAAAAATGGAGCGTCCATTGTTGCAACAACCCACTATCAAGAACTTAAAATGTATGCTCTTGACACAAATGATGTACAGAATGCTTGTTGCGAATTTGATGTTAAAACACTTGAACCAACCTATAAATTGCTTGTTGGAAGTGTGGGAAAATCAAATGCTTTTGCAATATCTTCAAGGCTGGGAATGCCCGATTATATTATTTCAAATGCCAAACAACTTATGAACTTCGAGGCAATAAAACTTGAAGATATGCTTTCGGAACTGGAAAACCAGCGTCAACAGCTTGAAAAACAAAATAATCTGCTTGAGATGCAAAACAAACAAACCGAAAAAATTAAAGAAGAATATGAACAATCGCTTGAACGCCTTGAAAAAGACAAGAAAAATGAAATTGAAAAGGCAAAACGTGAGGCAATGGCAATTGTTCAAAGGGTTACAAGGCAGTCGGACGAACTGCTTGATGAGCTTAACAAAATAAAAAAAGAAAAAAATAAAGCAGGTTTTGAGGATAAACTTGCAAAGGCAAAATCACTTCAAAAATCTACTCTTAATAAAATTTATGACGAGGCAAACCCAGCCACCGAAACAGAAGAAGAATATACTCCGCCAAGACCGTTTAAAAAGGGCGATAATGTAAAGCTTGCAGACACGGGAAAAACAGGTATTCTTGTAACCCTCCCCGACAATTCGGGCAACTGCTTTGTGCAGGTGGGTGTTATGAAAACTAAAATAAGCGTTAAAAAGCTACGACTTGTTGAAAAACAAAAGGTTTCTAAACCGCAAGGCAAGGTTACCAAAAAAGGCGTTGAAAGCCGTATGACAAGAAAAACCTCCCTTGAACTGGATATAAGAGGTTATGACTGTGTGGACGGTGTACATGAGGCAGATTTGTTTATAAATGACGCTATTTTGTCGGGCGTAAGCACGGTTACTATAATTCACGGAATAGGCACGGGAGTGCTTAAAAACGCTATACGCAGATTTTTGAAATCCCACAAATACGTTAAATCCTTCCGCCGTGGAATGTATGGAGAGGGCGAGGACGGAGTAACAGTTGTTGAACTTAAATAATGGAGGTTATAAAGTAATGGAAAATATGAAAAGAATAGCAAGCTTTAGTGTTAATCACGACACACTTCAAAAGGGAATTTATGTTTCAAGGGTGGACGGAGATGTAGTAACCTATGATATAAGAATGAAAAGACCCAACATGGGAGACTATATTTCCAACCCTGCACTTCACACATTTGAACATCTTTTTGCAACCTATGCAAGAAACAGCGAGTATGCTGAACATATTATTTATATTGGACCTATGGGTTGTCGCACAGGATTTTATTTTCTTGCAAGAAATACAATGAGCAAAGAGCAGGTGCTTGACCTTGTAAAGCGTTCGCTTGAATTTACCCGTGACTTTGAGGGCGAAATTCCGGGGAGCAAGCGTCAAGAATGTGGAAACTATCTTGAACATGACCTTGACGCTGCAAAAGCGGTTTGTGTTGATATGATTGAGGTACTTAAAAACTACACCCCCGAACAGATGGACTATAATTACAGCAAATAACGAAAGGATTTACATATGAAAATTGGAATTATTGGTGCAATGGCAAGCGAAATTAAACTTTTGCTTGAACAGATGCAAAACGGACGTGAAAGCAAGGTTGGAAACAATACTTTTTATGAGAGAAAAATTTCTAACACTGATGTTGTTGTGGTAAAAAGCGGTGTGGGCAAGGTTGCTTCGGCTTTGTGTGTTCAGATTTTAAATGATATTTATTCCTGCGACAGAATTATAAATACTGGTGTTGCAGGCGGTGTTGGCAAAAGTCTTAAGGTTGGGGATTTTGTAATTGGCACAAAACTTGTTCAACACGATTTTGATTTATCCGCCCTTGGTTA
>CANRLN010000032.1 GCA_947631445.1 uncultured Clostridia bacterium
GGCACATTCCGGAGAGTGGGTAACCTGCAAAATTGTTATATTTTTTTCACGGTTAATTTTTGCGAAAAGTTCCATTATATCCTTGCCAGATTCCGAGTCAAGATTACCAGTTGCCTCGTCTGCAAGTATAATTTCAGGGTTGCCTATTATTGCTCTTGCAATTGCTACACGCTGTTGTTGACCGCCGGAAAGCTGGCTTGGCATAGCTTTTTTCTTATCCTCAAGACCAGTAAGTTTTAAAATTTCGTCCAGTCGCTTGTTAAGCTCCGACTTGGAAACCCCTTTTACTCTTGAGGGAAGAAGAATATTATCCGCAACATTAAGATTTTGAACAAGGTTATAGAACTGGAAGATAAAGCCTATTTTTTCAAGACGAAGTTTTGTAAGCTGTTTTTCTTTCATATTGCAAATATCTTCTCCGCAAAGCTTTATATTACCCTCAAATTTTCTGTCAAGACCGCCAATGAGATATAAAAGTGTAGATTTTCCGCTTCCCGACGCTCCCATAAGCGATACAAATTCGCCCTGCTGTATGCTGAGGGTGGCTGAATTAAGCACCTGAGTTATATTATTTTTTTCGCCGAATGATTTACTTACGTTGGTAACTTCTATTGCGTTTGTCATTGTGTTTGCTCCTTTCTTTATTCATATTTAAGCTGTGAAACTATATCGGATTTTCTCATTGCTCTTATTGGGAAGAATGAAATAACTGTAAAGAGTACCCACAAGAAAAGAATAAATCCCGCATATACAGCAATATCAAATTTAATGTTTATTACTATTGTAAGCAGTTCCATAATTTTGTTAAAAGGTTGTATCAACAAAGCAGTTATCGGAACAGATACCAAAAAGGCAATTCCTGAGGCGAGCATACTTTCAATAAAGAACATTTTGCCGAGGTTGCCTTTGGTCATTGCGGTGGAAACAAGTACGGCACACTCACGTTTTCTGCCCTCAAATCCTACAATCTGGTTGCTTGTAACACCAATAAGTGTAACAACTATACCAATTACAATAATAAGATTAAGCACCATATTTATAGAACCCGATTCAGTTTGAATCTGCTCCATTTGCTCCTGTTTGGTGGCTACATCTGAAACCAAGTTTGCCGAGTGAGCCTCAATAAAACTTTTTGTTTCTTCGGGGTTGGTTGTTTTAACAACAAGTTCAAAAGGATAGTCTTTGAACATATCTATATAAAGTTTTTCGGAAATAATGCAGGTAAATCCAGTGCTGTCAAAATAATTTTCTTTTGTATAGCCTACAAGTTTAAGCTTTTTGGTAAAGGGTAAAAATCCGTCACTATTGAATGTAATTTCTGTTTGGTCACCTATTTGTAGATTATTTTTGTCTGCAACAAATTTATCCATAACAATTTCGTCATCAGCAATTGTATTTTTGCATGGAACAATTCCATCAAAGTTTTCATATCCTCCGTCTTTCCAGCCAACAACATTTAGGTGGGTTTCCTTGCCGTCTATTTCGCTTGTAGAATAAAGTTCCATGTAAAGATTTTCAACCTTTTCTACATCGTCCATATCCTCTATATAGGAAAGCATTTCATTTTTGGTAGAATAATTTACACTAACAATAACCGTATCGTTCGCATAGTCATTGTGATTAAATATAAGGCTAAGCGAATTTATAAATATGTAAATCACCGCAGTGATACAAGCAGCCGTAACGCAAAGGGTTGCACTTCCAACCGTGCTTTTTTTGGTAGCAACTTCAATTGATGCAAGTTGTAAGGTTGGCATATTGAATTTATCCGCAAGTCTTGAAATTCCTTTGCTTGCCCAAATAAGCAGAATAGGAAAGAGCAGAGCAGTTGCGGCAATGGTTGAAACAAAACAAACTACTTTGATTTCATAGGTTTTGCCGATAAATTGGGTTAAAATAGCAATCACCGCAAGAATAATACCAACTATTGTTGAAATTTTATTTTGTTTATACTCTGTGTCTTTGTTGGAGAATATAATATCTCTTATGGAAGTTTTAAGCATTTTAATAATTTCTTTAAGTGGGCAAAGACACTCTATAACAATAGCGGTTACAAAAACAGCTATATAAACCAGAGGGTTTACCTCTCCAAAGTTTGGAGTTATTGCTCCCTCGGCTGTTCCAACCTGAAACATTCCATTAAGAAAAACATCTCTTACGGACGAATAGGCAAATATTGAAAGCAAACTACCTACAACAGCATAGAATATATTGTCAAAGAAAAGAGAAAATGTTGTAAGAGAGGAGGGAAGTCCAAGGCTTTTGAAGGTTCCAATAACCGAAGTTTTTTCGGAAATAATTCTTTCGGATATAGAAATTGTAACAAAGATTACAAGTAAAAGACAGATTGCAAAAAGGGTCAGAAACAGTTTTTTAACACTGTCCATGCTTTCTTGTATATCTTCATCTTCCATTATATTTTGAATTTCAGCCGTTGGATATTTATTTTCTATATACTTTTTCATTTCGCCTTGTTTTGTGTCATCGATAACATCAATGCAGGCGGTGTTTGGCTCAAATTTGCCATCGTTAAGCTTTTTCATTCCCTCAACGTTTACAACAATTCCAGCAAGGTTAAATATTCCCTGTTGTTGATAAACATCTTTAATTGTAAATTCAACAGGATTGTCATGAACATCATAAAGTTTAACCTTGTCGCCTTTTTTGTATCCAAGCTTTTCGGCATTGCTTTTGCTAATTGCAATTTGATTATCCGCAAGCGAAAAGCCTTTGGAAACAAGTCCTATTTTTTCGGCTTTTTGTGCGTCTATTCCAACCACGGTGCAGGGAATTTCCTCAAAATAGCCATAATCATAGGAGATTTTTTGGGTGAAATTATTTCCCATTCCTTGAAGCCACACGGTTGTATTTTCGGGGGCATTGTCAAGGCTAATATCATCAAAAGCGTTTTCGGCACTTATCGTCATATCCGAATTTCCCAGAATCTGAGAATTTAAAGATTTTACAACCGTTTCCAAAGTGCCACTCATATCAAAACAGAGCATTGCTGAAAATCCGCAGATAAATATACATAGGGTCATCATAAACATTCTTAATTTGTGTGAAAACATACTTTTAAAGCTATGTTTTAAAATACTTCCCATGCTTACCACCTCCTTATTCTCTTGTCGGGGCTTATATACATATCGTCCCCCTCTTTTACGTCATAGGTTTCATAGAACTTTTCATTGGAAGAAAGCACCGCATTAACCCTTATGCGGTCGGGGCTGTGTACATCAAGTTTAAGATTATCTATTGCATCGGAATTTAATGAAACACCACACCATATATTTGCAAAGTTTTCAAACAGTTTTTTTAGGTCATCTTTGCTTTTTGCTATATTGGTAATACATTCCATTGCTCCAACATCAGCAAAGTTTTCGCCAATTGTAAGTTCTCCATTAACATGATAAACATCAAGTATTGTAAAATCGCTGTAATACTTTTCAAACTCTTGCATCTGTTTTTCTATAACCTTGCGGTCGTTCTCGTCAATCCATTCGGGGCGATAGTTTCCGTCAGCGTCATAATTAAGGCAGTTGGCATCAAATGCGTGACCCATTTCGTGGGCAACAACCATTCCAAGACCGCCGAGGTTTGTATAATAATCTGCGTTTTCGTCAAAGAATGGCGAACTTGTAATAGCGGCGGTTATACAAATACTGTTTATATCGGGAACATACTGTGCATTCATAACTTGTGGGGGCATTGCTTGAGCAGTTTTTGGGTCATATTCTTTGCCGAGGCTGTCAATTTTTTTCTGCCTTTCGTATGAAGATATTTTATTTTGTGTTTCAAAAAAATCTTTGCCTATTAAATTAGAGTATTCTGGGTCAAGCTGGCAGAGTTTATCGCCAGTTAAAAATTCGATATTATTAAGTTTTTGAATAAATCCCTCTTTGGTTTTGTCCGAAAGGCTGTCACAGTTTGTAATAAGTTCATGGTAGCTTTTCTTAATATCCTCACAAAGTTTTAAAAGTTGTTGGTCACGCTCTTTTGTATAAAAATCTTCAAGATAAATTTTACCTACTTCGCTTTCTAAAAGTTGTCGTACTACTGCCACAACAGTTTCTTTTTTTTCATCGTCATTTGTTGGGACATATTGCTTTAAGCAGTCCACTTCGTCTGCGATATAGTCCCTGAAATTAGTGATAACCTGCAGGCAAAAATATACTTTAAGTTTATCAAGGTTTTCATTCGTGAGCAAGGAATTAAGTTTTTCAAGTTGTGGTCTATCCTGTATGTATACGCCATCATTTGGGTTTTCCTTGCCAAACATAAGTTTAACCAAATTAGTATCTAAATTTGAAAAAAGTTGGTCAAGTTCTTGATTGGATATAAATTCATAGGTTTCCATTGGATTATCGTTATAATCAATTGAAAAGTCGGTTGAATTGGCAATATCCATTTGAAGATACACATAATCTTTAGCCTTTTCGTAAGCCTTTTCCTTGTCCGGCTCGACCATGATATAATCATTTTTTATACTGTCATGCAAGGTTTGCAAGCTACCGTTATTTGAAAGTGTATCCTCTTCCAATCGAATATGGGATATATAAACCGCATTGTTTTTGGTGGTCATATCCTTTTGAATGTTTATCATATCGCCAAAAAAGAATGGAACATTATATTGATTATAAAATTCTGTTGCCATTTCAACAAGCTGATTTATATCGGTTGTGCTGTTTATTTTGTCAAGCATATCTTGGGCTATTTTAAGCACCTCTCCGTTATCTTTGTAATTGTAGGCTTGAATAGTAATGTCATGTATAAGCTGATTTGGGCTTCCCTTTTCAAATTTTTCGTTGCTTTGGGCAATTTTTAATATGGCGTCTTTTAACTGGTCATCTATTTTAAATCCAATATCGGCAAATGAACCAGCTGAGCTTTTTCCATATTCAATTTCTGTATTATTTATTTTGTCCAAATTGACATAGCCATAAAAATCGTCCTGCGGGCGAAATGATTTGTCTTGAGTTTCTGTTGTGGTTTGGTCGGAGGTAGAAGAATTTTCAACCGTGGTATTATCCGCCTGTTGAACGCTACAACCAGACAACACAAATGACATACAGCAAATCAAGGCAAGTGTTTTGTTTAATTTCATTGTAAAATCTCCTTTCTTAATTTATATATTCTTGTTACTTAGTTAGTTATATAATTAACTGAATTATAGTATAACATATTTAATAATCTTTGTCAAGCTTTTTGGACAAATTTTTATTTTTTTATACTTTTCATACAATTTATGATTAGTATAAAATGTTGTTTTGTGTTTTTTAACAAGCAACTTAATATGTAAAATCTTGTGAATTTTTCGATGAAAACTGATTTATTTAATTTTGCTTGACTGGTCAATTTGCGTTGCTAAAAAATTATATTTAAAAAAATCACTTAAAAAATCTTGTGTGTTTCCCCGCCTACGGCGGGGGAACACTACAAATATAAAAAAATAACATAAACAACTCTTTTGCCCACTCCAATTTTGCATAGGTGTTGACAAGTTGCTTAAAATATGCTATAATAAAAAGGTAAACTAAATTTGAAAGCAGTGATTAAATGAAAGATTTTCAAAAATACAATATAGAAAATGCACTTATTATTTCGGGAATTCCTTTTTCAGGAGATATAAATATTGATAATATTCTTTTACTTGTCTGCGATTATGCGACAAATCAAGAAAAAATACTGCATTTTTTCTATTCGCTTGTTCTTTTTCCCGAACCGAACAAACCTGCAGATTATTATATAGAATTTTTTATTGATAATGTTTCGATTGAGGGAAAATCGGTTTCCAAGGATATATTAAAAAAAGAAAAAGCTGGTTTTACTGCTGATGAAATAAAAAACTTTCTTTGGTGGGCGGGAATAAAAGCTCCGAATCCAATAAATATACAAACCCTGCACAATGTTTTAAGCAAAATAAACGACCCTGACAACGAAAACAATCTTAATTTACAGATGTTTTTCTATAAAGCAGGCGAGGTTGGTTTCAGAAGCGATTATGATTCTAAAGAGTATTTAGATTACTTTTTTAACAGCATTACAATTGACGGAGAAGAATACAAAGCATAAAAAACCCCGAAAGACTGAAGTCTTTCGGGATTTTTTTATCTTATTGCGTCTTTAAGGGATTTTACAAATTCCCCAACCTTTTCAATGCTGTCCTTGCCGTATTTATCAACAATATTTACAATTGCACTTCCGACAATTACACCATCACAGTATTTGCTCATCTTGCCTGCCTGTTCGGGATTGGAAATTCCAAATCCAACACAAGCAGGGCATTTTTTAGCATTGTTTACAAGCGAGAAAAGGCTGTCAAAATCGGTGTTGAAATTACTTCTTGTTCCGGTAACGCCGGTTGACGAAACAACATATAAAAATCCGCTGCTTTGAGAAGCTATCATATTAACCCTTTGTTCTGAGGTAGGGGAAACAAGATTTATGTTATGTACCCCGCAGGCATCTGCAAAGCCCTGAATTTCCTCTCTTTCTTCAAAAGGCATATCCGGAACAATAACACCATCAATTCCGTATTCTTTGCATTTGTTAAAGAATTTTTCTGTGCCATACACAAAAATTGTGTTAAGATACATCATAAGGATAAGCGGTTTATCTGTTTTAGCACGAAGATTTTTAACGCTCTCAAAAATCTTGTCAAGTGTCGTTCCCTCCTTAAGGGCATTAAGCGAAGATTTTTGAATGGTTGGTCCTTCAGCGATTGGGTCAGAAAAAGGCACACCAAGTTCGATTATATCCGCTCCCTTATCAAACATTTCAAGGGCAAGTTTTTCGGTGGTTTCAAGGTCAGGGTCGCCTGCCGTTATAAAAGTTATAAGTGCCTTTTCGTTTTCAGCCAAATTTTCAAAACACTTGTCAATTCTATTTTTAATATTATTGCTCATCAATTTCAACCCCCTTATATTTTGCAACCGAATAAACGTCCTTATCTCCTCTTCCCGAAATGTTTATAACCATGATTTGGTCTTTTGACATTGTTGGAGCAATTTCCATTGCTGCCGCAACAGCATGAGAAGATTCAATAGCCGGAATAATTCCTTCAATTTTTGAAAGATATTCAAAAGCGTTTACCGCCTGCTTATCTGTAATGCTTACATATTCTGCTCTGCCAATTTCACGCAAGTGTGCGTGTTCTGGACCAACACCGGGATAGTCAAGACCTGCCGAAATAGAATAAACTGGGTCAATTTGACCATATTCATTCTGCAAAAAGATAGATTTCATACCATGGAAAATACCAAGAGTACCTCTTGCCATTGTTGCTGCATGACGTTTGTCAGTATCCACTCCTTCACCTGCCGCTTCTGCTCCAACAAGGCGAACCGATTTATCCTCAATGAAATTATAGAAAGCACCCATAGCATTTGAGCCACCGCCAACACAAGCCACAACGCAATCTGGAAGTCTGCCCTCTTTTTGCATAATCTGCTCTTTAATTTCCTTGCTGATAATCTTCTGGAAATCTCTTACCATTGTAGGATAAGGGTGAGGACCCATTGTTGAGCCAATGCAATAGAATGTGGTGTCGATATTTGAACACCAATCCCTCATAGCTTCATTAATTGCATCTTTAAGTGTTGCCGTGCCACTGTTTACTGGTGTTACCTTTGCACCCAACAAATTCATTCTATATACGTTAAGGGATTGACGTTTGCAGTCTTCAGCCCCCATATAAACTTCGCACTCAAGACCCATTAAAGCACAAACGGTCGCTGTTGCAACACCGTGCTGTCCTGCTCCGGTTTCAGCAATAACACGCTTTTTGCCCATTTTCTTTGCAAGCAAAACCTGACCAAGGCAGTTGTTAATTTTGTGAGCCCCAGTATGGTTTAAATCCTCACGCTTAAGATAAATCTTAGCACCGCCCAAATCTTTTGTCATTCTCTCTGCATAATAAAGCAGGGAGGGGCGGTTTGCATATTCTTTATAAAGTGTGGCAAGTTCTGCGTTAAACTGCTCATCATCTTTATATTTATCATATGCCTGCTCAAGTTCGTGAACCGCATTCATTACCGTTTCAGGAACGTACTGTCCACCGAAATCTCCAAATCTTCCGATTTTTGACATTTTTAATCCTTCTTTCTTAATTTATAATATTATTGTGGCATTAATGATATGCCCACTATTGTTGTTTCTTCGTCTATATTATTCCAACAGGAGTGGGGAATTTTTCCCTCAACCAAAAAGCTTTGATTTTCTTTAAGAACAACTATTTTATCCTCAAGCATAATTTTAGCTTCTCCTTTTGTCACAATAAAAAGATGATTGTGTGGGTGGGTATGATTTTGTATAGGACCTCCGCCGTCTTTTTCCGCATGAGCAATGGAAACATCAATCATTTTTCCTTCGCCATAAAGTTTTTTTGCAAGAAAATTAACATGGTTTGGAGGGGTTATAAATTCTTGATTATTCATAAAAACATCTCCTTAAAATCGTTATGGTATCTTTGATTTTATGCCCGTCTTTAAAACCATCAGTTTCCACGCCACTTGAAATATCCACACCAAACAGATTATCCTGTTTAATCTGCTCAATCGCTGAATTAATATTTAAACTGTCAAGTCCGCCAGCAAGAAAGAAAGGCTTTGTAATTTTGGCTTTGTTAATAACATCAAAATCCGCCACCACTCCGCTTCCGCCAACCACACCTTTAACATAGCTGTCAATTAGCAGTTTGTCGCCGGGGAGTTTATCTGCCATTTCAATATCTTCAGGACTTTTAGCTCTTACTGCTTTCCAAACCTCACCATTAAAATATTTTTTTAATTGAGAAATATATTGTTCGTTTTCATTGCCATGGAGTTGAATAACATCAAGTTCTTCAAAGTATGCCTTTGGAATATTGTCTATAGGTTCATTTACAAAAACTCCAACCTTTTTAATATCCTTATCAAGGTAACTAATAATTTCATAAAAAGTTCCATAGGTAATACTTCTTTTAAATCCGCTTGATAAAATAAAGCCTGCATAATCGGGTTTATAACAATTTAAATATTCTATATCCTGCCTTCTTCTATTGCCACAGATTTTTATTTCAAGATTAGCCATATTTAAACACCATCACTAAGTTGTTCAAAAGTCTGCTGAATGTTTTGGCTTTTCATAAGAGTTTCGCCAACAAGTACAGCGTTCGCTCCAAGAGCCTTAACAGCTTTACAATCCTGATTATTTTTTATTCCACTTTCCGAAACGATAATTTTATCCTTTGGAATAAACCTTGCAAGTTTTCCAGTAGTTGCAAGGTCGACTTCAAAAGTCTTTAAATTACGGTTGTTGATACCAATAATTTGTGCGTTGGTATCAAGAACTTTCTGTAATTCTTGTTCATCATGAACCTCAACCAAATATTCAAGGGCAAGACTGTCTGCATAGTCAAGATAATCGGCAAGCTGGCTTTTGGAAAGAATACCCGCAATAAGCAATATTGCCGATGCTCCCATAACCTTTGCCGCCGCAATCTGATAATCATCAAAAATAAAGTCTTTTCTTAAAACGGGGAGGTTGATATTCTTTGCAATTTCTTTAAGATATTCATTACTGCCTTTAAAATAGTATTCTTCGGTAAGGCAAGAAACAGCATTTGCTCCTGCGTGCTGATATTCCTGTGCAATTTTAAGAGGTTGAAAATTTTCACAGATAAGTCCCTTTGATGGAGAAGCTTTTTTCACCTCGCAGATAAATCCAAGTCGTTCCCCTGAAAGTGCATCAGAAAATTTAGCTTTTATATTTGAATAATCACAAAGTGCATCACACGCCATTGATTTTATATCCGCTCTTGAAATTTCTCCGGCTTCTCTTATAAGCTGTTCTTTTCTTTTTTCAACAATTTCATCTAAAATCATAGTATTATCCTCCACGATTTATCCTCGGTGGGTAAATTCAATAAGTTGTTGTAATTTTTTATAAGCCTTGCCACTGTCAATAGTTTGTTTTGCAAGTTCTATGCCATTTTCAATTGTCTTTGCCTTTCCGCTTACATAAAGCGAACAGCCAGCATTAAGAAGAACTATATCACGTTTTGCATCGGTAATTTCTCCCTTAAGAATACCAAGTGTAATTTTAGCGTTTTCTTCAGCAGTTCCGCCTACAATATCGCTTTTGCTTGCAAGTTTGAAACCATAATCTTCGGGATTAAGCTCATACATTTTAAGTTTGCCGTTTTTTATCTCGCAGACGCTTGTTTTTGCGGAAATTGAAATTTCATCTATTCTATCTTGACCATAAACAAGCATAGCCGATTTGACCCCAAGATTTGCAAGAACCTTTGCCATTGGCTCAAGTATGCTTTGGTCATATACGCCAAGCAACATATAATCAGCCTTTGCGGGATTGGAAAGAGGTCCTAAGATATTAAATATAGTTCTTATGCCAATTTGACCTCTTACTGGGCCTACAAATCTCATTGCAGGGTGAAAACTTTGTGCAAACAAAAACGATATGCCAATTTCTTCAATACTCTTTTTGGCAAGTTCGGGGGTTGAATTTATCTTTACCCCAAGTTTTTCAAGCACATCTGCCGCACCCGATTTTGAAGAAACACTTCGATTTCCGTGTTTTGCAATCGCCTGACCTGCTGCCGAAATAACAAAAGAACTTGTTGTTGAAATATTAAAAGAATTTGATAAGTCACCGCCAGTACCAACTATATCAAGGGTTGGAACATTTGTTTCAACCTGTGCCATTTTGTCACGCATACCCTGTGCAAATCCTGTTATCTCATCAATTGTTTCACCTTTCATTCTAAGGGCGGTAAGCAGTGAGGCAGTTTGGGCAAAGGTTGCACGGTCGCCCATTATAATATCCACACATTCGCTTGATTCTTGTGTTGTAAGATTATTTCCGTCAACAACCTTTGCTATATATTTTTTTAGTTCGGTTCTTTGGCTATCTGCAAGCGGTTGTTTTGCAGGCTGATTTATCTTTACTCCAACAATTTCAAGGAAGTTTGCAATCATTTTTTCGCCAATTTCAGTAAGAATAGATTCGGGGTGAAACTGAAGTCCATAAATTGGATACTGCTTGTGTTGAACCGCCATAACCTGGCCTAAATCGTCAGTAGCAATTATTTTAAGACATTCAGGAATAGATTGTTTTTCAGCAATAAGCGAATGGTATCTTGCAACCGAAACGCTTGAAGAAAGCCCTTTGAAAATCTCGCTTGTATTGTCAATTTTGACTACCGATGCTTTGCCGTGCATCTGGGTTGCTGCATGGGTGATTTTTCCGCCGAACACTTCGCAGATTGCTTGATGACCGAGGCAAATTCCAAGAATAGGGAGTTTTTCGGCAAAATGCTTGATAACCTTTTCGGAAATTCCCGCCTCACTGGGGTATTTTGGACCAGGAGAAACAATAATTGCCTGTGGCTTTAAATTTTCAATTTCTTCAATGGTTATTTCGTCATTTCTGGCAACCTTTATATCACTATAAAGTTTGCCGACAGCTTGGTATACATTATAGGTAAAACTGTCATAATTGTCAATAAGTAAAATCATGATTTTTCCTCCTTAAAGACCAAAAAAATATAAATTAAAGCACAAATTTTTCTTTAAAAGACTCATCATTAAAATAGTTAATTCCGATAGCGTTTCTAACCTGCGAAACGGTTTGGTTTGAAATTTCAATAGCTCTTTGTGTGCCTTTTTTAAGAATATTAAGCAGTTCGCCTTTATCCTTTGCAAATTCTTCACGTCTTGTCCTAATTGGAGCGAGAAGTTCCTGCATAACGCTGTTTAAGAATTTTTTACACTTCATATCTCCAAGACCGCCACGTTCATAATGTTCTTTCATCTCATCAAGATTTTTATAGTCAGGGAAATATTTTTCAAAATGCTGGTTATTGCAGAATGCCTCAAGATAGATAAACACGGGATTGTTTTCGGTGTGTCCGGGGTCGTTTACATTTATATGCGTTGGGTCGGTGTACATAGACATAATTTTTTGTTTAAGTGTCTTTTCATCGTCTTTAAGATAGATGCAGTTGCCAAGCGATTTGCTCATTTTAGTGTTGCCGTCCGTGCCAACAAGACGGTTGCAGGTTTCATTGTCGGGCAAAACCGCTTTTGGTTCTTTAAGAATATCGCATTTATAAATTCTATTGAAAGACGAAACAATTTCTCTTGCCTGCTCAAGCATTGGAAGCTGGTCTTCACCCACCGGAACAAGTTCAGCCTTAAAAGCGGTTATATCCGCTGCTTGACTAATAGGATAGGTCATAAAGCCGACTGGCAAGTTTCTTTCAAAACCACGCATTTTAATTTCATTTTTAATGGTAGGGTTTCTTTCCAGTCTTGACATGGTAACAAGATTTGAATAATACATAGGAAGTTCATAAAGTGCGGGAATATGTGATTGAACCAAAAAGGTTGTTTTATCTGGGGTAAGACCTACTGCAAGGTAATCAAGCATAACCTCCAAAATATTTTGTCTTATTTTTTCTGGATTATCCGCATTGTCGGTGAGTGCCTGCAAATCGGCAATCATAACAAACTGGTCATAAAGTCCGGTATTTTGAAGTTCCACACGCTTTTTAAGCGAGCCTACATAGTGTCCGAGGTGCAAAGCACCAGTTGGGCGGTCGCCCGTAAGAATTATCTTTTTTTCTGCCATAAAATTTCCTCCTTTACATCTTAGCTGCAAGTTTTATTGCATTAATAACGGCAAATGATTTATTAACCGATTCTTGATATTCATTTTCGGGAACAGAATCTGCAACAACTCCGCCACCTGCTTGAACATATGCTTTGCCATTTTTAAACAGAGCCGTTCTTATTGCAATGCAGGTGTCAATGCTTCCGTCAAAGGCAAGATAACCTACAGTTCCGCCATAAAGACCACGCTTGTTTGGTTCAAGTTCATCTATAATTTCCATTGCTCTAACCTTTGGTGCTCCCGAAAGAGTGCCAGCAGGAAGAACTGCCATAAGTGCATCAAGAGGCTTTTTATCCTCTCTTAAACTACCCTCAACGGTCGAAACAAGGTGCATTATTTTTGAATATCTTTCAACCTGTCTTAGGTGGGTAACTTCAACTGTGCCAAATTTGCAAACCTTGCCGACATCATTTCTGCCAAGGTCAACAAGCATATTGTGTTCTGCTCCCTCTTTGGGGTCTGCCACAAGTTTCTTTTCGTTTGCAATGTCTTCTTCAACCGTAAGACCACGCTTTATTGTTCCTGCAATGGGTCGGTTGGTCACATGACCATTTTCAACATTCACAAGCATTTCGGGGGAAGCTCCTGCAACCGCATAGTCATTGTGCTTGAAATAGAAAAGATAAGGTGATGGATTAGTAGTTCTAAGCATTCTATACACATCAAAACTATCGGGGGGATTATCCAGTTCAAAACGCTGGGACGGAACAATCTGGAATATATCGCCGTTTCTTATATATTCTTTAGCTTTTATAACCTTTTGGCAATATTCCTCTTTGGTCATATTGGATTTAACGGTTATCTCTCTTGGTTCAGACTTCTTTCTTTCAGGTTCTTTATAGTTTTTGAGAATATCAATAATTTCCTCACTATGCTTTTGGCACTGTGCATATTTTTGGTCTGGGTCGTCATCTGAATGAATATTAAGAATAATAATTGCCTTGTTTGTAAGGTGGTCAAAAGCAACTATTTCATCAAACAAAAATAAATCAGCATCAGGAAGATTTAAATCGTCCTTTGGCGGGTTACAAAGTGTCTTTTCAAAATATCTTGCCATATCATATGCAAAATATCCCATAAAACCACCAGTGAGTTTTGGTCTGCCAAGCATTTTTGGACTGCGATATTTTTCAAGAATGTTTGACAAAAAAGATATTGGGTCATCAACCCTTGTCATAGATGGATATTTGCCTTTGCGTGTTATGGTTGCGTTATGGTCTTTTATCATAATTTCAGCTTTGGGATTAATTCCAACAAAAGAATATCTGCCCCATTGTTCGTTGTTGTCAACAGATTCAAGAATAAAGCAATCGTCATATGCTTTATGCAGTGCATTAAACATTGCAATAGGTGTAAACGAATCAATTAAAAATTCTTCAAAAACAGGAATGGTTTTATAGTCCTTAAGAAGTTGTTTAACCTCGTCTAAAGTTGGTGAAATCATTAAATTTTCCTCCTTAAAATAAAAATAACTACCGACCCACAAGCCTAAGCTTATGGGACGATAGTTTAAAATCGTGGTGCCACCCAATTTCTCTGTTTAAAAAAACAGACTCATTTCGGATACTGAAATATCCTATCCGTATAACGTCGGAAACACGGCGAATGTTACTTAAATATGTTCACACTGCTCCTCACAAATCCATTCACCATACACGCATTTATCTGCATTCCACCGCCGCAGACTCTCTGAAAAACCGCCCGAATGGCTACTTACTTTTGCTCACAGGATTTAAACTATTAATTATTGTAATATTAGTATAGCACATATTTTAATTTTTGTCAACTACTTATTCAAATAATCTTCAACAAATCTGTCCTTTGTTTTTTGTGCAATCTGCAAAAATACAATTCTGAATAATTAAATTATATTTTTATAAAAACTGTCTTACATCTGTAGCAAGCTGTTCTTCAAGGCTGATAAGTCTTTTGGAAATATCCTTTGACTTTTCGTCAGCCGCCTTATATTCATTCAAATAACGTGAAAGAGATTTTATGCCCATGTTGCAACCATCTGTGATAAATTCCGCAACAGCATCGTCCGAACTATCCATTGCCAATTTGACATTGGTTTGAAACCATTCCATACCCTTGGACATTGCTGGGGGTTCTTTGCCGTCGTCATGATAAATATCAAGAAGATTCTGCATATCCTTTAAAATTTGGGTATGCTCTCTGGCACTTTTGTCAAGAATACTTTTTAAATCGGGATTTTTAACATACTTTACCGAATCATCAAGCGATGAAATCCCCATTTTTATTCCGGCATCACATTCTCTGAGTAATCTTATTGTATCCTGCTCAATCATATACAATCTCCTTTCTTTTTTAGTAGTATATCCTTTAAAAAAGAAAATATTAATATAAATTTATTAATTTTGAGCAGGTTTATGTTACAGAAAATTTAATCTGTTTGGTTATAGAAAATATAATTTGCAATTGTATATATAAATTCTTTGTTTGACGGCGTTTTATTATCCGAAAAATAAGGATTATGCTGTTTGTCCGAACTTTCCCAAGCTTTCTTTATTGCAAAATTTACATTGCATTCAATCTTTTTACAACTTACACAAAGGGAAAACGCAAGCAATTTGTATACTTCATTTAGGTTGCAATAAAGATTGTTTTTAATCACAAACATTATCATAAACATCAGAAACACCGAACCGGCATGGGACATATTAAATCCCAAAGAGCTAAGTATTTTGTAAATTTGCGGTTTATAAGCCGAAGAAAAAATATTATTGTTTTCGGATTTTTTGCAGGTATATCTTTTAAGTTTTTCTATAAGAGTTTTTGCTGTAATCGGAAGCCGTATATACTCCAGAACCCCATATTCGGCAAGCTGTGACATATTCCAATGGGAGCATTTTGGACTGCATAGGAATACCTTTAAGTCCGCAAAACAGAATTTGAGTTTTGTTAGATATTCCAAAAGACCATCTGTAAAGCAAAAAGGGTCAATTAAAACAGATGTTGTATTTTGGGGGTCAATATATTTTTGTATGTCTGGAGAATGTGGAGGAATTATCCTAACATCTGCTTTCATAAGTTGCATTAGTTTGTACATGGTATTTAGTGGACTGTTTTTGTCGGCAATTATTAGGATTTTCAATTTTAAGCACCTCAGTTTGTAATAATATAGTTGGATTTTGCGAGAATGGTAATGAAATTGTTATCAATTGTAATATATAATTAATTGAAATTTATATATAATTGTGATATAATTATAATGTATTGTTGTATTTATGTAATTTGTGTAGCGAACATTATTAATTATACTATCTTGTTTGTAATTTTTCAACTTTGTTTTGTAAACTTCAAATTAACTTTTTTAAAATATATTAACAGATTTAACTTTTTATAACAGAAAATCCTTCGCTTTATAGTGAATAAAATAAATTGCGACCTTTTCGCACCTGAACAAATGGAATATAATAAAAAAGCCTGAAATCAGTTTTAAGCTGTTTTCAGGCTTTTTATTTGGCAGTGGATTAAAGTGGCTGTATATCCTTAAGGTCATAAGGTGTGTTTTGATAAACGCAATAGTTAAGCCAGTTGGAAAACATAAGGTTTGCATGACAACACCAATTAAATTTAGGCATTTCGTAGGGATTGTCATTTGGAAAATAATTATAGGGAACTTTAATATCAAGCCCCTTAGATTTATCCCTTATATATTCGTTGGCAAGCGTTTCACGGTCATATTCTCCGTGACCAGTGATAAATATTCTCCTTTGAAGTTTGTCCGAAACAATATGCACACCGCTTATATATGAAAAGGCAAGAATTTCAAGGTCGCTTACCTTTTCTATATCTTCTGCTCTGATTTCTGTGTGTCTTGAATGAGGAGCAAAAAAAGTATCTCCAAAACCCTTTACAAGCGGGTGTTTAGGGTTGCTTATAATATGTTCAAACACACCAAACATTTTTTCGGGTAGGTCGTATTTGGGAACATTATAATAGTGATAAAGTCCAGCCATAGCTCCCCAGCAAAGGCACATTAGCGAATATACATGAGAGCTTGCCCAATCAAATATTTCACAAAGCTCGTCCCAATAGTCCACCTGTTCAAAAGGCATTGTTTCCACCGGTGCACCTGTTACAATCATTCCATCATAGCGTTCGCCTTTTATTTCATCAAAAGTTTTGTAAAATTTAAACATATGTTCGGAAGATGTATTTTTGGATTTATGAGTGGACATTTGAACAAGGTCAATATCCACCTGCAAGGGAGTGTTGGAAAGCAGTCGCAGAAGCTGTGTTTCGGTGGTGATTTTGTCCGGCATAAGGTTTACAATAGCAACCTTTATCGGACGTATATCCTGATGTCTTGCCCGTCCATGGCGGATAACAAAAATATTTTCGTTTTCAAGTGCCTCTCTTGCAGGGAGGTTGTCATCTATTCTTATAGGCATTTTTTTATTTTTTCACTTTTTATTGATTTTAACAATTATATTTTATTAGTTTGCTTTTATATTACATATGAATTATATTATATCATATTTTGTTTTAAATTGCAAGGCTTTTATTGTTAATTTTTTTAAGTTGGATAATTTCAACATAATTAAGATAATATAAAATTTAAAAATAATTAATATTGCAGACTTGACAAATTTGTGTATATAGGTTATAATAGATATATGTGAATTATAAATTATGAGGAGATATTATGTCGAAAATTTGCAAAAAATGTGGAAATATCTGCGACAACGACAGCATTTATTGCCCGAATTGCGGAAAAAAACAAAGAAAATCTGTGAAAAAAAAATTAAAACTAAAAGATATTATAAACTTTTACAGAAATTTTAATTTTTCCTGCTTTAAAACAGGTCTTAAACCAAAAAAGCTGAAAGCTTTAAAACGATACCGTGATACACAAAATGCCTGCATAATGCTGGCAACCTTTTTTTGTGTGGCTATAATTATAACATCAATTGTTTTCTCCTGCCTTACCCAAAGCAGTTTGGAGGCGGTAAAAAATATGATAAATGGTATTCAAAGCAATAGCAATTCAAAATACTGCGATGCTCTTTGCCCCAATACTTTAGATGAAAATTCGGATATGGAATATACCCAGTTTAAATCCGCTCTTTCACAAAAGTATGGAGAGGATTTTAAGTTGAAATACAACATTACTTACAAAGGAAATATGACCAAACAGGAAATTTCAGACCTTAAAGAAAAATCAGCCAATTTTACCACCAACTCAAAACCGCTTAAAATCTCCTCGGCAAAAACCATTGAGGTTGAAATAAAGTTTTCGGGTTCGCTTTATAGCTCCACTGTTTTTAAGGATTTTCGTGTGATAAAGGTTGGTGTAAACTGGTATGTTTGGAATGAAGATAAGTTTTAATTAAAGAATATAATAATATACATTTTTTTGGTAAACAATTATGGTACTGTAAAGAAACTATATAAAAAGATATTTTTATATTGCTAAAGACTTTTTTTACAGTCCCTGAATATTTTAAATTTAACGGAGGAATATTTTTATGGCAATCAAGTACATTTTTGTTACAGGCGGAGTAGTTTCGGGTCTTGGAAAAGGTATCACCGCCGCATCTTTAGGACGTTTGCTTAAAGCAAGAGGTTATCGTGTGACCATTCAAAAGTTTGACCCATATATAAACATTGACCCCGGCACAATGTCACCTTATCAGCACGGTGAAGTGTTTGTTACTGATGATGGTGCAGAAACCGACCTTGACCTCGGACACTATGAACGCTTTATAGATGAAAATCTTTCAATTTATTCTAATGTTACAACCGGTAAAATCTATTGGAATGTACTTAACAAGGAACGCCGTGGCGACTATCTCGGCGGAACCGTTCAGATTATTCCTCATATTACCGATGAAATAAAAGACAGACTTTACCGTGTGGGCAAAAATTCCAACACGGATATAGTTATTACAGAAATCGGCGGAACGGTCGGCGACATTGAATCCACCCCATTCCTTGAGGCTATTCGTCAGGCAAGTCATGAGGTTGGAAAAGAAAATTCTATCTTTATTCATGTTACCCTTGTGCCTTATATTAGTGGCTCTAAAGAACTTAAAACAAAGCCTACACAACATTCTGTTAAAGAATTACTTTCACTGGGTATTCAGCCTGATGTGCTTGTTTTGCGTTCGGAAATGCCTATTAATGAAGATATTAAAAAGAAAATTGGTCTTTTCTGCAATATCCGTCCCGAGGACGTTATCCAAAACCTTACTGCTCCTTCCCTTTACGAAGTGCCTTTGTGGCTTGAAAAGGAGGGTCTTGCTGATGTTGTATGTCATCACCTTGGACTTGAAAATCGCACTCCTGACCTTGCCGATTGGAACAGCATGATTGATAGGGTAAACAATGCTGACAAGCTTGTAAAGATTGGTCTTGTTGGAAAATATGTTGAACTTGAAGATGCTTATTTGTCTGTGGCTGAGGCTCTCCGCCATGCAGGATTTGAAAATTCTGCAAATGTAGAAATTTCTTGGATTCAGTCTGAAGACATAAATGATGATAATGTGGCTGAAAAACTTGCAGGACAGAACGGTATTATTGTTCCCGGCGGATTTGGCGACCGTGGAATTGAAGGAATGGTTGCAACGGTTAAGTATGCAAGAGAAAATAAGATTCCACTTTTCGGAATTTGCCTTGGAATGCAGGTTTGTGTTATTGAGTTTGCACGCCATGTTGTTAAATTTGCGGGTGCTAATTCTTCCGAATTTACTCCAGAAAACGAATATAATGTTATTGATATTATGGACGAACAAAAGGATATTCACGAAAAGGGCGGAACAATGCGTCTTGGTCTTTATCCCTGCAAGCTTGCGAACAATTCAAGATGTCGTGAGATTTATGGAGAAGAACTTGTTTATGAACGTCATCGTCATAGATATGAATTTAACAATGCTTTTAGAAAGCAGATTTCTGAGGCAGGTCTTGTTCTTGCGGGTGTTTCTCCTGATGAAAAATTGGTTGAAATTGTGGAGCTTCCTAAGGAGGTTCACCCATGGTTCGTTGGTGTTCAGTTCCACCCAGAATTTAAATCCCGTCCAAACAGAGCTCAACCTTTATTTAGAGATTTTATCCGTGCAAGTATAGAAAATTCGGAGAAGTAATATGGACAGCATAAAACGGCTTCAATCTATGATTGACAGTTCGGAAAACATAGTGTTTTTTGGAGGTGCGGGGGTTTCGACCGAAAGCGGAATCCCCGACTTCCGCAGTGCAGATGGTCTTTACAATCAGACGGGTTATAAATATTCTCCGGAGGAGATTGTAAGCCACAGTTTTTTTAAGAGCAATCCAAAAACTTTTTTTGAATTTTACCGCAAGAATTTTCTGTTTGGTGATAATATAAAGCCTAATCCGGCACATTATAAACTTGCTAAGCTTGAAAAGTGTGGCAAGCTTAAGGCGGTTATAACCCAGAATGTTGACGGACTTCATCAAAAAGCAGGGAGTAAGAATGTTTTTGAACTGCATGGTTCGGTTCTGCGTAACTATTGTACAAAATGCAAAAAATTTTATAGCGATATTTCGGGCATGGAAAACATTCCAAAATGTAAATGCGGAGGAATTATTCGTCCTGATATTGTGCTTTATGAAGAACAGCTTGACAATACTGTTATAAATAAATCCATATCGGCAATTGAAGATGCTGACATGCTTATTGTGGGAGGAACATCGCTTAGTGTGTATCCTGCTGCCTCTTTTATAGGATATTTTAAGGGGAAATATCTTGTTGTTATTAACATGGCTCCAACCCCTATGGACAATTCAGCCGACCTTGTTATAAGAGAACCTATCGGCAAAACCCTAACACTTTTAAAATAAAACACAAGGAGAAATTTAATGATTACTGTTTCAAATATAAGTTTGCAATTTGACGGACAATATCTTTTTAAGGACGTTGACCTTAAGTTTAAAAATGGCAACTGTTATGGAATAATAGGTGCAAACGGTGCGGGAAAATCAACATTTTTGCGTATCCTCTGCGGAGAGCTTGAACCGTCTTCGGGAGAAGTTATTATTCCTGAAAAGACACGCCTTTCGGTGCTTAAGCAGGACCATTTTGCTTATGATGAATATACTGTGCTTGACACAGTTATTATGGGAAATGCCCGACTTTATGAAATAATGCAACAAAAAGATGCTCTTTATGCAAAAGAGGACTTTTCGGACGAGGATGGAGAACTTGCCGCCGAATTGGAGGGCGAATTTGCCGAATTAAATGGCTGGGAAGCAGAATCCGACGCACAAAAGCTTTTGCAAGGTCTTGGGCTTGATGCGGATATTATTTACAGCTCAATGGTGTCCCTTTCGGGCAACGAAAAGGTTAAAGTTCTGCTTGCACAAGCTCTTTTTGGCAACCCTGATATTATTCTGCTGGACGAGCCTACTAACCACCTTGATATTGATGCTATTGCAT
>CANRLN010000033.1 GCA_947631445.1 uncultured Clostridia bacterium
ACAACTGGTGCAACACCTCTTGTGACTGGAAAAGCTACATATACAGAATTGTTCTTTGGCAAATGCGGAGGTTGTCTTGGCGAAACTTCGGCGGCTATGCTTCTCGCCGGTGGACTTCTGCTTATAGCATTCAACATTATTTCACCCTCAACACCAATTGCCTTTATAGGCACTGTTTTTGTATTTTCGTGGATAACTGGAAACGACCCAATTTATCAGATACTTGCGGGCGGTGTATTTTTAGGTGCGTTCTTTATGGCAACCGACTATGTTACAACCCCAGTTACAACCAAAGGCAAGATTATTTTTGGCATAGGTTGCGGAATTATAACCTGTATTATAAGATTTTACGGTTCTTACCCCGAGGGTGTTTCGTTCAGCATATTAATTATGAACCTGCTCACCCCTTACATTGATATGATAACCAAAACCAAACCACTTGGAGCAAAAAAACAAGCCAAAAAGGAGGATAAATAAACATGAAACTTGAATATATAAAACCGCCTTTGGTGCTTATGATAATCTGCGTTGTGGTAAGCGGACTGCTTGCAGGGGCAAATGCTCTCACCGCCGACAAAATCGCAATGGCGGAGCAGGAAAAAATAAACCAGAGTGTACGCTCGCTTTTGGGTGATGGCACTTTTACAACCTGCACGCAGGAATTTGAGGGAATTTCTAAAGTAATTCATGATGACAAAGGGCAGGTTGCAATGGAAATAACCGTTTCGGGATATTCAAACAACGGACTGCATTTAATGGTTGGCATCGACCAGCAGGGCAAAATCAAAGGCATTGAATTTATTGAAATCAGCGAAACAAAAGGAATAGGAACAAAGGTTCAGACGGACGATTTTTTAAGCCAGTTTATCGGAGCAGAAAACACCGACTATCAGTTTGATGCAATTTCGGGAGCTACCTATTCCTCCAAAGGCATGAAAACTGCCATTGACACGGTTCTTGATGTCTACAATAACAACAAGGAGGCGATATTAAGTGAGTAATTTAAAAGAGATTACCAAAGGTATTATAAAGGAAAACCCCTCGCTTGTAATGCTGTTGGGAATGTGTCCGACACTTGCTGTTACAACTCAGGCGGCAAACGGTCTTGGAATGGGGGCAGCGACCACATTTGTACTTATCTGCTCCAACATAGTAATTTCGCTACTTAAAAATATTATTCCAAAGGCGGTGCGACTTCCCTGCTTTATAGTAGTAATTGCAGGATTTGTTACACTTATTGAATTTTTAATGAAAGCCTATTGGCAACCGATGTACAAAACACTTGGAATTTTTCTTTCGCTTATAACGGTAAACTGTATTATACTTGGGCGTGCTGAGGCTTTTGCAAGCAAAAATAAGGTGCTTCCGTCCATCTGTGACGGCTTGGGAATGGGACTTGGCTTTACCCTCTCGCTATTTTTAATGGGTAGCATTAGAGAAATTCTTGGTGCAGGCACTTTCTTTGAAAAACCAATTCCATTTTTAAGCGAAAACCCTATGACCATATTTATTACACCTGCCGGCGGATTTTTCGTGTTGGGAATTATAATTGCTGTTGTAAATAAAATAGCCAACCGCAAACCACCCGAAAAAATCAGTTGTGAGGGTTGTCCATCTGCAAGCCTTTGTGGTGGAGATAAAACCAAATGCGAACAAACCAAACAATCCCCAGAAAAGGAGGCTAAATAATGTCGCTTGGAATAATTCTTGTAAGTGCGATTTTTGTAAATAATATTGTACTCTCTCAATTTATGGGTATCTGCCCTTTTCTTGGTGTTTCAAAGAAAATGAACAACTGCGTTGGAATGGGAGCGGCGGTTATATTCGTTATGCTTTGTGCAACTGCCATAACCTTTCCTATCTATAAACTTCTTGAAAAAATAAATGCCGAATATCTTAAAACGGTGGCTTTTATACTTGTCATTGCGATGTTTGTTCAGCTGGTTGAAATTATACTTAAAAAGTTTATGCCCTCGCTTTATGATGCACTTGGGGTGTATCTTCCACTTATAACCACCAACTGTGCTGTTTTGGGGGTAACTCTTACCAACGTTGATTCGGGATATACTTTCCTGCAATCTATTGTAAATTCGCTTGGAACAGGAATAGGATTTACTGTGGCTCTCCTTATCTTTTCGGGAGTAAGATACCGAATTGAAAACAGTGATATTCCCGAAATGTTCAAGGGAGTTCCTGCAACCCTCGTTGCTGCATCTATAACCGCAATGAGCTTTACTGGCTTTAGTGGTATGTTCTCTTAAGGAGGAAAAAAATGAATACAATTATTTTACCAATCATTTTATTTTTGGTTTTAGGTCTTGTGGCAGGAATTGCCCTTACGGTTGCCTCAAAGGTGTTTGCGGTTGAAGTCGATGAGCGAATTGAAAAAATCGAGGCAACCCTTTCGGGAGCAAACTGTGGCGGTTGTGGATATTCTGGCTGTTCGGCTTATGCAAAGGCTATTGTTGAGGACAACGCCCCCACAAATTTATGTTCGGCGGGCGGAGAGGTGGCAAGCAAAGCTATTGCCGATATTATGGGAGTATCCGCTGAGGCGGTTGAAAAAAAATACGCCTGTGTTATGTGCAGTGGCGACTGTGATTCCAGCCCTCACAAATTTGAAACGGACGGAATAACCTCCTGTGCCGAAAATGCAAGATTCTACGGCTCACACAAAGGTTGTGCAAGTGGCTGTGTAGGTCTTGGGGACTGTGCCAGCGTTTGCGACCAAAACGCTATAACTGTTAAAAATGGTGTGGCACACATTGATAAAAACAAGTGCATAGCCTGCGGAAAATGCGTTAAGGCTTGCCCAAAAGGTCTTATTAAAATGCGACCTGAAAAACAAAAGGTTGATGTTGTATGCTCCTCAAAAGATGACGGTAAAACCACCCGCCTTTCCTGCAAAAATGGCTGTATTGCCTGCAAAATGTGCATTAAGGCTTGCCCATTCGAGGCAATTTCCATTGTTGATAATCACGCTGTTATAGACTATTCAAAATGCAAAGGGTGTAAAAAATGCGTTTCTGCTTGCAAATTTGGCAGAATTAAGGAGGTTGTTTAAAATGCCTAAACAAAGATATTTAGAGGCAGGGAAAATAGTATCGGTTTTTGGAATTAAAGGCGAAGTGAATGTGCAATGCTGGTGCGACAGTCCAGAACTTCTCTGCCAATTCAATACACTTTATTACAAGAGCCTTACCCCTGTTGAAATTGAACATAGTCGACCAAAGAAAAACAATATGGTCACCATGAAAATAAAGGGTGTGGATACCCCAGAAGATGCACAAACCTTACGCAACAGAATTTTGTATCTCGACCGTGAGGAACTTGAACTCCCAAAGGGAAGCTATTTTATTCAGGATTTAATTGGAATGTCGGTTGAGGATAGCACAACCGGCGAAGTTTACGGCAAAATTTCTGATGTTTCGGAAACTGGTGCAAATGATGTTTATCATATCAAGACGGAGGAGGGAAAAATACTGCTTGTTCCTGCAATTCCACAGGTGGTGGATAGTGTAGACTTGGAAAATGATATTATGAAAATCACTCCGCTTGAAGGACTTTTTGATATTTAATAAAAATATAAAAAAGAAAGGATAATCCGAATGTATATAGATATTGCAACCCTTTTTCCAGACATGGTGGATAGCTATTTAAATGAATCGGTTGTTGGCAGAGCAAGAAAAAACGGTGTGTTTACTGCCAAATGCCACAATATAAGGGACTATACCAACGATAAACACCGCCGTGTGGACGACACACCCTATTCAAAAAGACAAGGAATGCTTATGCAGGCACAGCCAATTTTTGACTGCTTTACAAAGGTGACCGAGGGCAGAAACCGCCCCCATGTGATTTTTATGTCGCCACAAGGCAAGGTGCTTACACAACAGCGTTGCAAACAACTTGCACAGATGGAAAGCCTTTTTATACTCTGCGGACACTATGAGGGGGTTGACCAGAGGGTGCTTGACAAAATTGTTGACGAGGAAATTTGTATTGGCGACTATGTGTTGACTGGCGGAGAACTTCCTGCACTTGTGCTTATTGACAGCGTTGTGCGTATGCTGGACGGAACACTTTCCCAAAGTGATTGTTTTGAGGACGAAAGCCATTACAGCGGACTACTTGAATATCCGCAGTACACCCGACCGCAAATTTGGCAGGGCGAAGAAGTTCCGGAAGTTCTGCTTTCGGGACACCATGCAAACATTGAAAAATGGAAAAGAGAACAGTCTTTGCTTACAACACTTAAAAAGCGTCCGGATATGCTTAAAACCGCTGAACTTTCACAATCCGACCAAAAATTTCTGGAAAACAATAGATAATAATTGCTCTCATTGGTTGCATATTTCAGCAAAATATACACTAAAATTCTTTAAAATCCTTTAAAATTCTTTATACTTAAAATCTGTTCGCCGTATTCTTCTATTTTTTTATAGTGAAATTGCACAAATTTACATTAAATGTTTTAGACAAAACGTTCACAAAAAAAATTTTTTTGTACAAGTTATATGGAATAGTTAAATTTTATTGGTAAAGTTGCACAAGCTACTTTTTTTGTCGTTGCTGTTGTTTGAACAAGTATATAAAAATTATCTGTTTTTTTCGGTTTGTTTAAATTTTAAGTTGACGTAAGAGTAAAAACAGAGTATAATATATATATAAAGTAACATATGTGCCACCGCATACCCCCCTTGGCATACAAACCAAAGTTATATTTCACATGATTGGAGAGATTTTTTTATGTTCGTAAAAGATGTAACAGTTCAGAATCAGATTGGTCTTCATGCTCGTCCGGCAACTTTCTTTATCCAAAAGGCTAATGAGTTCAATTCCTCTATCTGGATTGAAAAGGACGAAAGAAGAGTGAACGCAAAGAGCCTTCTTGGTATTCTTTCTCTTGGAATTGTTGGCGGTACAAGCATTCGTGTTCTTGCTGATGGTACAGACGAAACAGCTGCAGTAAATGGTCTTGTTGACCTTATCGACAGCGGTTTTTCTGAAGATGCAAGATAATAATTTTATATTTTCACAGGTCTGAACAAAAAGTTTAGACCTGTTTTTTTATAATAACAGATATTTTCAACCAAACCCGCAAAATTTTTGTGGAAAAAGCATATATTTGATTTATAATTTTACAAATTAACAAAAAATTTAGAATTTATATTTTATTACAAATTGTAATAAATATATGACGTATAAAAGACAAAACAGCCTTGTTTTTGAATAAACTGTCCAAAAATCACCTGTATTTTCTGTTTAGAATAAACTAAACCCAACACAAAAATTACAAATTGTAATCTTGTTTTCCAAACGATTTTGCAATTTCTATTTTATTCTTACAAAATTCACATAAAAGCCTTGAAAAATAGATTTTTTTTTGTTATTATATAAGTATAGCATTTTGTTTGTGCTAAAGGCAAACAAAACAACATTATTAATAAAGCGAGGTTTTTTATATGTCTAACAGATTGTTTCAAAGTATTGTTCATCAAATGAAGGACACAATCGACTGTATCATTGGTGTAATTGACGATACAGCAACCATTATTGCCTGCTCCGAACTTTCGCAGGTTGGTCTTACAAACGAATTCGTTTCATTCGACCTTAACGATTCCCACGATATTTTTGTTCGTGACGGCTATACCTACAAGCCTTTTGGTTTCCACATCAAACCCGACTATGCCGTTTTTGTTGAGGGTACGGACGAAGTGGCTGCAAAATATGCAAGTATTCTTGCTATCACCCTTTCAAGCATTAAAAAATATTATGACGAAAAGTACGACCGTAGCAACTTTATCAAAAATGTTGTGCTTGACAACATTCTCCCCGGCGATTTGCACGTTAAGGCAAGAGAACTTCATTTTTCCACCGATATAAGCCGTGTTGTTTTACTTATCAGAATTATTTCTTCCAACGATGTTTCGGCTTATGACGTAATTCAGAACCTTTTCCCTGATAAAAACAAGGATTTTGTGTTTAATATTACAGAAACTGACATTGTGCTTGTTAAAGAGGTTAAGCAGGGAATTGAAACCAAAGATTTGGAAAAACTTGCTCGTTCTATCTCGGATACCCTCAGTTCGGAATTTTACACCCGTGTAAATGTGGGTATTGGTACTGTTGTTGAGGGGGTAAAGGCTCTCGGTCAGTCATTTAAAGAGGCTCAAATTGCCCTTGAAGTCGGCAAGGTGTTTGACACCGATAAAATTATAGTATCCTATGAAAATCTTGGTATCGCTCGCCTTATCTATCACCTGCCAACAACCCTCTGCGAAACATTCTTGCACGAAGTTTTCAAAAAAGGCTCGATTGAAACCCTTGACCACGAAACCCTCTTTACAATTCAGAAGTTTTTTGAAAACAACCTTAATGTTTCGGAAACTTCCAGAAAACTTTTTGTTCACAGAAACACCCTTGTTTACAGACTGGAGAAGATTAAAAAGCTTACCGGTCTTGACCTGAGAGAATTTGACCACGCAATTATTTTCAAAATCGCACTTATGGTTAAAAAATATCTTCAGGCAAATCCTGTTAAATTCTAAAAAACAATTTTTCCCTTGCCCATTGGGCAAGGGATTTTTTTTGGAATATAAAAAAAGTGATGCGGACTTTCGTCCGCACCACCCCGAGAAAATATCTATTAAGCGTTTGCCTTTTTAAGCTTTTTAAGGGTAAGCCAGCAACCGCCAACAATAACCAACATTCCGCCGAATTGGAAGTAGTTGTTTATGCCCGTTCCGCCCGCTGACGGCATGGAAACTGGGGGATAATACTTGTTGTTAAATTCGATTTTGTCGACATCTTCGCCGTCAAGTTGGTAGCTTGCAGTAACGACACCGTGGTAAACCTTTACAACAACTACATAGGTTCTATTATCATAAACATAGCCGGGATTTACGCCCGTTTCTCTTGGTTGCTCGTATACTTTGTAGTAATATTCGCCGTCGTCTTTGTCATCAAAGCTTGCTATACGAATTCTAAGTTTATTTTCTTTACTGAGCTGGAGTTCACCTTGAGCATTGCGATTAAAATCAATATGTGCTACCTTGCTAAATGGTTCTGGACTATTGCCAATAGCCTCAATTTTAAAACTAAAAGTTCTTTTTCCATCTGCAGTTTTAAGAGTGTCGTCCTTTTCGCCCGCAATAATATTTTTGGTTACTGGTATTTCTAACGTTATTGATTTTGATTCTGGGTGCCAAGTGTTTATAACCTCTTCTGTAAAACAAGGTGATACTGATGTTTGATTTTCCCATTTAACATTTGTAACTTTTATAACACCATCAATTTTTTCAACAGTTATTGTGTATTTATGTTGGGGGTCTGTATCATATGAAAGGTGTGGATTAGCGTTATCGGGTTTAATTTCACTAATTTCATATTGGTATGTGCCTTCTTTAGTAAACTTAATTACACCAAATGAAACGGGGTCTGAAGTTTCAAATTTCTTGTTGTCTTTGTCGGTTTGTAATTTGCTATCATCATACTTCCCAAATGTAACAGTTACTTTGGGGTTGTCTGGAAGTGGAGCATTTTTAGTAACCGCTTTAATTTCAAAGTCAAAACTTCTAATGCCCTTTTCTTCGTCTGACATAGGCATACCTACCAACTTCTTCCTAACACTAACTTCAACTATACCATTGTTGATATATTGGTTATTAAATTCGATTTTATTAGCATCTTCACCGTCTTTTTTAATAGTGTCAGTATATGTAAACTTGCCGTCAGCATCTTTAGTTACTGTAACCGTCCAAATATACTTGGCAGTATCACATTTAGCATATGCAACATTTCGTTCAGAAATTTCAAACTCATAAATTCCCTCTTCCCAGAAAAGAACCTTATCAAATGTTCCGCTTGCTGTACCGTCTGTTGTGATTGTCAAAGTCTGAGTAGCATTATTTGGTACTGATGCTTCGCCACCCTCAGATTTCTTGTGAGAATTACATTGCAATATAAAACCGTAACCCTTTTCGTCAATATCTTGATTGTATTTGCTGTCTGGATAAAGGGTTGTAACATTCTTTTTGACCACTGGAGGGGCAAGCTCAATTGCACCGAGTTTGTTGGTGAATGGCAAGCTTTTTATATCATTTGGAATAAGTTCAGGCTTTTCAAGAGGTGTTCCGTCACTGTCAACCAATTTGTATTGTTTTCTACTTCCTACGGCTAATTCACCCTTATTACTATTATAAACATTAAATTCTACAAGATAAACGCTTTGGTCATAAAACCATTGCTTACCTTCAATATTATCAGTTGGCTCTTTTTCTTTAATCAAGTATCTGTAAATACCCTTTTGTGAAAACTTAAATTTAATTTTGTTGCTTGCACCAGTAGTTACATTTCCAGAATTAGGTGTTGTAACAACATTAACAGTATAAGTTTGATTGCCTAATGCTTCATCACTTGTTGATGCACTTGTTGATTTATCTTCAATAATAGTATTACCTGAAAAATCGTCATAACTCTTTACTTCAAATTCAAAATCACGTCCGCTACTGCTATCCACATTTTCACCTTTATAATCGTAGAATGTTTTTCCAATTGTAATATTTGCATATGTGCCTGCGGTATCTTGTGGGTCTTTAGGAGCATTTGTAAAGTTAATTACTGGAATTTCTCCGCCGTCAATCAAAGAATAAATTTCTTTTGGAGTGTCAGTAGTTGTTCCGTCCCTGTTTTGTAACTTAGTAACAGTTTTAGAATTTATCTTTAACTTGCCATTTCCATCTTCTACAACATTGATAGTCACTTTATATTTGCTCTCATCAAATTCATACTTATTGTTATTTCCAATATATTCTGATACAATATAACTATAACTACCTGCATTTATATAACTTACTGTAATGTTAGTATATTCAACAGTTGGATTTGTACGAGTACTACTTAAAGGCATATTTATTTCAGCTTTATTAGTTTTATCATTTGTATTACGACCACTTACACGTGAATCTAAAGTCATGTTTTTACCACTTTGAGTATCATAATTTCCTTTAAATTTCAAAGTTCCCTTATCAGGATTACCACTATCTTCTTCAATATAAACTCTAAAAGTAACTGCTCCAGTCCCTGCAAAAGTTTTCCTAATCTTAAATGGGGTTTCAACTGTCAAGCCTTGGGGTTCACCTGTAACAGTATTAGTAAATACAAGTTGTTTTTCTGTATATGCTACTCCTGTTTTATCTTCTAAATTGGCTTTTTTATTAGTTGTTTCTGTTATATCATAGGTGGTATTGCCAATATCCGTGAATTTAACATCAACAGTAATAGTATATTTTTCTTCTGATTTTGTAGCTTTGTATTCCTCTATGCCTGTGCATTGAGTTTCAGTAACCTCAAAAGTATATATTCCCTCATGCTTAAACTTTGCCTTTACAAAATTATTTGCTGTCATGTTGTCTTGGTTTTTGAAGTGCATTGTAAGGGTTGCGGAATGATTAGTAGTATTATCAACCTCTGTTGACCAATTGCCGTTAGTGTCGGTTGCTCCCTCAAATTCAACATTTGTGTCGGCAGGGTCAAGATTGCCCTTTTGGTTAGGAGCGTCACCATATTTAAATGGACTGTGAACGGCTGGGGCATTGCCTATTTGTCTTATTTCAAACTTAACTTCGCCATAATAGCTGTTGGATTGATTTTCTTTATTAACAAAATTCTTGGTAATAGAAAAGCTTTTTTCTGCCTTTTTAAGACCTATATCAACAGCGTTGCCGAATTGGGTTGAACCATCTGTTTCACCGTTAAGCTCGTTGTAATAAGCTACTTCGTTATATGCACGGTTTTCAACATCTGCATAAATTTCAGAGGCTTTCATGTGCAGATAAATCTGTATAAAGTCTTTGCCTGTAACACCTGAGTTTATTTCAAGACCTTTAAAATAAACAGCTATTGTTTTAACGTCTTCAGGTTTTTCAAGATTATTGTACCATTTGAAATCATTATCAAGGGAAACTTTTGTCCAGCCATTTTCCTCTGTCAAGTTATTTGGCTTAAGACCAGGCTTTTTATCATTTAAATTGGTTTTAATATCCTCAGTTTCATCAAGTTTATTAGTATTATAATAAACCTCGATTTTGTCAGGGTTTGTGATATTATGTTGCTCAGCAGCCTCGGAAACATCAATATAATCAAGTTTTCCGTACCACCTGTTTTCTGGAGGGGTCTTACCACTACTATCATGTGTGGAATTTTCTATAACATCATAAAATGCAAGATTTTTGCTTGTTCCGCTAAAAACGCTATATTTAAGGCGATATGTGTAACCCTCGCCAAGGTCGGTATCGGTGCTAAGTTTGTAATAATCATCATGATAATCTGCCTTTATTGCCTTTGAAACAACTGTTGCATTACCGTCAGTGTTGCCTGATGAGTATGCATCTGCATAGACAACTGTTGGGGCTTTGTCATTGCTTTTATCGTTATCAAGATTATCGAAATAAGTTTCAAGTCCCTTGAAATATTCGCCATTATCTGGCTTAACACAAGCATTATCAATTGTTATAATATTATTATCTTTATCATAGAATTGTGCGGCAACATAGTTTGTATAGTTGGGTCGTACAAATTTTCCGCCGTCTTCGGTTCTTGCATTAAGCTTAAACGAGAAAAACAGTGCAAAGGCCTTGTTGCCCTTGTCATCTTTAAAGTAACCCATAGGGAAATCGTTATCGCCATACTCAACGGTAACTTTAACAAACTGTCTGCCACTATCATTATAGTTATCGGTTACATCAACACGTATGTTTTGGTAGTTTTTTAAGCCATAAATTTTATCTGGTTCGGGGACAAAACCTAAATCGTTAAGTCGCCATGTATAAGTGCCATTATTGGTTAGTTCAACTTGTTGGTTTTCTTTACCAATAGGCTCAACGCTATCATAAATCAAACCGGTTGGCAACAGGTCATAGAAAACTGCCTTTGTTGTGCCGGTTACAACGCTGTTAGTAATAGCTGTTTGCAGGTCGTTTTCAGTACCTGCAAGGTTGCCTTGCATTGCAACGATATTATAGGATATTTCGCCAGTTTCTGCGTTGCGGTTGGTATGCCACTTGGCAGCACCACCATGAACGTCAGTACGATAAACGGGAATGGTTGTTCCAGACCTTTGGGTGTAAGCGGGTTCATAATTTCTTTTAGTTACATCTGGTTCATCATAACAACCAAAATTATCTTTGCCGTCATCACCTATAAATTTACAGCTCCAACCTTGGTCGTTTGGGCGAATAACGCACATACTATTGCCATGACTTGGATAATTAGCTTTATCAAATTTAATCACTTTTGGTGCTGAACCGCCACTAATGCAGGCTGCGGAAGTTGGGTTTTGCCAATCGTCTTTTTGTTCGCCAACATGGTTGGTAAGGTGCATTTTAGAATCATTGTTTTTAAAGCCCTGAATACCTGCCCAGTTTACAAAAACAAAGTTTTCATTTGTGCCAACTTCACTATCGTCATTTTTGCCGAACAAGCTTTTAGCGTTTTCGGTAAAAGTAGTTCCAGAACCTTTCCACTTGCCATATAAATCAACCCGAATTTCATTTTTCTGTAACTCTGTTTCTTCATATATAACCTTAACTTGGTAAATATCCTTGTTGTTTCCAAAGTCAACGGTTATTTTGCCATCGTCATTGCGGGTTACAGTAGTACCATTAAATTCTACCTTTTCTTGCATTTTAACAGTTCCTGTAACTACTTCTGCAATATCTGTTTTATCCAAAACTGTTATCCAACTGCTATTGTCGCCCTGTTTAACTTGGATTGAAATTTTTCCGTCTGTTGCGTTGTTCAATCTATATGTAACTTTTTCACCACTTGCATCTTCATTTTCAATCTTTGGGCGACCGTTTTCACAATTATATCCTCCATATAATGGATTTTCTGATACATCGCCCCATTCGCCTGTCATTTTAGCAACTTTTAGATATATTTCAAGCTTGGTATATTCATAGTCGCTTGGGGTAAGTTGATAATATTCATCTTCTGTTCCCTTTGCAAACATTACATCATCAATAACTTCAGCACGGAAAGTAGGCTTGTCATTAGAAGCTTTATATTCATTAAATTTATCTACATTATTAAGATAAAACATTGTATTGGCATAGCCTGTAACTCTAAAATGGAAATCTTTATCTAATCCTCTTTCAAGCATATTGATTGTAGCATTTTGGTTGGTTCTAAACCAGCCCTTTTGTATTCCCCAAATGTTAGCGTCATAATCATCATCAACCTCAGCATCAACATGATTAAGAACAGCTTGGTCATAAACAATTGTTCCAGTGTCAATAGCCTCTGCCTTTATTTCCGCTATATTTTTGAAATTTCTTTCGCCCTTGGGTACAATATACATTACTAAAACTCTATATTGTGGAGCTTGTGTAAAGGCAATACTATCACTATTAGTGCCACCATTATATACACGGTCAAATTCATAATAGCCATCAGGATTTAGATTAAGATTATCGCCTTTCTTTAAAAATGCTCTACCATTTTGAACCGCAACAACTGTACCATTGGTTGGAGTATCTTTAAGCATAGCTTTGTAAGGCTGGCAACCTGAAACATCACCCTTTACAAGATAATCACCGAAAACGACTTCCATTTCTTTATTTGCCTTAGTATAAGCATCTTCTTTTTTAGCATCATCAATAAATTTATTAAAATCAGCTTCTGTAATATGATATCTATCGTTTAACAATTTATATTTTTTATCGCCGAATTGTTCATCAGACAATTTTTCAAGTTCCTCAAGGCTTGTAAATTTGCCTGTTGAGGTAATATCTTTGGTTGCAGTTTTGGTTACAGTTATTTCATTTATATCTGTGGTAATACTGCCATGGATAGTTTTTATTTCGCCATTTGGCTTATCATTTGATATAACCTTTATTGAAATATCAAATTCTGTACCACTTATAGTTCTAACAGTGCTTGCAGAACTATAATTAAGATACGCATTAATATGAGGGGCATTACCTGAATTATCATATATTTCACCTTTAATTGAAAGGGTATATGTATTATCCTTGTTATCATTTACGTTAAATTCTCTTTTCAAAAGACTTGTATTCAGTTCACCAGCATATGTACCATCACGATATTGATAAGCATATTTAGGCACAATTATTGTCATTTTTGCGTCACGGTTGGTATTAATTTCAAGATGTGCTATAAAGGCATTATATTGCTGGTTTGTAAAAGTCCAATTAGCATTTGTATAATAGCCTTGTTCATTTTTAACTAATGTGCATTTTCCTAAATCTGCGTTGTCACTGTCCCATTGGAAATTTAGCACATTGCGTACTTCGCCCGCTGTTTTTAATGGAGAATTTTTAACCGCTCCAGAAATAGCTATTTTTTCATGGAGTTGTGGCAATTCTTCCTGCTGAATCTCTTGAGCGTCTGTTGTTTGTTGGTCAGCATTAATATTTTCTTCATCATTAATAGCTATTCTGCCGGAAAGTTCGGCACGGCTGATTTCGTTTCCAACCTCGCCAACAATGGCAGAAATTGTGAAATCGTTTTCCTCTACTGCCTGCATTTCAAGGCTCTTGTAAACGACATCACAATAAATCTCATTGTCAAAATTTTTGGCAATAAGGCTGTAATTTTGATTTTCTTCATCTAAAGAAATTTCAAAGTTTTCTTTTAAAGGATTAATATCCAGTTCGGGAGCTGGGTATCCGTTGTGACTTTCATATAAATATCTTGGCATCACAATCGGTTTGTTAAAATCCTGCTCGGCAAAGCCCAACGAAAGCCTTGCTTTAATTTCCATTTTGGAAAATTCGTCATAGGCAAATGTTTTTTGCTCTTGTGTTTCATCTTCCCATGTAAGTTTAATTTCTGAAAATTCCCTTGCAGTTGCAAGCAGATAAAAATTTGGTGTTATTTGATACATAGAGGATAAAACAAAGGCTATAACAATCAAAAATGATACAACCCTATGATTTGTTTTAATTTTTGTTTCATACATAAAATTTCCCTCCCTAATTATTTTTTAATTTTTACTTCCTATAAATATTATTACAATTATATTATAACTATATTATAACATATTTTGTTATGACAAGTCAATATCTTTGCCTAAAATTTCAACAGATGTTCACCTTTTTTATTGATATTTCACATTCTTTAGGATAACTTTTTTGTCAATATAACCATAGTAAAATGATAGAGTATAACCATAATTTTTAAATAACATTCACAAAAAAATATACTTTTATAAAACATTACTATTAATAACCCTATAAAATCCACTAATAAACTTGCTTTTTTTGGAAAAATTAATATTTATGGAAATTATTATCATTGCTTGACAAATATAATAGAAATATGCTATAATAGTTAAGGTGACTTGAAATAATATAAATTTATATATTAATTTATAATTGTAAGAAAAAAGGAGAATTTAAATGGTTGAATTAAAAGACGTGTCGGTTACCTATTCCGACAGTGGCGTTGAGGCACTTAACCATGTGAACCTTAAAATCAATGACGGCGATTTTGCCTTTGTTGTCGGTTCTTCCGGTGCAGGTAAATCAACCCTTATAAAACTTATACTTAAAGAGATTAACGCAACCGACGGAACGGTTATGGTAAACGGCTTTAATCTAAAGAAATTAAGACGCTCTAAAATTCCACAACTAAGACGTACAATAGGGGTTGTCTTTCAGGATTTCCGCCTTATTCCCACAATGACGGTTTATGAAAATATAGCCTTTGTTCTGCGTGTTATTGACGCTCCCCCAAAATATATAAGAAGCCGTGTGCCTTATGTTATAAGCCTTGTTGGACTTTCCCACAAAGCAAAGTCATATCCCACCCAGCTTTCGGGCGGTGAACAACAGCGTGTGGCACTTGCAAGGGCATTGGTAAACGACCCTGCTCTTATTATAGCGGACGAGCCAACGGGTAATATCGACCCTGCACTTTCCTATGAAATAGTGGATTTGTTTAAAGGCATTAACGAATGTGGCACTACCATTTTAATGGTAACTCACGAGCATGATATTGTTCGCCATTTTGGAGGAAGAATTATAAATATTGACCATGGTCAGGTTACTTTTGATGAGGTTGTGGAGGGCAATTATGAAAATCAGTAGTATGGGATACCTTGTAAAACAGGGTGCAAAAAATGTATGGACAAATCGCATGATGAGCTTTGCCTCCTATTGTATTATTCTTGTTTCGCTTATCATGGTTGGAATTAGCATACTTATCTTTCTTAATCTTGATAAAATCATAAGCGGTATTGAGGGAAAAAGTGAGGTGGTTGTTCAGCTTGATGACAATATAGAAAAATCCGCCATTCAAACACTTGAGGAAACTATAAAATCTGTAGATAATGTAGACACGGTTGTTTTTTATTCCAAGGAAGAAGCATGGAACTCGATGATTGAGGATATGACAAAGGAAGAAAAAGAACTTTTTCAGTATGCAGACGACGACAACCCTCTCCCGGATACATTTAAATTAACTATAAAAGACATAAACAGAATGTCTGACACAACCAACCAAATTGCAACATTCGGCGGTGTCACCGACGTTAAATCCCCAACATCTTTTGCAAATGTTCTTATTGGAATACAGCGTATTATATCGCTTATTTCGGTGGCAATTGTTGCAGCACTTATAGTAGTATGTCTTATTATTATCTCTAACACCACCCGCTCCAGCGTTTATGCAAGAAAAAAAGAGATTAATATTATGAAATATGTTGGTGCAACCAATGCTTTCATTCGTATTCCTTTCTTTATTGAAGGTATGATTGTGGGGCTTCTTTCGGCGATTAGTGCGTTGTTGCTTACCAAATTTGCCTATGAGGCGGTTTATAATATCCTTAGTGACGATTTTCAGCTTTGGACAACCCTTGGGGTAAAAACCCTTTATTCTTTCTCAGATTTATTTTCAATTGTTGCACTTAGCTATATAATTGCAGGTGCAGTAATCGGTGCAGTGGGAACATCTATTAGTATCAACAAACACCTTGCAGTATAAAAAAATTTTCCCCACCAATTAATCGGTGGGGAAAACAATATAACAACAAACATGGCATAATTGAAAGGAAGTAATTTAAATGATACGAGGTGTAAAAAGAAATATAAAAAAAATCCTTGCCCTTATGACGACAATGTGCGTTTGTTTTGGAATGGGTTCGTCAAAAACAGCTGTTGCGGACAAATCTTCTTACGAACAGGCAATAGACGAATATCAGCAGAATCTTGATAGCCTTAAAGACCAACAAAAAGATATAGATGATAAATTATCCAAAGTTAAAGAGGATAAAATCAACGAAGAAAAAAACCAAAAACTTATTGAAAGTCAGATAAATCTTGTGGAAAAAACCCTTAAAGAATTGGACGGCTCTATTTCTGAACTTGACAAAAAAATTGACGGACTATATAAAAACATTGAAACAACCCAAAAGAACATAGACAAACAGCAAAAAGAAATTGACACAGGAATTGACAAATTTAAAAAGCGTCTTAGGGCAATGTATCTTGCAGGCGGTTCGGAAAGCTATACAGATATAATTCTTGGTTCGCAGGATTTTTATGATATGCTTATGAAACTGGAACTTGTCAAGCGTGTGGCAAGCCACGATAATGACATGATAACCGAACTTATTGAACTTAAAACTCAATATGAAGGTTCGTTAAAGGCTCTTAACACCCAATCGGACGAATGCAAAAAGACAGAACAAGAACTTTTAGACCAGCAAAAAGAACAGCAATCCCAAAAAACCAAACTGGACGATTTATATTCAAAAAGCGTTGCCAACCAGAAAAAACTGGAGGAGGACGAAAAGAATTTTAACAGCCAATCGGAGGAGATAAACAAGGAACAACAAGAAGCAGAGGAAACCCTTGCCAATCTTTATGCAACCCTTGAGGCAATCGATAACAAAACTTCCACCAACAACGGTGATTATGGTTATGTTGAAAAAACTTCGTTTACATGGCCCTGCCCTGGATTTTATCATATAACCTATGGATATGGCCCACGCTGGGGAACAATACATCAGGGCATTGACATTTCCTCCTCGGATATTCAGGGAGCAAATGTTATCGCTTCGGATAGCGGAACGGTTATTCTTAAAAGCTTTACCTGCCCCCACAATTACGGCAAATCTGAATCCTGCGGTTGTGGCGGAGGATATGGAAATTATGTTGTAATTGACCACGGCGATGGATTTTGGACGCTGTACGGACATATGCAGGATATTTATGTGGAAGAAGGAGATTATCTTGAAAAAGGACAGGTTCTTGGAGCGGTAGGCTCAACTGGATTTTCCACCGGTTTCCACCTGCATTTTGAAGTAAGATATCAAAATGTTCCTTACGACCCGTCAGCATATGTATAATAGTATATGTATAATAAAAAAGCCGCCTAAACAATGGCGGTTTTTTATATCAAATTTTATCAAAAAGAGTTGACAAACCTATTTTTTTGTGATATAATATACTTGGGCGTACTGCTAAAACGGTAGGCGGTTTAAATCTTCCTCCAGAAATGGAGGTGAGTTGGTATGAGTATTTCAGAAATTCTGATGTTGCTTACATTGATTGTCCACGTTGGCAATCTTGCAATAAATACAATTAACCTTGTATTACGCATACATGACAAAAAACAAAAGTAGCCGCCATATTTTCCTAGGATAGGCGACTACTTAGCACTTATTCAACGGAGGTAAACCGCTAACAATTAGCAGTACGCTCACTTTGTATTTATATTATAGCATATTATTTTTGATTTGTCAAGAGTTTTTTTATAAAAATAATTCCCCACTATACAGTGGGGAATATTTTTATTATTTATTCTTGCTTGCTTCCATATCTGCAAGAGCATCTTTTCTGGAAAGATTAATTCTGCCTTGGTCATCAATGCCAAGAACCTTAACAAGAATTTGGTCACCGATTGAAACAACGTCCTCAACCTTTTCAACTCTTGTTTTGTCAAGCTTTGAAATATGAACAAGTCCGTCCTTGCCGGGAGCAATTTCAACAAAAGCACCGAAATTCATAATGCGAACAACTTTTCCTTTATAAATAGCTCCAACTTCTGGGTCATTTGCAATTGTATCTATAATAGAAATAGCCTGCTTTACATTGTCATAGTCCATTCCGCTTACAAAAACTTGACCTTCGTCATTAATATCAACCTTAACATCACATTCAGAAGCAATCTTTTGAATTACCTTTCCACCACTTCCGATAACGTCACGAATTTTGTCAACAGGTACATTGGTAGACATAAGCTTTGGAGCCCACTTGTTGACGGTCGGACGTGGAGCAGGAATAGCCTTAAGCATAATTTCATCAAGAATATACATTCTTGCCTTATGGGTTTTTGCAAAAGCTTCTTTGATAATATCAAGTGTAAGACCATCAACTTTAATATCAACTTGAATGGCAGTAATACCGTTTTTAGTACCTCCAACCTTGAAATCCATATCTCCAAAGAAATCTTCAAGACCTTGAATGTCAACCATTGTCATCCATTCGCCATTTTCTTTGGTAATAAGACCGCAGGAAATACCTGCAACAGGTTCTTTGATAGGAACGCCAGCGTCCATAAGGGCAAGTGTAGAACCACAAATTGAACCTTGAGAGGTTGAGCCATTGGAGGAAAGAACTTCGGAAACCATTCTAATGGCATATGGAAATTCTTCAACACTTGGAATAACCGGGACAAGAGCCTTTTCAGCCAAAGCTCCATGACCAATTTCACGTCTGCCTGGACCTCTTGACGGTTTTGTTTCGCCCACAGAATAGCTTGGGAAATTGTATTGGTGCATATATCTTTTGGTTGTTTCCTCATCAAGACCATCAATCTTTTGAACTTCGCTCATTGTTCCGAGTGTGCAGATTGTAAGAACTTGAGTTTGACCTCTTGTGAAAATACCCGAACCATGAACTCTGGGAAGTACGTCAACTTCAGCGGCAAGCGGACGAATTTCGTCAATTCCTCTGCCGTCCACACGCTTTCCTTCATAAAGCCAATTTCTTACAATCTTCTTTTGTAGCTTGTAAATGCACTCATCAATCATTGGAATTTTTTCTTCATACTGCTCATCAAACTTTTCATGAATTGCATCAACAATCGGCTTAAGTCTTGCCTCTCTAACGTTCTTGTCGTTGGTGTCAAGAGCGTGTTTTACATCTTCGCTTGCAAATTCTTCAATAGCATCAAACAAATCATGGTCAACCTCTTGCGATTCAAATTCAAACTTAGGTTTGCCAATTTGTGCCTGAATATCAGCGATAAACGCAACCATTTTCTTGATTTCCTCGTGACCTGTCGCAATAGCCTCAAGCATTAAATCATCATCAACTTCGTCCGCACCTGCTTCAATCATAACGATTTTTTCGGCAGAACCCGCAACGGTAAGATTAAGGTGATTATTTTTTCTCTGCTCAAGTGTTGGGTTGAGTATAATCTCGCCGTCCACAAGACCAACAGAAACACCTGCAATAGGTCCATTCCATGGAATGTCAGAAATAGAGATAGCAATAGAGGTTGCAAGCATAGCCGCAATTTCGGGAGAGCAATTTGGGTCAACCGCAAGAACGGTCATAACAACCGAAACATCATTTCGCATATCCTTTGGGAAAAGAGGACGAATAGGGCGGTCAACCATACGAGATGTTAAAATAGCCTTGTCGGAGGGTTTTCCCTCACGTTTTGTAAATCCGCCGGGGATTTTACCAACAGAATAAAGCTTTTCTTCATAATCCACAGAGAGTGGGAAAAAATCGATGCCCTCTCTTGGTTTTGCGGAAGCGGTAACGTTTGCCATAACAACAGTTTCACCATATCTTACCCAGCAGGAACCGTTGGAAAGTTCACAGGTTTTTCCGGTTTCGACAACTACTTTTCTTCCGGCGAAAGTAGTTTCAAACTTTCTATAATTTTCAAACATCAAAATATTTCGTCACCAACTTTTAGCGTATCAGCTATAAATAAATTAATAATTATAGTGTCGGCAGGATACTTAAGTGTCGGTAACATCTCCTTAAACTTTTATTTGCCGAAAAATCCCTTAATGCAAAGGATATTAAAATTTGAATAATGAATTATGCTAACAATATTCAAAACCTTTGCAAGCATAATTCACAATTCAAAAATCAACCATTCTCAAACACAAGGGATAAAAAAATTAAAATGCCAAAAGGCAGACGGCAAAACCGACTGCCAATTGGCATAAAAACTACTTGGTAATACGAATACCGAGCTTTGTGCAGATTCCTCTGTATCTTTCAGGGTCTTTCTTGTTTACATACATAAGAAGGTTTCTTCTCTTACCAACCATCTTAAGGAGTCCACGTCTTGAATGGTGGTCTTTCTTGTGTGTCTTAAGATGCTCTGTAAGGTCGTTAATTCTCTTGGTAAGAATAGCAATCTGAACCTCCGGAGAACCTGTGTCTGTGTCGCTAAGTCTGTTTGC
>CANRLN010000034.1 GCA_947631445.1 uncultured Clostridia bacterium
TATCAACCCAATATCGCCAACCACTGCACGGAATATTGTTGCAAGGAAAGAAACGTCCGTCATTACTTATTTTTTCAAAGGGATTTTCCTTTTTAAACCAGTAACATTTTTCACATTCTAACATACACTCACCTCTTTTGCCAAAGCCTTATACTCCTCGCCCAACCTATTCTTCGTCCTGCATAAAGCCTTGTCGTTTTCAGTAGATTTAGCAGCTTCAACCGACTTGTGAATGATTGTATTGAACACCTCTAAATCGCCGTTTTGCAAGCTCTCTAAAGCGTTTTTGCTGACGATAGTATTATCAACCATTGTCGGCAAAACACCTCTTAAAACAAGATTAAGATTGATTGTAGAGCGTATTTGTTTGTACAATGACACCAACGCTTGTAATCCGTCAAGGCTGAATTTTTGTGTCTGCACTGGAATAATCATCTCATCAGCACACGCTAAAGCATTGATAAGTAGCAGTCCCAAACTGGGCAGGCAGTCAATCAAAACAAAATCATACTCGTTGATAACCTCATCACAAAACAGACGTTTCAGAACCGTTTCCCTTGCGATAACCGTTGTCATAATCATTTCAGCGTTGGCAAGATTTAGGTCGGCAGGGAGGTAATCGACCTTGTTGTCCTCATTGGTGCGTATACAAGTCTTAAGCTCGCTCGCAGAAGTTGTCATACTTTTTGCCGATGACAAAAGCAGGTCGGTAATTGTTTCTTTTTCATCATCAAATTTCAGATACTCGCTAAGATTAGCTTGTGGGTCGAGGTCGACAAGCAACACCCTCTTGCCCTGCTCCAACGCAAGAGCCGTTCCCAAATTAAATGTTGTGGTGGTTTTTCCAACTCCGCCTTTTTGATTGCATATTGCTATAATTTTACTCATATTAAAAACTTCCTTTCTACACTAAAGTTTTTAAAAACTGATGTGTTGTTTCCCAACAATATAAGTATAACATAATATGTGAATATTGTCAAGCATATTTTAAAAGATTTTTTGTTATCCCCTAAAGTTTGGTTGTTTCGCTGTTTATCAACAATGATTTTGGTATATAGTTCACAGTTTATTTTACAAATTTTAGAAATTAGCAATTATTTTTCATTTACTTGACAATGTGTATATATTATGCTATAATATAATTATAAATTTTTTAGGAGTGAATGTAATGAATACTAAATTAAATGTCTTTGTCTGTCAAATCTGTGGAAATGAATTTCAAACCAAGGCTAACCACGCAAAATTCTGCCCTAATTGCCGTTTGCAAGCACAGTTAGAGCGTAACAAAACCCACCAACACAACGCACTTATGGGCAAAACTAAAACGGTTGGTAGTGAGCAAACCTGCCCTATTTGCGGAAAAAACTATATTTTAATAAAAGGTTCACAAAAATATTGTGCCGACTGCCAAAAAAAGCAGGCGATTAAATCCTCTGTAAAATCCGTTTCGGAATACAACAAACAAAATTATGAACGTGTAGTTTTTCATGTTCCCAAAGGTTCTAAACAAAAGCTAAGAGAATTTGCAAATGAGCAACAAATGAGCTTATCGGCTTTTGTGTGCAAGGCAATTGAAATTTATGCAAAAGAAGTTAAAAACAACAAAAATTAATTTTAATATTTTTGTCAATTCTCTTGACTTTTACTTTTAAAATATGGTATAATATAATAAATAAACAAATAGGAGGTGTTTCCAATGGCATTTACAAAAGAACAGTTGCGTCAAATGTCGCTTGAAAAGATTGAAAAATATCGTCCAATAGATGATACTTTCATGCGAATTATGTTTCGTGATGACATAGCTTTTACAGAAAGTGTGTTAAAAATAATTCTGGGCATTGATGATTTAAAGATTACAAAACAGGACACACAATTTGATATGAAAAGTCTTAATGGCACAAGGTCGCTTAGTCTGGACGTTTTTGCAACGGATAGCAATGGCAAATTATACAATATTGAAGTACAAAAAAGCAATGACGGTGCAAGTCCAAAACGTGCAAGATTTCATTCAAGCATTTTAGATGTGAATTATTTACAAACAGGTGATGACTTTGAAAGCCTGCCAACCCAATATGTTATTTTTATTACCGAACATGATGTGCTAAAACAAGACAAACTAATATATAAATTTAAATATATTGACCAAGAAAATAATTTGTCGCTTGATGACGGAACGCATATAATTTATGTAAATGGTGCATATGATAAATCTGATGATAATTCGGATTTGGCAAAACTTGTACATGATTTTCGTCAATCAAAAGCGGATAACATGAAACTTAAACTAATTGCCGATAAGACAAGAGGCATTAAAGAGGATAAGGAGGCGTGTGTGCATATGTGTAAATTAGATGAAGATTTTGCTAATAAGCTAAAAAACGAATTTGCCAAAGATAATGCAATAACTATGTTGCAAGAAGGTATTCTTTCACATGAAAAAATTGCACAATACAGCGGACTTCCGCTTGAGGAGATAAAAAAACTTGCTGAAGATTTAAAAACTAAATAAATTTATTTTAACCTTCCTTTTTAAAACTATATTGAAAATTGTTCCCCTTGCTTACTGCAAGGGGAACAATTTTATTCTATACTATTGTTTTTGTCTTTGCTCGGCTCTTGCTGTTGCAAATAGCTTGTCAAAACACTTCTTGCATAGTCAAGTTGTTTAAGCTTTTTGATAATATCTTTATATTGCAAATTAAGCCCATTTCGTTGTGTTTCAAGCTCCTGTCGCTTTTGCAAGAGTTCTTCTTCTTTTGGGACTTTGTCGGGAAAATTTGCTTTAAGTGTTGCTCTTGCTCCTGCAAATGCCGTAAGCTGAGAATAATATTTTTCTTCAAAAGATTTTTTATTCTTTTGTTGCTTATACTCTTGATAAATAGGCTTGAATTGTTTGTATTTTTTTAATGCGTTTATGCTATCGCTAAGGCTATTTATTTCATGTTGGATATTATTTAGTTTGCTTACCAAAATCATTCGCTCCGAATAGGTTTTAATGCTCTTATCCTCAAGTTGTTCCTTGCTGTCAACCTCAAATTCAGCTAAGATATTTATAAGCTTTGACGCTTCTTTCATGTTCTGAATTTCCGCCCAATGCTTAAGCGAACCCGTCATATTATCTGTATCAATTATTTTTCTTGACTTAATATTTTTATTTTCGACTGTGCCATTCTTAATTAATAAATACTCTGCAATTCTTTTTCGTATTTGAGGCTCGTCATAATACCAACCAAGGGTTTTAGCTCTTGTGAATTTCTGTTGTCCTTGCATACGAAATTTAAGTGTAATTTTATTTTGCGGGGTGTATACAGTTTCAATATTTTTTTCTCTACAAAGTCGGAGAAAATCCTCAAAATTTTCTGATTGCATTATCATTTCATCAATAGCAAATTTAAGTTTAGACTTCCAAGAAAGACCAGCTCTATCCTGCGACCACTCGTACCACGATTTGCCCTTTCCGTGTTCGGGATTTTCAATGACAGAAAGGTTATAATCTTTGCAAAGTTCATCACTTAATGTTCTTATCTTTTTCCAAGAGCCACCGCCACGGTTGTGAGTTGTTTCAAAAGATTTTCCGCTTGTCATGTTTGTGTTGTTAAAATAGATGTGGTTGTGAATGTGGTCTTTGTCAAGGTGAGTTGCAACAACATATTGATACTCACCACCGAGCAAACGATTTGCAAGTTCATTACCGATTGCAAATGCCACATCTGGTGTAACTTCTCCGACTGCAAAAGATTGAACGATAACCTTTCCTAAAGTTTTTTTAGCTCGCCCCTTTTGTCTGAACAAATTAAAATCATTTACTATTTGATTTGCACTTGAGGAATTGCACATGAACCCCGAAACATATCGCCCATTTTCTGTTTTCTCAGGATTAATGTAATAGGTTACAGCCCTAACTTCTGTAGAATAGATTGAATGAATGCTTGTTGTTGCCATAACTCTTTTACTCCTTTGCTTAACTGCTCTAAATCTTCTTTGTAAACGTTGCCGTTACGATTGGCAACAATCGCAATTTGATTGACGTTGCCTGCAAGATTTGCAAGCAGTTTTTTTGTTTCTGCTACCAAGTTTTCAAGCTTGTTATCTTTGAGTGTTACAACATAACCATTCAGCAAAATTTTTCGCAAAAATTCACTCATGGTTTTCTCACCACTTGCTTTAAATTTTGCTTGAACGATTTTATATTCGTTCTCATTTAATCTAACATACAAACGCTTATCTTTATTTTGTTCTTTCATTTTAAAACACTCCTTTAATTCATAGTTGTTTAGTAGCGTTATATCATATCTGTTTGCTATGATATATTCCTATTCGTTTAATATGATATAATCCTACTTATTCACTATGATTATATCATAGTGAATTGATAGGGATATACCATACTTGTTTGATAGGATATATATTTTACTTTGCAATTGATTTGCTTAAAACATTTAATCAAATATTTGCGAGCTAATTTTCTTCAATAACTTTTCAATGACCAACGCAGTTGGTCGCTCGGGGTCTTAGGGGTGTCCCCTAACAAGCAGTCACAGTTTGACCGATTTGTCGGACAAACTGCAATGCTTGCTTGCTGGCTTGCTGGCTGGCTTGCTGGTTTTGATTTGGGTTAAAAATACCCCTTTTTTTATACTCCAATTTTCATGCTTTTTTCTCTGCCAGTTTTCTAATTTCACACTATTATCACAAAGCTTTTTACTCCAACTTCTTAATTTGAACACTAATTTCAAATACTACCGTTCACAAAATATTAATATTTAGTTGTTGCTATATTTTATTATATATCATTTATTTTCATTTGTCAACACTTTTTCAAATTGATTATTAAAAAATGCTTGACATCATAAAACAAATATGGTATAATAATATTAAGATAAAACAAAACTAAAGGGAGAAAAATTCATGCTTGATAAATCAAAAGTAACACCCAAGCTTGACCTTGTGTTCAAGAAAATTTTCGGGAATGTAAACAATACTGATATACTAACAGACTTCCTCGCAACGGTGCTGAACATCAATTCTGACCAAATAACAAGTATTGAAATACTGGATAATGAGTTAGTGCCTGACATACTGATAAACAAATTCAGTCGCCTTGACTTAAAACTAACAGTCAACAAAAGCTGTTCAATAAATATTGAAATTCAGGTTTTAAACTATGGCAACTACAAAGAACGCACATTGTTCTATTGGGCAAAGATGTTCACTGGGGAACTTCAGAAGAATGAGGACTACAATAACCTAAAGGATACAATCGCCATTAATGTTATTGATTTCAATCTTTTTGACTGCAAAGAAGAATATCACTCAACATTTAAGGTTCTTGAAGAACACCGTCATGAAATTCTTACCGATAAATTCCGTATAGATTTTCTTGAACTCCGCAAGGCTAAGAAGTTTGCAAAGGAGCGTGGTTCTATGACAGATAAAAAATTAATGTGGATGGATTTTTTAAATTCCAACGCTGAAGATGATGAAACACTTGAACGTCTTTCATCGGAATCACCTGTTATGAAAAAAGCTGTTGCTGTTCTTCGTCAAATGAGTACAGACGAAAAAGAACTTTACGAAATTGAACAGAGAGATAAAGCTGTGCGAGATGAACTCTCTGCAAGAAATTATGAACGTCAGCAGGGTATTCTACAAGAGAGAGAAAACTTAATCACAAAGATGAAAAAATCGGGAATGTCAGATGAGCAAATACAAAAAATTTTGTCAATCCAATAATAGTTAAATATGGTTTATGAATAAAGTCGTGGTGCTTATACCACGGCTTTATTTTTTTATTGTTTCTTATCAAGGACGTTGCAAATCTTTTCGCACGATTGAACATTCGCTTTGTCTATAACATGACTATAAATATTAAGGGTTGTAGAAGTCTGCGAATGACCTAAGAAGTTTGCTACACGCACTGGGTCTTCGCCCTCGCTGATAAGAACGCTTGCTGTGAAATGTCTAAAGCTGTGTATACCACAAAACCTCAAACCATGTCGCTTGCAAAGTTTCTTGAGAAAGTTATAGGGATTTCCCGAACACATTGGCTTGCCGTCCGTTGCTGTAAACAGTCGGTCGCTATCCGTCCAAGCTTTACCACTGGCAATATAATTTTTCCTTTCAATCTGTTGATAAATCTTGTAACGCTGAAGCATGGTTGCAATATCTTGCGAAAGCGAAAGGGTTCGTCTTGATTTCTTTGTTTTGACTTCGTCCGTATACACTTCTCCAACCAGTGCTTGAGAGGTTCGTCTAATCGTCAAACTGTTGTTTTCAAAATCAATGTCGCTCCATTCAAGACCAAGCAGTTCACTTCGCCTAAGACCAAGATGTGCCGCAAGGGTGAAAAAGACTGTATACTTTGGTATCTTTTGTTTCGCTATTAGGTCAAGTAAGTTTTTCATTTCCTCTATCGTGTAAATTTCTTTTTCGGTTGCTCTCTTTGAAAAATTTTTCGGAATATGAACATGGTCGCAAGGATTGTTCTGAACATACTCCATTTCAACCGCATACTCAAAACAACAAGAGATAAACGAAAGGTGATGTACAATTGTTTTTCTTGCAAGCTTTTCACCGCTTGTAAAACTTTTGCCGTTAATGCATAGGTCGTTTACAAACGCTTGCACGGTTTTGGTTCTAATGTCGGTTATTTCTTCGTCACCCAAGGCGGAAAGAATACGAACGGTAAGCGACTGTTGTTTCTCGAATGTATTTCTTCGCAGGTTGAGTTTTGCCGTCTGCATATATTCCTGCACAAGTTCACTAAAAATCATTGTTAGTTCCTCCAATTGATATTTGTAGTTATCGATAACACCAAAATTATATCACACTCAACAAGAATTTTCAAGATTAATTTCAAACGAACTTTGGGCAATAATAAAGAAAAAACTAATATTTAACAAATTCATCTTAAATTCTTTTACTTTTTTGTTTAAAATATTAAGTTAATAATAACAAAAAAATCCCACTACCAAAAATAGTAGGAAAAATTATCCAATACAGGCAAACCACAACAATCACTAATAAATACCAATTTTAAAAAAATTATTAAAATCAGATTTTTATATGCAGTTATAAAAAAACTAAAGCTTGATTTTTGTAGACAATATAATAATACATTTATCTAACAAATAAACTACGTTTATTTATTATCATCATTCTTTTAGATAGGGCAAGAATTGGAATTAATTGTAATTACATATTTGTTTGTGAAAAATTACTTAAAGAATTTAGCTTTTTGAAAAAGAAATTTTCTATTGATAGCAATTTTACTTCCAAAGAGTTTATGTTGGAACAAAAAAACAGCTTTTGGAAAAAGAATTTCCTTATTTCATGCTAAAAAATAAAGACTATGGAAAAAATCCATAGCCTTTTTTGTTAATTTTCTATTTTTTTTGCAAAAACCTATTGACAAATGCAAAAAAATGTAGTATAATAAAAAACGAAAACAAACAGTGTAAAAAATATTACCAGTATTTTTTACACATTCACAAAAATGTTTCCCAAAAAACATTGATGTTTAGTTTGATTGTCTTTTTCGTGTTATATTATAACATGAATTTTATAAATTGTCAAGGCCTTCAACGTTCTCAAATCATGTTTTTTGTAAACATTTTGTGAATGGTTGGGGGGTCTTGATTTTTTATCTTTATTATACCACCTGTTTGTTAGCAACTTAATAACTTAATATGCAAAAAATCAATTAGGTGAATAGGTAATACACAATATAAGAAAATTTTTGCTAACAAAACTAAAGGGTTAAAAGTCGGGGCGACAGGACTTGAACCTGCGGCATCTTGGTCCCAAACCAAGCACTCTACCAAACTGAGTTACGCCCCGTGAGAACAATATTATTATACCACACTTTTTTTGAAATGTCAAGGGTTTTTTGATGGATTTTTATATATTTGTACAATTATACACTAATTTAATTGTTTTCTTGCAAATTTAAGTATAAATATCTAAATATATTTAAAATATATAAGAAAATTATAGAAATACTATAAAATAATGTATTCTAAGTTTAAACTGTTTTAATCATCTTTTCTTAAGAGTAAACAAAGGAATTGTTTATAACTTTTTGTATTTGTAGTGTTTCCCCGCTTTAAGTAGGAAAACACACAAGATTTTTTAAGCAATTATTATTAACATACTTTTTAACAACGCAAATGAATCAGTCCTCTTTTCTCTGCTACAAGCAAGAGAAAAGATAAGCAAATATTTTTGCTTCCCTGCCTGAAGCAGAGAAACAAATTTTTTATAACATTGCCTAACTATACTTTTTCTTCAATAGGAATCCAGATTTCACTGCGATAATTTTTGTCATTCATTGCTCCGGCTGTGTAAGCTTCGATGTCAAATTCATAGGTAGGCTGATATTCTGAGGTTGGAAAAAATTCGGTGCAAATCTTATGAAAGGTCTGCTGAACTGCATCTGGCATTGCTCCAACACACTCAAAAACAAGCCATGTACGCTGGGGAATTTCGTTAATCTCAAAACCCTCTGGAACCTTTGTTTCATCGTCAATTTTCACCGCAATCGAATAATCAAAGCAAACGTCTTTTTCATGAGAATTAGAATAACATATTCCAAATATAAAGCTACGGTCGTTTGTAATCTCAAGCAGTTTTGCAACCGTGCCGTCCGAATGAGAGCGTTCCCAAAATTCGGGAATTGTATTAATGTTTTCACTATTGTAAATCTTGTGAGATTCACGTTTTTCTGCGACCTTGAATGCCGCCTTTTTTTCAATTTTGTAATTCATAGAACTACCGCCTTTCACCGTAATAATCACAGACAATTTTTCAAAGGATTTTGGAAAAGCTACACCTTTTTTTACAGCGGTCGGACTTGCCCCATGAAAGCGTGTAAACGCACGGGTAAAACCTTCGGGAGTGTCATAGCCGTATTTCAGGGCAACATCTATTATTTTTTTATCCGAATCTGCAAGTTCACTGCCGGCAAGCGAAAGCCTGCGGTTTCGAATATACTCTCCGACCCCTATTCCGCAAACAGCCGAAAAAATCTTCTGAAAATAATAACTTGAAATATACATTTGCTTTGCAATTTCGCCAAAATCAATCGGCTGTTCAATATGCTGTTCAATATAATCCAACACACATTGAAAATCTTTAATCATATTCATTCCAAACCCTCCTTTGCCTGTAAGTATATAATAACATATTATAAAAAATTATTCTTGACTTTTTATGTTCAATTATATCAAATAAAAAAGCGGTTAATTATTTTTGTTATATAAAAAACAGATGGTCATTTTAGTTCCCCTGCCCCTAACACTTTCGCAGGTTATTCTTCCTCCCATTTTTTCAACAATACTCTTGGAAATTGCAAGACCTATTCCAACGCTACAAGGATTTGTTCCGTTGGTTTTGTTGTAAAATCGCTTGAATATAAACGGTATATTCTCTTTGGAAATACCTTCTCCATTGTCTGCAATTTCAATTCCAACGGTTATTGGGGTAGCAAAAGTGCTTACCACAATATTCCCTCCGTCCGGCGTATGTTCAATAGAATTTTTTATAATGTTGCATACTGCTTCATAAAGCCAGCCTCCGTCATGAGGGAAATAAACCTGCTCAATCCTATTTTCTATTGTAATATTTCGGCTATTTGCTTGAAATTTAAAATTATTAACAGCAAGTTGGCAGGTTTTGTCCAAATTAAATTGATTGTTTTCAAAATTAATGCTATTACAATCCAACCTTGCAATTTTCAACATACCTTGAATAAGCCAATTTGTTCTTTCAATCTGCTCAAGACCAATGCTTACAAGTTTTTTTATATCATTTTTTGATATATCTTCGGTTTCATCTATAATCTGCAGGTTCATGGAAAGTATAGAAACGGGCGTTTTCAACTGATGTGAAAAATCTGAAATAAAATTTTTAAGGTTTTCTTTTTCCTGCAATATTTTGTTTAACAGTCCTCTGTTACGCTCACAAAAGCATTTTATTTCGTTTGAAAGCGGAACAAGCATACTGCAAAGTTGTTTGGGCGGATTGTATTCCTGCCCATTGTTTGCCACAGAGGCACAAACAACAAGGCGATTTATATAACCTTTTAAAATATTGTTTCTTATGCTATAAACTATCATAATCAAAAGCATACAAACCATAACAGCCACAGCAACAAAAAATATAAATTTAGCGTGTATTTTTGGATATTCACTAAGACACCGAAAATTCATTTTATTTGAATAGCCGTACTTTTCTATTATATCCGCTCCTTGTAAAGTATATTTATAATTGGGTGAAACAACCGCCCTTGCAAATTCTTCCGCAAGTTCGGGGTATTTTTCAGAAATAGTCCCTACTGATGCCGAAAACCGCTTTACCAATATTCCTCCTACTGTATTTGAAAAAAATCCTCCCGATAAAGTACCTACAACAATAGCTACAATAACAGAAAACAAAAGTACAATCCAATTAAAATGCTTTTCTGTAACAGCCTTTTTTAATCTTTCCATCTATATCCAATTCCTCTTATCGTTATAATATGCTCTGCCCCTATTTTTTCCCTTAGCCTTTTTATATTGACCGAAAGGGTGTTATCGTCTACAAAATTTCCCTTGCAATCCCAAAGTTTTTCAAGCAGTATATTTCTTGTGACCACCTGATTTTTATTTGCCCTTAAAATTTCAAGCAATCGACTTTCGATAGCGGTAAGCGATTTTTCAGGAACTTGTTTTTCATTTCGTTTTAGTATAGCCTTAATCCTTGCCATAAGCTCCCCCACCCTAAAAGGTTTGGTAACATAATCATTTGCACCCATTTCAAAAGCGTTTACAATTTCCTTTTCCTCGTCAACGGCTGTAAGAAAAACAATCGGCACATCTCCCTTTTGCTTTATAAATTTGCACACCTCAAAACCCGAAAGGTCGGGAAGTCCCAAATCCAGTAGTACCAGACTCGGCAAAATTTCTTCAAAAAGTTTAATTGCCTGTTTTGCCGACCCTGCGGAAAACACCTCGAAATTCTCCTTTTCAAGTGCAAATTTAAGCCCAAAAACCATAGCGGTATCATCTTCCACTATTAAAATCCTGCTCATTTAAATTCCCCCTTATATTTTTATTATAGCATATATTTATTACTATTTCTTTAACATAAATTTATTCCCCTGCCCAAGGGCAGAGGAATAAAACTAAAACATCTGTTTTCCAGTTTCGCCAACCTGCTTTTTAACAATAATATTTGTTAAAAAACCAATGGCAACAGATATTACAAAAAATATCAATAGTGGCTTTACAAATCCAAACATGGGAATGTATTTGTTTATAAGCTCAATTTCATGTTCCAGTTGCTCGCCCTTAAAATCGGCTATTCCTAAAAACATAGATTTTCTTATAAGCCAAATAAAGAAAGCCGAAATAATTCCCGAATAAATCAACGCATCAACACTATACATTATTGATTCAAGGCTTAACATTTTGTTTTGAGAAACATTACTCTGCCCGCAGGCTTTAAGTATTTTCAGTTCGTTTTCACGGTTTAGCAGTCCCGTTGAAATGGTATTGATAAGGTTAAACATTGCAATTCCAAAAACAATGTAAATTACAAGGTAAGCAAGTATACCGATTATATTTGCAACACAGAAAATAAAATATCCTTCATTTGCATAAATTTCAACACCCAGTTTTGAAAGACTGTCTTTAAGTTCTCCGTAATGCTCTTGACTGGACATAAATACATCAAACATAACCACATATTCCCCACCGGTCATTTTGCTAACCTGCTTATAAACTTCAAGCGGAACACATATAACAGCAATAACCGACCTGCTATTCTCACCAGCATATATTAAACTCTCTGGGTTTAAATATCCATTATCTACAACCTGCTCCACCGCTCCGATTTTTAAATTTAGTTGTTGTTGCTTATTATCAGATTTTTCAACCTCACCAAAACAAAGTTGCATTGTACCAGTGCCATTTATAGGACATTCATAGTTTTCCAAATAAATTTCTTCATCTGTATATTTTTCATTTTCGGTTGCAAGCTTTTGCATATCCGCAACAATATATTCACCGTTTTTAAACTGCTCATAAGAAACCGATATATTTTCCCCAAACACTTCATAAAAATTTTGCTCATCAATTATTGGGATAAAATCATATTTTAACTCATCTTTAAATTTTTCTTTTACAAATTTGTTTTCATCTTTAAGACTTACTGGTGTTCTGTCATAATAAAAGCTTCTAAAATTTGCATATTCAACATCTGAATTTTCTTTAAAGCATTTGTAAACCTCCTCAATGTTGGTTTGATTGGGGTCAAGTGCCTGCATATCAAATTCAAAACCACTTGTCATTTGCAAATCTATGTAGTTAAGTATCATGCTTGCCACAACCATTAAAATCATACTTGCGGTTATGGAAACGCTGGTTATAACATGACGTTTTTTGTTGCGTTTCATACTTCTATCTGCAAGGAACAAGGCAGGAAATTTTGAATACGGCTTGCTGTGTTTTCTTGGCTTTTTGATTTTGTCGTTTTTTCCTCCACTTATAATAGCTTCAATTGGGGAAAGTTTGGTAAATCTCATAGCAGTGCCATAGGCTGAAAACATAACCCAAACCAACGCAACAACCGCCGTTGCAACAACCATAAAAAATGGAAAGGCAAAATACGGCTTAAAAGGCATTTCGGAAACCCTTGCAATCATTTCAAAATCAAATGATTTTAAAATATAGCTAAACACACCCTTGGAAACAAGAAAACCGAAAAGTATTCCAAAAGGTATCCCCACAATGCAAAGTATAAGTGCCTCAAAGAAAATTATATTTATAACCTGCTCCCTTGACGCTCCCACCGATTGCAATATTCCAAAATGTGCTACCCTCTGTTTGGCGGAAATTTCAAAGGCACAGTCGATAACCATACGAGCAAATACCATGACAATTGCAATTATTATAATTGCTACTGCAATATATTTCAAAAGATTTATGTGTGCATTGTTTCCAACAAGTTCATATTGCATAAGCACCAAATTAAGATATATACCATTTTCGTCCCAGCCGTTTATTTCACTTGCTTGAACAGCATCAACTACCGCTTGACTTTCGTCTTTAATTCCTCTTACAAACCTAAAATAAACATCACAATATATTTTGCCTTTAAAATAGTTATCATTTAAATCCTGCAAATCCTCATTGCAAAGATAATATTCAAAAATATTTCCATTGTCATTTTCTATATTGGCAAATCCACAAATTGTATATTCAATCTGCTTTTCATTTTCAATTTTTTCAAAATCTTCTTCGCCATAGCTTTTTTTATGACCACCATTTAAAATATCCATTCCAGTTGCTGGCTTTTTCTTTAATTTATATTTATCAAGATAAATTGTGTAGGTATCACCAATCTTCAAATTTCTTTGGTTTGCCTCTCTAAGTGAAATTACAATTTCTCCTTTTTTGGTTGGCATACTACCCTGTTCTATTTTATCCGCAAACCAATTTTCAATATAATTATTCTTTGAGGTTTTGCCTTGATTTATTGCAAAATAATTACTTATTTGAGTTTCTTTGGTGGTTCTACTGTGTGGGTAATAAAAACTACTGTTATGTTCAACCAAATCCCATGGAATTTCGTTGTTTTCTCGATTCCATATAGTAATATACCTTTGGGATACCGTTTCTTCAAAAACTGCATTGTTTGTAAAAACATTAATGCTTTCATTGTTATTTACTGCCTTTTCATCAAAACCAGTAGTTCCGTGATAGGGAGCTTTTTCAAGCTCGCACCTTTCCATTGTAGCCCATATGCTTGAAAATATTGAGGTCAGCAGGGTAAGTAGCAGGGTTGCAAGCACGATACTTACAAGGGTAAAAACAGTATTTTTCTTGTTATATTTAAGATATTTCAAAGAAAGTTTATACATACGCTAACCCTCCTTTATTCTGCCATCACTTATAACAATACTTCTATCCGCTTGTGAGGCAATGTTGGGGTCGTGGGTTACAATAACAAGTGTTTGATTATACTTGTATGACATACTTTTAAGCAGGTCAATAATCTCACGGCTGTTTGCAAGGTCAAGATTTCCAGTTGGTTCGTCCGCCAGTATAACCCGAGGACGATGCACCAAAGAACGTGCAATAGCTGCCCTTTGTTGCTGACCACCGCTAAGTTGTGCAGGATAGTGATTTCTTCTTTGCTGTAATCCCACCACTTTAAGCAGTTGTTCAATCCATTCTTTTTCCACCTTTTGCCCGTCAAGGGTCATGGGCAAGCAAATGTTTTCTTCCACAGTCAAAATAGGCAAAAGATTATAAAACTGAAATATAACCCCCACATTTCTACGCCTATAAATTGAAAGTTCCTTATCGCTCCCCGAAAAAATCGGACGGTCGTCAAAAAGCACTTCCCCTGAAGTCGGCTTATCCATAGCACCAAGCATATGCAACAAGGTTGATTTTCCACTTCCCGAAGCACCAGTAATCGCAAGAAATTCCCCTTCATAAACATCAAGATTTATTCCGTCCAGTGCTGTCACGGTGGTTTCGTTCCTGCCGTATTTTTTTACAAGGTTTTTTGCTTTTAAAATAACCTTTGGCATTTTTCATCTCTCCTTTATTGTAAATTTTTATGCTGTTCCCTTTTTTTGTTTCTTATATTATAACCTGCTTTTCTTACATTTGAGTGACAAAATAAAAAAATACACCTATGAAATAAATTTTATTTCATAGGTGTAAATTTTAATATTTAGCCTTAAAAATATCATCAGCCTTTGGAATAATTTCATTGTCTACATTTTCAATTTCTCCCTTATCACAAAGGCTTGCCAATTCGGGTATCATAGGTATTTTTCCAAGCACTGGAACATTATATCCCTTTGCAATATCTTCAATGTGGCTTTCACCAAACACCTTAATTTCCTTTCCGCAATCGGGGCATTTAACATAGCTCATATTTTCCACTATACCATAAATGGGAATGTTCATAAGTTTTGCCATATTAACGGCTTTTTCTACAATCATAGAAACAAGTTCCTGTGGCGATGTAACGATTATAATTCCGTCCACGGGCAGTGACTGGAAAACGGTAAGCGGAACATCACCGGTTCCGGGGGGCATATCCACAAACATATAATCAAGTTCGCCCCAATTTACGTCCGACCAGAATTGAGTCACAACCCCTGCAATAACAGGACCTCTCCACAAAACAGGGTCGGTTTCGTTTTCAACAAGCAGATTAAGCGACATAATTTCAATGCCATTTTTAGTGACATTGGGCATAATAGTATCATCTTGATACTTCGCTTTGCTTGTCGCTCCAAAAACTTTCGGTATAGACGGACCTGTTATATCAGCGTCAAGAATAGCGGTTTTAAAACCACGTCGGTTTGAATTTACCGCCATAAGGGAAGTGACAAGGCTTTTTCCTACTCCGCCTTTGCCACTTACAACAGCTATAACCTTTTGTTTAATCATCGAACCAGCATGAAGGTGAGAAGGTTGTATTCCATTTTCTCCACCTTTGCCACAGTCCTGCGAACAGCTTCCACAATCATGTGTACATTCACTCATTATTTTCATATCCTTTCATTATCAGAATACTACTATTATAACACATTTTTTAGCTTTAGTCAAGTGAATTATTGTTTTTTGTACAAACATTAATTTTTGTATAATATATAACAACTCAAAATAAGTTCAGCACTTCTTTCCCGATTTTTTCAGCATAAAAGACTGTTTTGTATGCACCGCCGCTTTTTCTTTCTATATTACAAACAACAAGGTCGCTGCGGTCGACCATATAACAGTTTCTTATTTGAATTGCCGCTTTAAAATAAGCGTCAGCCGAATCTCTGCAAATTTCAACCTCATCATAAAAATCAAGAAAACTTTCCTTGTTGTTACGATATTCCGCCTTTTCATAAGGCAAAATCAATATCAACGAGGAATTGCCATAATTGTATTTTTTTATTGTTCGGCGAACAACAGAGGTAACTATTATATCAAAATCGCCCTCTCTGCCCACAAGAAATTCCACATATTCTTTGCTTTTAATAAGTTGACCAATAATCTTTTCAAGCTTATCTTCAATCTCAAGGGGTTTGCTTACTTTACGATGTCCAAAAAAACTTACTGTAAAAATGTTCATAATAACCTCCATGTTTTTTATTTTAAGTATAACATAGATATTAATATGATGTCAAGATGTATCTAATATATTTATATAAGTGTCACATTGATTGCATACAATAAAATTTTAAAATGGTATCATAATAATAGTAACTTAAATTCAAAAACAAGGAGATAGATATTTTATGCCGGTTATAAAAACACAATTTACACTTAGATTAAATCCTTCCGACCATGCCAAAATCAAAAAAATTGCTGAAGAAGAAAATCGCTCAATTACCAATATGATTGAAACACTTGTTAAAAAAGAGATAAAGCGTTATGAATCGAAAAAGGGAGAAATTGAACTCACTGATGAAGATATATCCATAGAATAACCTAATCCGTCACAGAAAAAATCTGTGGCGGACTTTCTTTAAATAATAACCACTTGTTCAGCCCGATTATTGTATACAAAAAATGTATATGAATTTTATATTTGCAAAACTGTTATTTAATTGTCAAGGTTCATAAGAACTTTTATTGCCCTTCAATATATAGCCGATGAAAACACTGCTTTTGGCAACTTAAAAAATAATTTCGGCGATTTTTACAATCCAATATGCTATTGTGCGTCTTGGTTTCAGCAGTTTTAACGAGATTTCCTGCTGGTTGTATCCGTCATATATATACATGGTGAATGCTTCTCTCCAGATTTTTGGAAATGACATAACTTTTTTGTATGCCTCCATATCCTCTATTTCGTCCATCCAACCATAACGTGAATCGGACAAATAATCATCATTCATTTTCAAATTCGGATTATATTCGTTTTCCAACAGGATTACGGTATTTTCAGCATAGCGACGGTCAGAATTGAAAACCTCTCGGTCAAACTTGTAAATCTCTGCTATCTGTGCATCGGTCATTCCTGCTTTTCTGTATTGTTTAGCTTTTTCAATCCATTCTTTTCTAAATTTATTTTCTTCCGAACTATGATTATAAATCATTTTTTTACCTCCACTTTGATTTTTTTCTGAATCAAAATAGAAATTTAAGGATATTTTGCCATTAAGGTCAGCCATCTTGCCTGTCTGAACATAAAAAAAACTCCATTCTGCAATCCTACAAAATGGAGTAAATAAAAAAAAGCACGATAATGTAGGCTAAAAGCTTTTAATTACTGTGCTTTTTATCTGATGTTATATTATTGTTGGGTTTAAATATTTTTTTAATTTATGATTTATTATTTTTGTTTATCGAAGGATATATACGCTTGCCTTAGTAACCAATTGTCATTATTAGAATATAATATATGTATAATTTTAGTATGTAAGGAGATTGTATATGAGAAAGTCATGTGCCGTTAATCAACGGGAAATAGGCAATATATTGCGTAAATTGTGGTCACAACACGTTTATTGGACACGTTTTTTTATAATCAGCACCGCAGAAGAACTTTACGATTTAAAGTATGTTACAAACAGATTGCTTGAAAATCCGGGAGATTTCGCCAAGGTTCTGAAAAATTTTTATGGTGAGAAAAAAGCCAATGATTTTAAAAAACTCCTGACAACCCATTTGCAGATTGCCGGAGAGCTTATAAACGCCGATAAGGATATGGAGGAGGCAAAAGCAGATGAACTGCGGAAAAAATGGTATTCCAATGCAGATGATATTGCAGAATTTTTAGCTTTTATAAACCCTTATTGGAGCGAACAAAAATGGCGTGATATGATGTACAGCCATTTAAGAATGACTGAAAAAGAAGCAGTATTAAGATTAAACAAGGAATATTCACGAGATATTGAAATGTTTGAATTTATAGAAAAAGAAGCCCTTGAAATGGGAGATTATATGGCGTTTGGAATAACAAAGCAGTTTTATTGCAATTAACATTTTTATACAACTGTAATTATAGTAATTTTATTTTCTACCCATCTATATATATTTTTTTCTCATTCATGTTCACCATTGCCGTAACACCATACGGCAATGCACATCTTGGAACACAGTGACCAAAATTCACATTATAAACAACTGGCAAATTCCTGTCGTTTATAACGTCTTTTAAAACTGATTTATACTCATTATAATATACTTCGTCCTGCGGTTTTCCCACTAAAATTCCATTAATCAGGTTAAATATTCCCCTATTCTTCAAGGCAGACAATTCCTTTTTAAAAATTTCGGGGGCTGGTTTTTCTTCGCAGGTTTCTATAAACAAAATTTTATCCTTCCACTCATCATTGTCCGGAAAAATTTTGTATTTATCACAAATTATTTTTTTCTCTGCATTTCTTTCGGAAGAAAGCATTTCGTATAAACTTTCCAGACAACCGCCAAGTAATTTTCCCCGAAAAACACCACTTCCTTGCAAAAGTTCATAACCTTTAGTTTCTTTGTGTGCTGTTCTTTCTGTGCCGATTGCTGCTTTAGAATAGTCGGTACGCTTATCGTACCAAAATTCACTTGAAACAATACAGTTACCTTGATTGTATTCAAAAAAGTTCTCAAATGTTTTTTGTGTATAGGGTAACATTTCATTTGAAATTTCTCCCAAATCCGCAGCATAACATGGTCCATAAAAGGTTGATAGACCCAATTTGTAAAACATTAAATGATTAACTGTTGTATCAGAAAATCCTGTAAATAATTTGGGCTGATTTTTTACTGATTCTGTAAACTCTTTGTCCTCCATTAAATACGGCAACAATCTATAAGTATCATCACCGCCTGTCGCTGTAATAATTCCTGCTATTTCATTATCAAAAAAAGCTAACTTCAGGTCGTCCGCCCTCGCTTTGGGATTTTGCTTTAAATATTCTATACCTTTTAGTGAATTTGGCATAAAAACCGAAATTAAACCCATTTCTTCTAAACGTTTTTTTCCTATTTCAAGAGAATATCTGCAAAAATTTTCCCCCAACATTCCGCTTGACAAGCTGACTATTGCAATTTTATCACCTTTTTTTAATTTTCTTGGAATTTGCATTTGTATTTTCCTTTCAATTTAATTGCGTAAAAAGTTTATATAAAACTAAAAAGCCTCAAACTCACCAAAAACAAGTGAATTTAAGGCTTGAAATAGCAGGGGCAGAAGGATTTGAACCCTCGGCACGTGGTTTTGGAGACCACTGCTCTACCAACTGAGCTATACCCCT
>CANRLN010000035.1 GCA_947631445.1 uncultured Clostridia bacterium
CGTTGATAAAGAGAGGCACTTTGATTTCTGCACCTGTTTCAAGGGTAGCAGGTTTGGTTGCATTGGTTGCTGTGTCGCCCTTAAAACCTGGGTCGGTCTGGGTTACCTGAAGGTCAACAAAGTAAGGGGGTTCAACGCCGAATACCTTGCCCTTATAAGACATAACCTTACATACCATTTCTTCCTTAACAAACTTAAAGTTGTCAGAAAGTTCATTCTTGCTGATAGGTGTCATATCGAAAGTTTCGGGGTCCATAAAATAGTAAAGGTCGCCGTCATTGTAGGAATACTGCATATCCTTTCTTTCAACAAAAGCTGTTGGGAATTTTGCACTTGGGTTGTAGGTTTTTTCAACTACAGAACCTGTGATAACGTTCTTAACCTTTGTGCGGACGAAAGCAGCACCCTTTCCGGGCTTAACGTGCTGAAATTCAATAATCTGCATTACGTTGCCTTCCTCTTCAAAAGTCATACCGTTTCTGAAATCGCCTGCTGTAATCATTATGATTTCCTCCATTCAATTATTTTTAATTTTAATATTTTTGCGTTGTATACGCTTGAAAAAACTGCTGTTTTAGCAAAAACTACAGTATATAGTATTATTATATCACATTTAAGGAAAATTTTCAAGTGTTTATTAACAACTTTTGTATTTGTTCTTAAAAAGTTTACAATTTGTGCTGGAAAATATTATTTTAGTCTGAAATTAATTTTGCAAGTGCCAAAACTCCCAAAACGTAGCTATTGCTACCAAATCCGCATATTTGACCAGCACAAACAGGGGATATAACTGAATTATGCCTAAATTCTTCACGTTTATGTATATTGCTCATATGCACTTCAACAACTGGGATTTTAATAGCGGATATAGCGTCACGGATTGCATAACTATAATGGGTATATGCCCCTGCATTAAGCACAATTCCGTCATATTCAAGTCTTGCCTCATGGAGCTTGTCTATAATTTCGCCCTCATGGTTGGACTGAAAACAGTCGCACTGTATATTATTTGCCTTTGATGTGTCAATTGCCAATTGGTTTATTGTTTGCATGGTTTCGCTCCCATAAACATTGGGTTCACGTTCCCCCAGCAGATTAAGATTAGGACCATGAATAATAAGTATTTTTCTATATGTTTTTTCTTTCATGTTAAAAAATCTCCTTTATTTATTTTCTATAAATAATGCAAAATCATCAACAAGTGAGTTTAGCATTTCTATTTTTGCAAGTTTTTCTATATAATCGGGTTTGGCAGAATAAATACTTTCAAATCCATAATAAATGCCCGCAAGTCCGCCAGCAACACAGGCGGTTGTGTCAGTGTCGTCGCCAAGATTTATTGCATCAAAAACACAGTCAAAATAATTGTCGGTGTTTAAAAAGCACCAAATGGAAGCCGTAAGGGTATCCAAAACATACCCGCCCGAACTTATTAATTCCTGTTGTATTTTGATAATATTTCCATTTAAAACATCTTCAAAAGTTAAGAAATATTCTCTATATTTTTCGCTAAGGTTTGTTTTAACAAAATCTATCGCCGAAAGGTAAGCGGAATTTTTTTCTTTTCCACCATAAAGTTCCATTGCCATTTTAACATATATAATGCAAGCAAGTTTAGAAATTTCGTGTGCATGGGTTATTCCGCTTACGTCCTCAATAGTTTTTATCTGTTTTTTTGTTGGTTGGTTTGGCAGATAAAAGGCAAGAGGAAGAATACGCATAAGCGAGCCGTTGCCATTGTCAAATACATCATTGCAACCACAATGTTTGACGCTTATTCCCAGTTTGATTTTTCTAATCGCCTTTGAAACGGTATAGCCAATGTCAAAAACTTCATCATATGGTGTCATATAGCCATAATCATCATATTTTACAAATTTATCCGCAAGCCCTTCAAGGGAAAACCCTTCGATTATGTTTTCTACAAGGCAAAGCAACATGGAAGAATCGTCCGACCAAGTGCCAGCAGGCTGATGATGTGTGCCGTATCCTCTCATTTCCCTTACAGGATTTTCTTTTAATTTTTCACGTCTTTTAAATTCCACAGGCACGCCCAGAGAATCGCCAAGCACTGCACCGAAAATACCACCTTTTATTTTGTTTTCCAAATTATTTCTTGTTTTAAATTCCATAATAATCATCTCAAATATAAAAAATTTTAAGCATTTTTAATTGAAAGATAATAATTTTTCATTGTAAGAGCGTCCTTGTCCTGCGTGCCGTCGCTTTCGCATATAAAAGTCGGTGAAAGATTTTTTTGTGCCACAATTTCCATAAGAGGTTCAAAATCAGGCCCGAAGCCTTGGTTATCGTCAAAAGTAAGGTGTTTTTTTTCTCCCCCTGGAACTGTATACATAATTTTTGAAAAATGACTATGAAAAATTTTAAGGCGGTCACTGCCTAATTCATTTTCAATGCTTTCAAGAATTGCTGTATATTGCTTTTTACCTTTTATATAGCCAAAATCCCTTGCGTTTAGATGCCCGAAATCAATGCAGGGAATAAAGCTGTCGTCCAGTTTGCAAAGGCTTAAAACCTCCTGCAAATCGCCCAACTGATTTACCTTTCCCATTGTTTCGGGGCAGAAGATTATATCCTCAAAGCCTTTGCAAACGGCTCTTTCTCTTGCCTTTTTAAGAGTGTCTGACGCAAGCTCAAGGGCGAGGGCTCGAGGAATTTTTCCGCAGCTTCCGCTGTGAATTATTATTCGTTTTGCACCAATTTTCCGGCTTACAACACAGGACTGCAAAATATAATCAATGCTGTTGTTTCGTTTTTGTTCTTCGGTAGAGGAAAGGGAAATATAGTAAGGGGTGTGCAAAGAAACAGTAATATTATTTTTTTCTGCGTTTGTTTTAAATTCTTTTGCTGTTTTTTCTGAAATTCTTATACCTCTACCGCATTGATATTCAAAGCAATCAAGCCCATAGTTTTTAAGATATTCGGGAGCATCAACGGTGGATTTGTAATTTTCGCTGAACTCTTTAGTTGTGCCTGCTGTTCCAAAAATAGCTGACATTAATACACCTGCTTTTCTAATGTTTATTAATTTTGGGAGCAAAAAGTTATTTATTCCTGCCAATGGCAGGAAAGCGTTTTAAAAACAATATTTTACTCGTACTTTTTTATTATACCATATTATTCTTTATTTGTCAATAGAAAAATAAAAACGTTTTCACAAATTTAATTTTTTTGACCGAATAAAAAATTAAATTATTTTTATGCAGATGTTTGTTTGCATTAAATCAATAAAATAACAATTAATTTATCAACATGGTTTAAAAAAATTATATATTTGCAATATTTAATTTGTGCAGATAAAAATCAGATTGCTGTAAAATTAACTTTTAATTTGTTAAATGCTTAAATAAATAATCTTGTTTGTATTCTTCACCGTAGGCAGGGAAAGCATCAACTAAAATAAGTTTTTTATAGATTTGATTTTCTTGTTTATGCTCGGTCGGGTGTTGACAAACCATAAAAAATATGGTATAATAAAAATAGAACGTAAAGAGTGTAATATTTTTGTTTGTATATTTTGAAAACTATTTTTTGACAATATGGCGAATGAAACTGTTTTAACTTTGAATTTTTCCTTAAAGTCGATAGAGTTGTTGGAATTGCACAAAAAATATATGAAAATTTTATGTATTATTTGGACTTGATTTTTTGGCAATTTTATGATAAAATATTAATAAGGTATTTCACAAAATTGTAAAAGTTGTTGTAACCAATCTGAAAAAAGTGTCTTGTTTAATATTTTTTAAATTGTAAAATTTGATAAAAAATTCTGGGTAGGGTTTAAGCGGTATCCCGTGCCGATACAAGACTGTATATAAAATATCTTGCTCTTTACTAAAACAAGCTATGCCAAAAAATAAAGGAGGTTTCGCTTTTCATGAAAAGGAAAAATTTATTTGGTAGAGTGACTGCTTGCTTGCTTGCTTGTGCAATGGTTTTCCCTGTTACAGGTTGTACTAATAAAAAAGAAAAAGTTTCAAACGGTACTATAGCGGTTATTACAAAATCCCAGCAAAGTCAGTATTGGGAGGGGCTTAAACTTGGTGCTTTGGACGCAGGCGAAGAACTTGGGTATACTGTAAAATACAATGCACCGCCAAACGAAGACCATATTGAAGACCAGGTAAAGTATGTTAACGATGCAGTATCCGAGGGGGCAAAGGCAATTATTATTGCTCCTATCGATTCGAAAAACAAAGAACTTTTAGACGCTATAAAAAATGCCGATATGAAGGGGATTGTTATTATTTCGGCGGATACTGACCTTAAATATGAGGGTCAAAAGGCTTACATAGGTACAAAAAATTTGTCGGCAAGTGCGATAGCGGGGCGAGAATATTTGAGCCTTTTGGACGACAACGACACCGAAACAATCGAGGTTGGAATTGTTGGTCATGCTAAAAATTCTCAGCTAACAGATGAAAGAATAAATGGTTTTGAAAGCACACTTACAAACTTTACTTCCGGAAATTCTGAAGCTGGTGCGACCGGAAGAAAATATCATATTGAAATAGTTGCCAGAAAATATTGCGAGGTCAACCGTGATTTGGCTAAGCAACAGGCGGCGTCCATTATAGACGGTCATGAAGAAAAACTAAAGCTGATTTATGGAACAAACGAAGAATCTACCCTTGGTATCTGTTCGGCTATTGAAGAATTGGGACTGGCAGGCAAAATTAAGGCAATTGGATTTGATACCAGTGATGAAGAACTTAATTATATCAGAAACGGCATACTTTACGGAACTATAGTTCAGAACCCTTACAATATGGGTTATCTTGGAGTAAGATATGCAGGTAAATCGATTGACGGAGAATACATTCCGGAGGTTATTGACACAGGTGTTACATTCGTCACAGCTGAAAACATTGATGATGAAGATGTGCAGCTGATTATTAATCCGGCTAAGTTTGAATAATCGGAGGTATTACAAAATGGCGAAGATAAAAAATAATGTTTCTCAAAGTAGTTCTAAAGTATTTAAAAATTATATTATTGTAGCAGTTATATTTGCAATTATGATGTTTCTTAATATTTATAGCGTTTATAATATTAACCATCGTCATGTAAAAACACAAAATCGTAATAGCACAGCTATGAATTCGCTTTATACAATAAAATCTGAACTTATTAAGATAAATCAAGACACAGTTATGCTGATTTCTAATATGGACCTTGAAAAGGACAGTATTTTTAACCAGATAGACAATTCTTTTGAAAATATCAACAAAAGCCTTTCGGATTATGAAAGTATAAATGACCACCTTGAAATAGGTGCAAGACGATATAACCAGGCAAAACTTTATATTAAAGCATTTGAAAAGAGAATTAGTGGATACAAGTCTTCGTTTGGTCAGATGGGTATTAATGCAAGCAATATTTATCTTCAAGAAATTTCTCCATATCAAATTTCAGCAATTGAAATGCTGGACGCTACAATTGAAATCGGTGAAATTGAAGTTGAAAATCAACTTAAACGAAGCCGACTGATTTTCTATGGCACGGTTGGTATTACATTGGGTTATATGGTCATTGGCGAAATTATTATAATTATTGCTGGACATATTGCGAAAAAGACCAATGAAGAAGCTGAAATAAAGGCTAAACAGGCAGCTGCGATTGAAAAGAAATTCCAACATTCAAAGGCACAAACCAAAGATATTGCTTATACCAATATTCTTACAGGTACAAAAAACCGTTATGCACTTGACAAGGAAATAACACCGTTGCTTGCAAAAGAACAGATGAACCTTGCAGTATTCGATGTGGACGCATTCAAGGAAATAAACGATATTTATGGCTATGATTTCGGAGATGAATATCTTGCTCAGATATCTGAAACTCTTAAAAAAGAATATAGCGAATTTGCTGAAATCTACAACATTACGGGTAATAAAATTTTCTTTGTGTTCAAGCGTGATGTTACAGATATAAAAGCACTTAAACTTTGCGAAAATATTCACGCTACAATGTCTCAGCCATATACAATAAACAACCTTGTTGTACAGCGTACTGTTTCGGGCTGCACCTATCATTATCTTGCAGGCGAATGCACAAATCTTAATGCTCTGCTTATTAAGATGGATAATGTTATCAGAAATGTAAAGATAAACGGCGGAAATGCTATATACCCTGTAATGGGAATTTAAAAATGTAAAATAGTCGTGTAAACCGCCTTGAAGTGGCGGTTTATACAGATTATTATATCAATCATAAATTATAATAGATGGTAGGTATAATAATTTGTGTTGCAAGGCAATGCGATTAAAAAATAAAAATTTACTAAGTTAGGGGCGTTGATTATGCGATGTGAAAAATGTCAGGCACATATTAATTTTGACAGCACGGTTTGTCCTGAATGTGGTGCTTTAGTGCTTGCTGGAGTGGAAGGATTTGAGAATACCAAGGAGGTAGCAAAGCGTCTTAAATCTATTGTTGATGAGTATGGAGCGGATATAGTTAAAGATGATATTAAACTGGTCGCTTTGATTAACGATTTTATACCTGAATTTGACAAGGAATTAAGACTTTTAAGAAATATGCTTGACGGCGGTATTCTTAAAATACTTATTGAAAATGAAAGCAATCATGAATTTGCAATTACGAACGCTAAAGGACAAATGCTCGGCAGGTCGTTCCTTTCTGAAAGTGCGGCTGAATTTGTTATAGTATGTTTTACTTATATGCTTGGTTGGGAATATCTTTCGCCACTGCGTGAAAAAGACCCTGAACAGATTGCAAAGGAAAAGCAAGAGGCAGAAGAGGCTAAAAAGAAAATAGCTATTCCTCCAAAACCTTTCACCAAATCCGATGCTTTAAGATTTCGGATTTCTGGTAGTGTAAATATTGCCGAAGGATTTACTAAACTTGAAGATATGTGTTTTGACGGTTACAGCTTTATGAAAATGGTTACCCTTCCTTCTACACTTGTTACAATAGGTGAATACGCTTTCTCAGAATGTAAAAGATTGAAAAAGGTTGAATTACCACCCTCACTTAGGGTTATAAAACAGGGTGCTTTTTCTCAATGCAACAAGCTTTCGAGCATTAATATTCCTCATGGAGTTATTGAAATTGAGGATAGTACATTTGCTTTTTGTGAATCTCTTGAATCAATTGAGATTCCTGTTACTGTGGGAAGTATTGGTATTTCTGCCTTTTGGGCTTGTGAAAGTCTTAAGCGGTTGTTTTTACCCGATAGCATTAAATTTATAGATAAAGACGCATTTAAGGGTTGTGATAATCTTACAATACGTTGTTATGAAAATTCTTATGTTCATAAGTATTGTATAAACAATGATATAAACTGCGAACCTTTGCAGGAGGGTGTTGAAATTACAACCAAACTTACTGACAATGAATGAAATTCAAAATATTAAATTTATAAATTATGAATTTATAAATTATTAAATCGTATTTTACACGGCATTTGCTGTGCTTAATAAAAAATATTATGAAAGGAAAAGCTATTCAGATGAAAGTTTAAGCCTGCAAAAATCAGTAATGCATATTTATCCAATCATCTGACATACTTAGGTATGTTTTATTAGCAGACAAAAACAATGACAGAGCTAAAAATCGGCGACGAGGTCGAAATGGAATATGGCGGAAAAGCCAAGGTTCTTAAGGTTATAGGAAGTGGTGGACAGGGTATTGTTTACCTTGTTGAATACAATAGTATGCAGTGGGCGTTGAAATGGTACGACGTGGATAAAATCAAACACCCTAAAGAGTTTCGACAAAATATTCAAAATAATATTACAGATGGAGCACCCAGCAATAAATTTCTTTGGCCAAAATATCTTACAAAGGAAAATGCAGACGGTACATTCGGCTATATAATGGAACTTAAACCATCCAGCTTTGATTCCTTTGTTGATATATTAAACACTTATAAACTGATAATCGACCCGCTTTCCGGACGTGCAGTTAAAAAAACGGTTAGATTTTCAAGCCTTTATGCTATGGTAACTGCTGTTATTAATATCGTAAATGCTTTCCGTCAGTTGCATCGTGCGGGTAAGAGTTATCAGGATTTGAATGACGGAGGTTTCTTTATTAATGTTGACACCGGAGCAATTTTAGTCTGCGACTGTGATAACATAGCTCCGGATGGAAGCAACTTCGGTATCGGCGGTAAACCCGGTTACATGGCACCCGAGGTTGTGCGTGGAATTGCAAAACCAGATGTGCAGACGGATAAATATTCCCTTGCGGTTGTTCTTTTTAAGCTACTGTTCCGTGGCGACCCGATGGAGGGTGAAAAGGTGGTTAAGGATATCTGTCTTACCGAAACTTCCGAGCTTCGCCACTATGGTCAGAATGCTGTGTTTGTGTATGACCCAAACGATGCGTCCAACCGTCCTGTTCGTGGAATACACGATAATGTAATTAAATTCTGGCGACTTTATCCCGATTATATCAGAGATGCTTTTACCAAATCTTTTACAGAGGGTATCAACAAGCCAAACAAACGTATTATTGAGAATGAATGGCAGAAATTGTTTATTCGCCTGCGTTCCGAAATTATTATGTGTGGCTGTGGCAGAACTAATTTTACATCAATGTTTCAGAAAATTTCAGATAAAACCTATAAATGCCCTAAATGTGGAATGGAGTTTGCAACGCTTGGTTTTAGCAACCGTTCATATCGTATGCCTCTTTATGTTGGCTGTAAGTTTTATGAATGTGAGCTTGACCCCGATTCGGACGATTTCTTAACCGTTGCCGGCGAACTTGTCGAAAACAAGATAAACCCCGGCGTTATCGGTATTAGAAATTGCAGTTCCCGAATCTGGAAGGTTAAATGTCCCGATGGCAATTTTTATGATATTGAACCCGGAAAAGGTTTCCCTATCTGGAATGGTCTTGAGATTGACTTTGGTAAACTTAAAGCACAAATCTGATTATGATAAACGGCAGTTTTTGAAAACTGCCTAAAACCAATAAATGCTTTTTAGCAAAAAGGAGTTTTATTTATGGAAGAAAATAAAAATTTTGAAAATACAATGGACGATTTTGATTCAATGCTTGATTTTGATGATGACGACCCCTTAAACGCCACCAGCGTTTCTAAAAAAAGTCTTGTTATCTTTTTCCTTATCGATACTTCCGGAAGTATGAGAGGAAAGAAAATGGGCGAACTTAACACGGTTATGGAAGAACTTATCCCTGAAATTCGTAAGGTTGGTGAGGCAGACACCGATGTTAAAATTGCTGTTCTAACATTTGGTACACACGTTAGCTGGATGTATGCCGAGCCTGTTTCTATCGAGGATTTTGAATGGACAAGACTTCGTGCAGACGGTGTTACAAACATGGGTCAGGCATTTAAAGAACTTTCTCTTAGAATGTCAAGAGGCGGATATCTTAACTCACCTTCTCTTTCTTTTGCTCCTGTTATCTTTTTGATGACAGACGGTTATCCTTCGGATAATTATAAAGATGCTCTTAAAGTACTTCAAGCAAACAGCTGGTATAAATTTGGTCTTAAGGCTGCCCTTGGTATTGGAGAGGAAGCTAAGGATACTATGCTTGAGGAATTTACAGGCTCTAAAGAAACGGTAGTTCACGCTTATTCAGGTGCTCAGCTTGCAAACATGATTAAGACAGTTGCGGTTACTGCTTCCCAAATCGGAAGCAAGAGCATGACACTTTCGGACGAAAATACAGGCGATAAAGAGGTTGAAGCAAGTGATGTTTTTGCTTCCAAGCAAAAGCTTCTCGGTCAGCAGATTCAGCAGTTTAAAAATCAGAACGAGGAAAACGACATTCCATTCGATACAGGTTGGTAAACCGCAGAAATTCCCCGTCCTTTATCGGGGCGGGGAAAATTATATTATAAAAAGGAGTGAAGATACATCATGTTTAGCGGTTTCAGCAAATCTGTTATAGGTGCAAGCCATGTAAAGAAAAATCTTGTGTGTCAGGACAGCTCGGATTTTCGTGTGGCAGATGAATATGCTGTTGCGGTTGTAGCGGACGGTCACGGAAGTAAAAAGCATTTCCGCAGTAATATCGGTTCAAGATGTGCCGTAGAGGCAACTTTGGAAACGATTGCAAACTTTTATAAGGACTCAGAGGAATTTGAAAGAACTTTTCCTCAAAACCATAAGCTGGTTATAAAAAATATTGAAAAGCAGGTGATTTCTACATGGAATCATAAAATTTCAAAACATCTTGAGGAAAACCCTGTTACAGTGCAAGAAATGAGCGATTTTGAACCTAAAGAATTTGAAGCTATCGCTCCCGAATCCTATTATGGAACAACTCTTATTGCGGTGGTTGCGGGAAGGGGTTTTACCTTTGGCTTTCAAATAGGCGATGGCAGTCTTGTTGCAATATTTGACGACGGCGAGGCGGTTATGCCAATGGAATACAACGAATCCGCTCCGGCAAACATTACCTCTTCCATGTGTAATGCTAATGCAGTTACTATGTTTAACAGTTTTTATAAAAAGGATAAACAATTACTTGCGGCTTGTGCATCGACCGACGGGCTTTATACCTCTTTTGGCAGTGATGTTGATTTTCTTAATTATCATACAATAGTTGTTTCACAACTTTCCACCACTCCTAATTTTAAAGAGGCTGTTGTTAAAAATATTACCAAACGTTCTAATTTTGGAACGGAGGACGATATATCCTTTTCCTGCGTTTATAATGTAGAACTGCTTTCGGAATGTTCGGAACTTTTGGAAAGCAAGGTTGCGGAAAATAAGGAAAAGGCACGTAAAAGACGTGAAAAACTTCTTAACAGAAGACAATAAAAAAAATAGAAAGGATTGATTTTATGGATAATAATTCCTTTTACAATATGGCGAAAAATTATGCGGACAAATTAAAAGCTGAAAAACCTAATATTTCTTCTACCGCTTGCCTTTGCTTGGTTATAACCGACACGCAGGAGATTTTCTCCGGTGTTACGGGAGTTGGAATAACCGAAGGTAATGTTGAGGAGGTTTCGGCACAGTATAATGCTATTGCGTCCATGATTGTTTCAAAAAATGTAAAGGCAAAGCAGATGCTTATCATTGATATTATGGATTATAGGGTTATAACTCCAGGCGATAGCGACCTTAATTTATTGTTCCGTGCAAGCTCGGAAAACGGTTCCTGTGAGGTTATGATTGCGGTTGACCAAACCCAAACTGCACTTCAGCTTATTTCTTCTTCCACTTCTGTTTCGGAAGATTTTTTAAACACCTCTTTTGATGAGCCAGATGAAAAAGCTGAAAATCTTGGAACACCTGCTGAATTTGTAAATGGTTTTGAATTTGATGAAACTAATCCTTTTGCGGCAGAGCCTGCTCCAAATAATGATGGCAGTGAAGATAAGTCAAATAATTCTCCTCCAAAATTTCTTTACAGTCAGCCTGACCCGAATCAACCTCCTCCGTATCAGGGCTATCCTCAAGGTTATCCACCTCCGCAAGGTTACCCTCAAGGATACCCTCCTCCGCAGGGGTATCAAGGTTATCCTGGTTATCCTCAGGGCTATCCGCAACAAGGCTATCAAGGTTATCCTCCGCAGGGTGCTTATATTCCTCCTCAACAAGCTGCATATGTTCCGCCACAGGGAGCGTATATTCCCCCTCAAGGTTATCCTCCACAGCAGGGTTCGGCTTATGTGAACCAAGGTTATCCAGGTTCGGTATATCAACCACAGCAAAATTCACACTATGGAAATCAAAGTCAGTTGGCTTCCAACTATATCGGTGATGGCGGAAGTTCCTTTAAAAATCGTTTAGACAAATTCCTTGACGATATAGACGAGGAAGAAGAAATTTCAGAAACTGAGCAGGAAGAAACAACAGAAACACCAGCAGATACAAATGCAAGAAGTAAGAAAAAAGAAATGTTGAAGGAACTTAAAGAAAAGAAAAAAGAAGCTAAGTTAAAAAACAAATTTTAAATAAAAAACAATGGTATAGTTTAGACTATACCATTGTTTTTTTAGCATTTTGGTTAATGAATATATCCCCACTGCTGTGGCAATGGGGAGTAGTTAATTAACTGAAACTTACGTTCCATTTATCGCTTACCTTTTGATACAGCTTCATTTTAGCACTGGATTTGGTCTTTTTGTAAAAGATAAACACACCAAAGCTGGCAACAGCTGACAAGATAATACCGACAATTATTTTAACGGCAATTGACTTTATTGCAAGAATGGCAATAAGCCAAACAAGAATAATTGCAACAATCATAATGGGCAGGCAAAATCCTGCAAAGGTTCTTGCATCGGCTTTTATGTAGTGCTGAACATCTTCTTTGCTAAAGCTTTCATAGTTTCTTGCAATAAATGGGTCAGATTTAATCCATTTGTTAAAATCGTTTATGTTAGAAAATTCTGCAACATAGTCCTGAGAAGTTTCGGTTATGCGGTAGTTGACAAGTATTTTGTCGGATACTCTTTTGGCGTCCATAATGTGGATAAGTGTGCCAATAGCAGCCTGATTGCTTAAATTTTTGGTTACAATGAATTTTCCGTCGACAGCCTCGTTTAAATTATTAAGCGTATACATAATAAAAATTCCGTTACTGAAAACAAAAGCGGTAAAGCTTTTAGGTTTCATTCCTTAATCAACGTGTCCATTTTTGCACATTTTATCTTTGTGCTACTAATGCTGGCATGATACTCCTAAGGCGTAAATTCCCCACAACGAATGGGTATGTATTACAAATAAAAATTTATAACACCAGTAACGTTTCCTTTCCTTATTATTTGCCAATTTTTTTTCAATTTATCTGCGGTAGTTTTCAGAGCGGGATAACCAATTGAAAATTTATTATAAATAGATTATAATGACAGAAGCAATATACCGCTAAGCTCCAACAACTGCTGTCATTCGGCAACGCTTTACAATATAAGCAATAATTTTTGTAGCATTTGCCTAAAAACAAGTGGTTAAATCGGCAGATATGCTCTGCCGAAAGATGTTACTAATAGTTTATTTTGCTTTATATAATAATTATACCATACTTTTTAACAAAATGCAATAGTAAATTGTGAACTTTTTTAAAATTTTGTTGTATTGCACAGGTGTTAACAGTTTTCAGCCTCTCGGAGGGTGCTGTTAATTTGAACTATCATATCATTAATATCGGCAATTGCCTTGCTGATTGTTTTGTTGCTTTCCTTGGAAATGTTAATATTTTCGTCCAATGTTCCAAAAGCAGATACGGTTGTTTCCAAAATTTTGACAAGCTGAGAAACACTATCAGAGTCCATGGTTGGATTGTTGTTGCAGAACAGAATAATATTTTTAAGCAGGTCATGTACAATAGTTGCTTTTTCATTTGTGGAATTGCTGGAATTGTTCATAGCCTCAACGCTCTTAACCACTTCTTTTATTTCATTTTGCAGTTGGGTGGACATATCAAAGCAACGCTGGGTTATATCTGCCATCTTTTCGTGGTGAGCCATAAGTTCGCTGTGACGTGAAAGAAGTACATTCTTTGCATGAACAAGGCAGTTGTGAGGTGCGTTAAGACCACGATAGATAGAAATTGCCATATGTTTACAGCTCGGATAACCGCAGGCGTGGCAGTCGTAATGACGTGAAGCCTCGGTATGTTTTCCAAGCGAAAGATATATAGGCTCAAGGTCTTTGTCCGAAGGCACTGGAGTTACGGTCATTGGTTTATAATTTCTCATAAAGTCGTCAATATTAAGTTCTTCATCAAATTTTTTAAGAAGTTTGTCCTCACCGGTTTTAAAAAGTCCTTTGCCTCGGATTTTTTCCTTTGCTTCGTGTTCAATCTGTCGCATGGTGGACATAACATCAAAACAGCTTTGTTCTGTTCCCGAACCCGGACCTATATTACAGCCATGTTCGCAGGAAAGAACATCAAGAACCTTAGGCTGTTTGTAGTCGGGAAGCTGTGCATACAAATCAAGTTCGGGATATACTTTATGTACGCCCTCGGAGGTTGCAATATTAATATCAATATTTCTTTGCCAGAGGTTGTCACGAAGTCCGCCCGGACGGGGGAATATAGAACCAAGTTGACCTTGTGTATCGTCAAAGTTATAAAAGAAATCATCGGTATCATTTTTGGGAATTTTAATATCGTTTTTATCAAAATACTGCAATAATTTTTCAAAGGTAACTGAATAGTCCACAAGACCTGTTTCTTCAAATTCGGTTTTCTTTGCAATACAAGGAGAAAGCACGGCAATTGGATTGTTTCTTCTCAGATATTTTTTTATGTATACTGCCGAACAGCCGATAGGGCTTTGGATTGGTGAAAGATTTTTCAGTAGCTTTGGCTGATACATTTCAAGATAGTTTACTATTGCTGCACAGGGCTGTGTGATAATATTTCCAACTTTTCCAGATTCGATAGCTCTAAGGTGAGCCCAAGAACAGATGTCTGCACCGAGCGAAACGTCATATACAAGACAGCCTTTCTTTTTAAACCAATCAAGAATACCTTTCCATTGATTTGGAAGTGCAGATTTGATGGCAGGTGCGACAAGAATAATAATTTTTTTTGCCGATAGTTGTGACATACACACTTCTGTATCGTCCAGATAATCTCTCGCACCGTGATGGCAGGTGCGGACACATTCGCCACAGGAGATACATTTCAGCGGATTTATTGTTGTTACAAACTTTCCACCTTCAAGACATTTTGTAATATTTGCTTCGGGAGCGGGACAGTTTCTGACGCAGGCATTGCAGCCAACGCATTTGTCAGGTATTACTATGATGTTGCTTCCGTTCATAAAATTTTCAACTCCTTAGTTTTTCAAAGATTTATTTTTTATTTAACGCTTCTGCCTGAGCCGCAAGAGCGTTAAGGTCGATAGATTGTGAGGATTTTTCTTTTTCGGGCTTTTCGCCCTCGAAAGCAAGTTTATCTGCTTGTTTGAGCAGGTCGGCAAGGTCAACAGCACCGTCTTTTGGTTTTTTAGCTTGTTGCTGTTTTGGTTTGTCATCGATTAAAGAGTTTGCCTGCTGAGAAAGCGTGTTCAGGTCAATTCCGCCGGTTGCGATGGTTTTAGCTTTTGCCATCATTTTTTCAAGTTCCTGCTGAGCTTTTTCCTTTTCCTCCTTTGCCTTTTCATTACCATACATATAATTATTGTCAATCTGTTCGAATTCTGGAATTGGTGGAAGATTAGGGTCAATGTTTACAAGATGCTCAATATGGGGAATTTCGCCTTTAACAAGTTCCTGTCGGCTCATATCAATAAGTTTGATAACGCTTTCAAGAGAAGATACAACCTCTTTAAAGTTCTCATCAATTATATCTATATCTTTCAGAGCAACAGCCTTTATGTTTTGGGTAGAAATGGTTAAATTCTGATTTTCTTCTTTTGACATAGCCTCAACTTCGGCAGCCTTTTTTTCAGCGTCATATATGATTTTAGCGGCTTTGTTGTTTGCCTCTTTAATCATATTTTCAGCAAGTTTTCGGGAATCTTCTTCAACCTCGCTTGCTTCTTTTCGTGCTTCTTCAACAAGTTTGCCTGCGGTTTTTTTAGCCTCGACAAACACAACGCCGAAAGCAGCGGTTTCATCGCCTGATTTATAACCAGAAATGGTAAGTTCGGCATCAGCAAGCTTATCTTCAAACTTTTTAATTTTAGTTTTAAGCTGGTCAATTTCTTTGGCTTTAGCATCGTTTTCTTCTTTAAGGTTTTCCACATCTTTTTCAAGCATTTTGTTTTGCTTTTGGGCGTCCGAAAGTTTTTTTGCCTGCTGGTCAATGGTGGTTTTTAAAGCTTCGTGAGGGTCAATTTTTTTCTCTTCAATCAAGCTGTAAAGGCTTTTGGCTTTGTCAAGTTCATTTTGAAGATTAAAAATAGCGTCGCAGAGCTTTTCAAAATAAGCATCGGCGTCCGCCTTATCATAGCCGCCAAAGGTTGTTGTTTTTATAAATTTTGATTCTGACATGACTGTTTCTCCTTTAAATTATACAATATTTTTTTTAAAAAGTCAATAAGGATTTTGACTAATTTTTCAGACAAAAATTAATCAATTTTTGCAATTACGATAGATATTACATATTGTGTTTGTGCAATTTATACCATAATTTATAGATTGAGTTATGGATTTAAGGCGTTTGTTCTGCCTTTTTACCATCTGCCTTCGCTGCTTTTCAACAGTTCTTTAACTTCGGGTTTGCTGTAAAGACCGAGGTCAAAAAGGGTGTTGGCTTGAGCATTAGTAATTTTTCCAGAAAACGAATATACAAACTGTTCATGTTTTCGTTCTGTGCCGTCCCACGAATCTATAACCTTAATCCAACCTGCACGTCCCAAAGCTTGGTCGGGAAATGGTGCATTCGGAAAAAACTTAGCGGAAAGCATAGCGGCAAGTTTAGAATGGCTTGCGTAGTCGCAGGAATATGTATCTCCGTTTGGAGCAATCCAACCAAGCTGAAAATCTTCACTATTTTTAAAATACAGCTTTTCAAGCGGAAGCGGGATTTCCTTTTCGGATTCTATAACTTCAATAAAGCCAAAGTCGTTTTCCGTAAAATGGTAATAACCCCCTTTGCCGTCCAGCACAACGGGGAGAGATTCTTCTTTTATAATATCTTTAAAATCGGTATTTTGCAAATCCTGCATATTATCATAATATTCATAATAAAAATATCCGGTTTTTCTTTTGTAGATTGCAAATTTTTTCATTTTGAATTTTCCTTTCTGATTTTTTAGTATATATACATTATAGCATATTTACACAAAAAAGTAAATAGACTTTTTGGAATTTTACTTAACTTTTCACATAATCGATTAATTTTGGAACTTTGCACAAATTAACAATTGTTTTTTTGGTGTAAATGCAATAAAAATTTTTAAATTTTTTTATTTTTATATTAATATATTAAACAGGATTTCTGACTTTTGAGTAAAATTACAACAATAATATTTTTAGCATAATAAATTTAATATAGCATAAACACAATCAATATTATCATTAAATAATAGGTTGTTTTATAACTTGGGTAAAAATATCAACAAACAATTTCTTTAATGTTACACAATTGTAAATATTAAAGAAAAAATTTCAAAAAAGCTAAAAAATTTGAAAAGTTGCATTTTTGTATGCAACTTTTCGGTGTTTTAAGGGGGGATTATGAGAGCAGAAAGAAAGGTGATGAAATGAATAATAATTTTGATGGGTTGTTCTGTTGGCTTAGAAATCCAATAGAGGCTGCAAGACTTGCAGGAAAAACGGCAACAGAGGGAATAAAAAAATTCACCGATAAAAAATTCAATTTAAAATTGAAAAAGGTTTGCTCGGCGGTGGATTTAAAAGATAGTGTTGCCATGGGGCTTTATCGTTTGGCTTTTGGAGATGTAAACGAAATTGTAAAAACCGTGTTGGACGAAAATTCCGATTTGTCGGGGATTATGACCGCCAACCTTTTTAATGTTTCAGAGGTTAAAAGGGTTAAGGGCGGGGGAGTGGAAGTCAAGTTTTTTGACAGACAGAAAGCATTGGAAAAACTTCTTGAGATTTCTGAAAAAAACAGTCAGGAAAACAAGGCGGAAAGCTTGCGTTTGCAGATGACAAAAGCAGTATCCGAAATTGATTCTGAAATTGGTAAGGGTGAGGAATATGATAAATAATTTTTCGCCCAAACAAAAGCTTGCTGCCCTTTGGGCAATAAGTGAAAAATACGGAGGATATGACGGGATTATCTGTGACGGAGCGGTAAGGTCGGGAAAAACCTTTGCTTGCACCCTTGGTTTTATAATGTGGTCGATGCAAAAATTTGACGGCAAATATTTTGCACTGTGCGGAAAAACCATACGTTCATTAAAACGCAATATTGTTGAACCAATGAGCGGGATATGTTCAAAACTTGGCTATAACATAAACATTAACAACACCCTTAATTTTATGGACGTTTCCTGCGGAAGAACTAAAAATCGTTATCACTTTTTCGGCGGAAAGGACGAAGGTTCATCTGCTCTCATTCAAGGTCTTACGCTTGCGGGAGTGCTTTTTGACGAAACGGTTCTTATGCCCAGAGGTTTTGTTCAACAGGCGGTGGCAAGATGTTCGGTTGAGGGTAGCAAACTTTGGTTTAACTGCAATCCCGAATCTCCTTATCATTGGTTTAAACGTGAGTGGATAGACAAATGTGAGTCTAAAAACCTGCTTTATCTGCACTTTGATTTAAACGACAACCCCTCGCTCTCGGAAAAAATAAAACAACGTTATCATAGGCTGTACACGGGTGTTTTTTATGAACGCTTTGTACTGGGTAAATGGGTTTGTGCGGACGGTCTTGTTTATCCAATGTTCGGAAGTAGTTGCATTTGCGAAAAGCTCCCCGAAAGCTTTTCAAACTTTGCAGTAAGCTGTGACTATGGAACGGTTAATCCCTCAAGCTTTGGACTTTGGGGAAAGGAAGGAGGTGTTTGGT
>CANRLN010000036.1 GCA_947631445.1 uncultured Clostridia bacterium
GGCTTGTTTATTGTGTTCAAACTGAAGGGTATTTTGCCATCTGTCAACGAAATCCCGAATGTGTTTTTGTTCTAAACAAAAACTGTCAGGAAACAGATTGTCTTAAACTTTGTTCAAATGAATTGAGTCTTCCTGTAAAAGATATCTGGTATAATTCGCAGTCCCATCTGATTTGGCTTGTCACATCTGACCACATTTATATTATAAACTGCAATGGGGATTTGCTGAATACTTTTATGACTGCACCTATGGGAACAAAATATAAAGCTGTTTGTACATACAAAGATTTTGTGTTTATCGCTTTTTCAAAAGAAAATTGTCTGTATCTGGCTTCTTACACCAAAGAAGGAGCTTATATAGAAAAAATAAAAATTGGACATGGATATACCATGCGTAATTTACAGCCTGTTGTATGCGAAAATGAAACATTTTTGAACATACTGGTTTTAAAAGATTATCGATTTCCCGAAATTATTAAAATACAACTTGATAACATCAATTCTCCTTGTTTTCAGCAACTTGATAATATTATCGTAGAGTATAACACCGAACCTGATGAATTCTGTTTAACCTGCAATGTCGAATTATTTAATAATATGAACATTAAATAGTTAAACAGCATACTATAAAAAAGAAAGGAGGGAAATATTATGAGCTATAATTCTGAAAATCAAAAATGTGAAACACCTTGCACAACAATATTACCCGGAGGCACAGACCTATGTGTTGACCGCAACGACTGCAAAGTCCGTGCAGACATTACTCTTGACCGTGTACGCAGTGTTATAATCTGGGGAACGGTAAAGGATTGTACAGGTATGGTTATACCCAATGCTCTTGTAAAACTTCTTCGCTATACAGGAGAATGCGGATGCGAACTTAAAGAAATATGTCGGACACATACAGATTGTCAGGGATACTATCAATTTGATTTGGAACAAGGCTGTGAGGGACGCTATCGTGTTCTTGTCAGCTCCTGTGCTTCAATCAACAAAGAAGAACCTTGTGAAAAATGCAAAAAAGAAAAGCCATGTCCGCCTCCGTGCGACAATTTTTTAGATAAACAATATAACGGCAAACCTGGTTCCTGCCGAAGCACTTCACGCAATAATGTTCAATACTATTAAATAATTTTAAATTACTTGAGGATTGGTCAATTTGCATTGTAAAAAAATATATTTATAAAATTACTTTAAAAAATCTTATGTGTTTCTCTGCCGTAAGCGGGGAAACACTACAAATATAAAAAAATTGTAAACAATGCCTTTAGCCATTCTCACTATTTGTACGCTTTTTTTATAAACTTTCTTGAATAAGGAGTGAAAACATGAACACAAGTTCTAATTCCTGCGGTTGCCCAACCGGCTTAATTGATGTAATCGGTTTGTGCAATCCAGCAGATACTACTAATGTTATTAGTCAGACACCGTATTGGAAACAGATGTATGTAACCGAATCCCTTCAAATTCCTGCACAGAAACCTGATATAGAACAAATCAATTCGGTTGATATATCCGTAGATATTATTCGTGCAGAGGTTATAAAAACACCTCGTTCTTATAATGATACTGGAACTACTCCAATAGCTCAACCAAGCCTTGAGGGAAAACTGCTTTCGGGTAGAAAACTTATTATTGAAGGTCAACTTTGTCAGAAAGTGGTTTATACAGCACTTCAAAGCGACCAGCCACTTCATTCTGCTCATTTTTATGTACCATTTTCATCATTTATTGTAGTTCCCAAAGAAATTTCTTTTGGTAATGATACAGAAGACAGTTTTAATATCAACTTTAATGTAAATGCTTGTGTGGAAGATGTAACGGCGTGTGTTATCAACAATAGAAGCATTTTGAAACAGGTCACATTTATGCTTTATGCAGTTCCAAGTCAATCGGGTTGCTGAGAAAAGGAGAGAATAGACATTATGATGAATTGTGATTATACAAACAGCACTGTCTATGAATTTCATGATGAAATCAGCGGACAATGCGACAATATTAACTATGTGGGCATTACACCCGGAGGAACTTTAAATAGTGTTTTGCAATGCCGTCCTGCCTCCAACCAATGGGTACAATTTTTTGTTCCTAAAATTTTAGATATACCTGCTCAAAAGCCAGATATAGAGGGAATTGTAACGGTAAATTCTTGTGTGGAGGTTATTTCTCAAAGGGTAATTAATACACCAGTGGTTACAGGATACACCCTGCCCAGCGGTGTTTTTGTTTCGGGCGATGAAATTCCTAATTCTGAATGTACTCATTTGACAGGAAAAAAACTGATTATCGAAGGCATTATACACCAAAAGGTTATTTATACCGCACTTGTAGATGACCAGTCCTTACACTCGGCAGATTTTACCATTCCATTCTCCACATTTATTATTATAGATGCAAATCAACCACTAACTCAAAAATTTGTTATCTATCCGTATTTAGAGGATGTTTTTGCCTGCAGTATGTCTGAGCGTAGTATTTTCAGCAACAACACAATATTTATAAAGACCGTTCCGGTTTGCTAAGGAGGAGAATAATATGTCTTGTAATAATAGTGGTTGTAATGCTAATAACTTAAAACGTTTTGGCTCTTATGACCTATCCAGAATTAAATTAAACGGAGCAGACCGCACTCAACTTAACTGGAACGAACTGTCTGTTCCAGAAATAATGACCGTTCCAGATGCTAAACCAGATATTGAACAATTAGACCAAGTTTATGCAGATGCTGAAATTAAGTGTGCTAAGCTGATTGAAACCCCATATGCCTATAAAACCTATGAAAGACCTGCGACAGCTCTTGAAGTCACAACAGCAATAAACGCTATCAATCTTGCAGTTGTTAATATTACACCAATTATAAATGCTGTAGATGCAATACTGGCAATTCCTGCTCTTCCTGCAATACCTCAGGTTACTGCTCTTGAGGCTGCTCTTACAGCAGTAACAAACGCCGCTACAAATCTTACAACTGTAATAACCAATGCTCTCGACCTTCTTGGTGCTAACTGTGTTGCAGCAAGTCTTGTAGTAAGTCTTTTAAACGAAGTAAATGTTGCAGTTAAACTTCTTCAAACAGCATTGAACGCTTTAATTGCTGCTGCAAATGCTCTTGCCAGTGCAGTATCATCAATTCCAGTAGTAGGTCCTGCTGTGGCTGCCGCCGTAACAGCCCTTCTTACTGCTGTAAATGTCGTTGTTCAGGCATTGCTTGATTCGGTTACGGCTATACTGAATGCAATAACTTTAGTTGGCAACACTTCTTATTTTGCTCTTATTCCCAACGAGGAAGGAACCTGCCTTACTGGACGAAAGCTTATTGTAGAAGGAGTGCTTAAACAGAAAGTAGTTTATACTGGTCTTGTTGAAAGCCAGTCGGTTCATTCAACCCACAATGAAATACCTTTTACTGCCTATATTATTCCGTATGCAAATTTTGAAGGACTCAACTATGAAGAAAATGTTACCGTTATTGCTGACCCTGCTAATCCATGCGAAACCATCACTATAAATAGTTTTGCTTATGACCCAGCAAATCCGCCTGTTGTAAACCTGTGCGAAGAATTTTGTGTTAGCGGTTATGTAGAGGATATTTTTGCTTATGCTATGGACGGTAGAACAATCTTTAAAAATATAACTTTGTTCCTGCTTGCAAAACCCTCAGCAGTATGTGAATAAAAATATAATTAAATAAAAAAATAGGCTTCCTGTTTTTTAGTGTACCTAAAGAACAGGAAGTTTTATATTTTCCGATTGTTGTATAACTTAGAATTTGTGATATTAGCTATAAACTTATTATAAAAGCAACAATAAATTTAAATACAAAATTTTTATAAATTGCTTGACAATTCGCTTGGTTATGGAGTATAATATAAGTATGCCTGTACAATAAAATATAAAAAAACAAAGGAGAGAAAAATAATGAAAAGATACTGTAAGTATTGTGGCAGGGCAATAAAAGAAGGGCAGAGGAGATGTCCGCATTGCTCAAGAAATCTTTCCCCGAAACCACATCAGTTGAGTTTTGTTCAGAAATGTCAACGTTCGGGAATACTGATTAAAAATGCCATATCTCAGCATAGCATATTATTCAGCTGTGTTTTGGCGGTGGTATTTATTATGACTTTTGTAGTATGTTTAATGGTTAATCTCTTGGCATATCAAACCATTAACGCAAAAGAACTTTGTAGAATTTCTTTTATCGGAGTAAACGGAGAAGCTAAAGTTTCGGCAATTCTTGACGTTCCCGATGAAGAAAAGAATATTTCCGGCTGTGATTGGCTTTCCACCGATGAAGAAACTGCACAGATGAAGTTTATAGGCAATCCTAATCCAAAAAAGCTGAGCAGGCTTCAGCACGCCATTTCTAAAGAGGATTTTGACGGTAAGTATAAAATATCCTTTTCGCTTTCCAAAACGGTTGGAATATCCAATGGAGATGTTATAACGGTAACCTGTGCATACGATAAGGATTATCTTAAGGCACATGGAATAAAGCTTAAGGATACTACCTTTGATTTTGTGGTTGAAAATCTTCCAGACGCACAGCAGATAGATTTGTTTGATGGAATAAGCCTTGATTTTATAGGAAGCAATGGTTATGGGGAAGCATATGTCAATACAGATAATGCCATAGACTTTCTTAAGTCAGATGTTACATATACTTTTACCAATGATAGGACTTCCCTTTCTAATGGCAATATTGTAATGGTCACAGCGTCATATAGTGGAAATAACATGGATTTTTATTCAAGTTCGGCTAAATTTGGCAATGAGGTATATTCGTTTGAAAACAATGTTACCAAGAAGTTTAGAGTAAAAGGACTTAATCTTGATGTTCAGGATATTGACCTTTTTGATTATGTTAATTTTTCTTTCAGCGGTTCGGAGGGTTATGGACAGTTTAATGCAGATACCTCTAATGCTCCCGAATTTGTAGACCTTTATTTTATATACACAATAGACAAAGAGAACGGTAGACTTAAAAACGGAGATGTCGTAACGGTTACGGCAAGCTATAACGGTTCGGCTGGGGCTTTAAACAGCAAAAAACAACTGGTTTATAACAATCAGAAGTATAGCTTTAAAGATGCACAAACCAAAGAAATCACCGTTTCGGGGCTTAAAAAAATGACTGTTTTCGACCCGTTCAAAGATATATCCCTTGTGCTTCAGAATGATTATAAGAAAGGGGGAGTGCAGTACTATAAAGCAAGTGTTGACAAAGGAAATCTTCCCGAAAATATCGCAGGTATGCTTAGTTATTCACTTTCGGATACTGAGGGCATCAGAGAGGGAGACCGTGTTACCGTAAAGGTTTCTGTTGCTGTTGGATATACAACCGAGGATATAGCAGGGCAGGGGTACATTCTTTCAGGAAAGACGATGGCTTCATTTACCATTAAAAATCCAGAGGATTGATATATTAGAAATTAGATTTTCAAACAAATAATTTGTTGTAAAAATATAACAAAATTATATTGAGCAGGTTAAAATTTAAAAGGAGGCTTATTATGGCACAGCTTAACAAAAGATACACACTGGGAGAAGAAATATTTAATTCGGTTTCCCACGGAACAGGCAGTTTACTTTCTATTGCAGGAACTGTTCTGCTTATTATATTCAGTGCAATTCATTCTTCCCCATGGATGGTGGTTGCAAGTGCAATTTATGGATTTTCGTTAATATTACTGTACACTATGTCCACTCTGTACCATGCAATAACCAATGAAAAGGCAAAAAGATTTTTCCGCATAATGGACCATACATCAATATTTGTACTTATAGCCGGAACATACACACCAATAACCCTCGGCCCGTTAAGAGGCGGATTGGGTTGGACCTTGTTTGGAATAGTGTGGGGTAGTGCAATTGTGGGAATTGTGCTTAATTCCATTGATTTAGAAAAATTCCGTAAACCATCAGTTGCTTGCTATGTTGCTATGGGGTGGGTTATTATACTTGCAATCAAACCTTTGCTTTCGGCTATGCCGAGATTGTCGCTTTATTTCCTGCTGATTGGAGGCATTGCTTATACAATCGGGGTAATCTTCTATATAAAGAAGGATAAAAGGTACTTTCATTCAATATGGCATCTGTTCACGGTGGCAGGAAGTGTGTTCCACTGGTTCGCAATTCTTTTCTATGTTTTGAAAGGAGGACAGTAAGCAGAATTGAATTTCACTAAATATAAATTTAGTGAAATTGGAAGTGCTGAAAGGAGCTTTTATGGTAAATTATAGTGATTGTCCAAGTTTTCTTAAGGACTTTCTTATGAATTTAAAATTGATTAAGGATAGAACCGACCGTACCGAGGAAGCCTATTTCATCGACCTACGTTGTTTTCTGCGTTATCTCAAAATAAAAAACGGCGACAACCGACCGTGGGAAGAAATAACTATATCAGACGTCCCCCTTGAATGGCTCTCCGAACTAACACTCAACGACGCCTACGAATACCTATATTATCTTAAGGGAACAAGAAATAATTCAACCATCACACGAGCAAGAAAAGCGTCAGCCTTGCGGCAGTTTTATAATTACCTTCACAAAAAGGCAAAGCTTATTGACAAAAATCCGCTTACCGAGTTGGAAATGCCTAAAATCACGGGACGACTGCCTAAATATCTCACTCTAAATCAAAGTTTACAACTGCTTGAAAGCGTCAGTCACTCCTCTGCTCCCGAACGAGATTATTGCATAATCTGCTTGTTTTTAAACTGTGGTATGCGTCTTAGCGAACTTGTCGGACTTAATCTTAATGATTACAGCAAGGAGAACTGTACACTGAGGCTTTTTGGCAAGGGACGAAAAGAACGTATGGTATATTTGAATGATGCTTGTATAGAGGCACTTGATAATTACTTAGAGGTAAGGGGCGAAACTTCCGAACAGGCTATTTTCCTTTCAAGATTGGGTAAAAGAATTAACAAAAGGCGTGTTCAGCAGATTGTTGACGAAAGCCTTAAAAGAGCCGGACTTGCAAATCTTGGCATTACAACCCACAAGCTTAGACACACCGCCGCTACCCTTATGTATCAGAATGGTGTAGATACATTGGTGCTGAAAGACGTACTTGGACATAAAAGCATAGCCACGACCGAAATATACACACATATCAACAATGAAAATCTTAAAGCGGCAGCGGAAGCAAATCCGCTTGCAAAAGTAAAAAAAGACGATTAAACCTGCTCAAGATTTTAGCAAAATAAAACAGGTTGTTCCCTAAGTGGAGAACAACCTGTTTTTTAGTATAGTTTAAAGTTTGGACTACCCTACCCTGTTTTTTGTATTAGGTTAAGCCTACTACTATCATTAATATTTGCAAAGCGTCAGAACTTGTAATATTTCCGTCACCAGTCAAATCAGCCGATATAAGTTGGTTTTCATCAAGGGTTGAAAGTCCTACAATATGTTTTAAAATATCAAGTGCATCAAGTGTAGTTATTCTACCGTCACCGTTGACATCGCCCATTAAAGCATCTGGTTCTACATATGGTGTGAAATTATCACGATATTCATAGTCGCAGAACAAGCATTTATGAGAAGTATAACCGTCAGAAGATTTTGTTGGCTTTACTACAGTATCTTCAAATTCATGACCAATTGCCGGAATTTCTTCGGTTTTGGTATCTCCGCAATTCTTGCAAACAAATTTCTTTTCACCATTTTCAAGGCAGGTTGCAGGGGTTTCCTTTTCTTCATAGTCATGTGGGATTATATCCGTTTCGCTATCTTTATAACTATCACCGCATACAGAGCAAACGTGGTTTGTGTAGCCTTTTTCAAGGCAAGTGGGCTTAATTACAGTTTCTGTATAGCTATGACCAAGTTTTGCAACAGTTTCAGTTTTGGTTGCCTTGCAGGTGGTGCAGGTAAAGGTCTTAACGCCGTCCTGAGTGCAAGTTGCAGGAGTGGTTATTTTACCCTCATCATATTTGTGACCAACAGCCTTTACAGTATTGTCTTTATAGCTATCCTTGCAATTTGAGCAGGTGTGGAGGGTGTATCCGTCAGTAGTGCAAGTAGGAGCTACAACGCTTTCTGTGTATTTATGACCAGTTTTAGCAACCTTTTCGGTTTTAGTTGCTTTGCAGGTAGTACAAGTGAAAGTCTTAACGCCGTCCGCAACGCAAGTAGCATTAGTAGTTATTTTTCCACCGTCATACTTATGACCAAAAGCCTTAATTGTTTGAGTTTCTGTATTGCCACAAACTGAACATTTTCTAACTTGCGTGCCGTCCGTGGTGCAAGTAGCATTTTTGGAAGTTGTCCAAGAGCCATAATTATGATTACATTTAACTTCTATAGTCACACATCTTGAAGTTTTAGAACCTTTTTGTGTGTAAAGAGGATTTTTAATTTCAGCATAAACAACATATTTACCTGTTTTATTTGCAGAAAAGCTATAAGTCAAATTACATTTATTATCTACAACAGTTTCTTTTCCGTCTGGTGCAACAATATAGAACTTGTAATTATATACATAATTTATTCCCCCACCTATTGTTACATTTACTTTTTCATTTATATTACAAGTTGTTTTACTTGCAGAAATTTTATAATCCAGTTTATCTCTATTTCCGTCCATCTTATAAATACTAAATACTTGTGCATCTGACGAATTTGCGTCCCAAAGATTTATTTTAGCTCCGTCATTAGTATCATAATTGGTCAAATCCAAAACTCTTTGAGCATAGACTGGTTTAAGAGAATATCCATTTTTACAATTATAAATATACCATTGTTGATTTGTTCCTCCATTTGCTACACAACTTATTACTGCTCCACCATTAACATCACTAAATCCTTCCGAATCTAATAATTGTCCGTCATAATAAGATTGAATAGTGTAAGAACCATTTGAATTTCTTTTAAATTTCCAAAGTGTTTTATCATAATTTTCTCTTTTTTCTGTAGTCAAAGTAATTCTGTTGTTACTATTAGTATTTTGTATTGGTTTCCAACATTTAGTGTTTAAAACTATTGCACTAAATTCATTTCCTAAATTAACAGGTTCTACGATTGTGAAATAAACTCTATTTGTATCAACATAACCATTACTATTTGATACTGTTACATATGCACTATATGACCCAACGCCTAAATCTTTAGCTGAAAAAGAATAAGAATTGCCTATATCTTTAGTAACGACTCGTCCTTTGCCCTCCTTATCAATCCCAATAGTAAGTTTTTGATAATTAGTAGCATCAATATTTATGACAACGTTTTCATTTATAGTATATAATGATTTTGATACACTAATTGATTTATATATTGGCTTATCCCCTTGCTTTTTAGTAAGATATTGCATTGAACAAAGACCGGATTTTCCATTATATGTAACATGAGCCCATGTGCCATTTGCTTTACTTACAGTAACCGTTGTTCCTTTAGGAATAGTTGTTATTTGAGAAGAACTTGTACTATGTCCACTCCTCATTGTTAGTGGATATTGAGATGTTGTTACAGTGTATTGACCTGCATAACTTGTTGAACAGTTACATTCATCTTCAGGCACAAGATTAAATCCACCACAACAACCCCAACCACGATATTTATTGCTCCAACTACTAAGTGAACTTTTTTGAACCTTTCCACCAGTAGCATGAACAAATTGACCATCGCCAACATATATACCAACGTGACCAAAATATGAAGCCCCACAACTTCTGCAAGGTCCACCTCCACAATTACCAAAATATACTGTTGCTCCAACGGGTATATTTGTTGAACTACTTGATTTTATGTATGTACTTCCACTTTTATAGGCACAACAATGGTATGCTCTATACGCCCCAAGATTTTGATAAGATTCTTCAACGAATTTCAAACAATATCCATTTGGATAAGAGTTTCCAACTTTTTTTAATACATAATCTCTAATTGTAGATGATTTTAATGTTACTGCCGCATTTGCCTCAATCCCCACATCAATCGGCACGAAAACAACAAGGCTAAAAATCATTACCAAACAGGTAAACAAACTTAAACATTTGGTTTTCATACAAACCACCCTTTCTGAATTATAAATTTTTACCTAGCTAAGTAAATTTTGTTAAGTTTATTATACTACAGCTTTTTTCAAAAATCAAGCGTTTTCACCAAAAAATCACAATAATCTTCCAAAGTTTGTCTAAATATACAATGAAAACTATGAAACATTGTAATATTTTACAAAAATATTCCTTAAAAATTCTTTTTGGGATTTTAATTTAAAAAAAATCCCCCACAACTGAGTGTGGAGGGATTGGAGCTGGTAGCGTGACTTGCTCTCTATAATATTATAATGCCTATTTATGAGGAAAGTCAATCATTGTGTTTAAATATTTTGCATAATCAATTTCTGTTTTTTGAATTAATTCTTTTATAGAAATACTCAATAAATAAAGATATCGCATAGTACGTCGAGGATTATTTTCCATAATAGTATGCTCAATGATTGAAGAGATTACATCAATATTATGCAAATGCAATTCATACCATTTTTTATCCTGAGAGCAAACGACAATTAATTTCATACGGAATTTCTGTGTGTAAAGAACTCTGATTTTTTTGAGATAAGCAGCTCTAAGCAATAATATTTGTTTTTCAGTATTCATTGTTTTAATAATTCCTCCAAAATATGAATATCCTGTTCTGTAAGACTATTCATGTCTTTCTGCATTTTCTGAATTTCTTCAAACATACTCTGATATTGTTCAGTATTGGATTGAATATTATCGTATACATCATTAATAGTTTTCTTCATTTTTTTGAAAGTATCATTATAATCTTCAAGTTTAACTTCAATAATTTCTTCTAAATTTTCATTTCCGTCCTCAATTGCTGAATGAATTGCTTCTGACATTTCAAGAAGTTCATTACTCATTTGCTGAATTTGATTTTCTGTTTCTGAAATTTTCTCGGAAAGGTCACCGATTTTTTTATGAGCTTCAGAAATTACTTGAGTTGCATCAGATTGAACAGTCGCAAGAGCTGCAGCATTTGCTTCTACAAATTTTTCACGATAATCTTGCATTGTATTATTGAATAATTCTACCTGTTCAGTATTAAGCATATGGATAGTGTCAGCAAGATTTTTAAGTTTTTCCTGCATAACACGACTGATATTGTTTATGTTATCAGTTTCTGTTTTTTCAATACAAGATAAGAACTCATCATGCTTTTGCATAAGGAAATTAATTTTATCTTTAATATTTTCAATATTTCCAAGAGAATCCTGAATAAATTTTTCAGTAGTTTTTGCAAGCAGAGCAATATCCCCTGCAGCTTGTTGTAATTTTTTGTTATTATCGGATTGTACTTCTGCAATTGCCTCTGCACTTTTTTGAACAAGACTATTTGTAAAACCTGCAAGCTGTTCAGAAAGCATATTTATAGAGGATTTTTGAAATTCTGTGAGTTTCTGTATTTGGCAAACATTTTCTTTAGAAGTTTGCATAAATACTGTCTGAATTTTTTCGTTTAATTGATTTGAAATATTATTAGCTGCTTGAGTATAATCTGAAGCGTTTTGAGAAATTAAGTGCTGTAACTCTGTTTGATACTTTGATTGACATTCTGAAAATTCATCAATAAATTTTCGTTCTGTATCTGCCAATATTTCTGTTTGCTGTATATGCTGAGAAAGAATATTGGTTGTTTCATTTGCAAATTCTGCAAAGCTTTGTTGAATTCGTGTGGAAACAATTGTAATATGTTGTTTGTAGATTTCACCAATCTCATTGGTTATAGTATCAAAATTTGCATTTTGATTTTCTAACAATTTTTTATTCCATTCTGTAATTTGTGTTTCTGTTGCATAAAGCGAATCGGCATTGCTCTTAATAAGCTCTTCAATCTGCATTTGGAAATGCTGTTGCAACTTTTCTATAAGTTGTTCAATACTATCCTTATACAATTCTTGAGTAGCTTTTTGTATTTTATCGTTATGGTTAGCACTCTGTAAAAACTGTTGTTGCATATCGTCAATTTTTGAAGTGAATACTTCTGTTATCTCAGAAATCATAGATTTTTGACTTTCTGTAAGTTTTTCAGACTGCAACTGTTGGCTTTCTTGTAACTGCTGAATACTCGCTTTATACAATTCTTGAGTGGTTTCTTGTATTTTATCATTATGAGTAGCACTCTGCAAAAGCTGTTGTTGCATATCGCCGATTTTTGAAGTGAATACTTCTGTTGTTTCAGAAATTAGATTTTTTTGACTTTCTGATATCAACTTTAATTGTGCTTCATGATTAGCTTGCATTTTTCCAATTATTTCACTAAGTTCTTTCAATTGTTGACTGGAAGAATCCTGAAACTCTTGATTCTGAAGTATATTACTTTGATTTTGTTCCTCTTTCCAGTTTACAATCTTTGAAAATAGGACATATGCTGTTACACACATTAACACTGCAATTACACCTATTCCGCACCATAACATTCCTTTCTGCCAATCTGTCAAATTTGGCATACTAAAAAGCAAACAGCTTTCAAGTACTAATGCAGTAGCAGAAACAGAAATACTTTTTTTCATATTTAAATTTCTCCTTATCATATTTTATTATACAATATCATATAAATGGCTTTAGTATCGTTTGTTTTTTTATAATATGTTCATAAATAATATGCATCATATCACTTTGTAAAAATTCTTTTATTTTTTTATTAAATGTAATATCATATTTATTTTTATGAAGAATTGTTTGATATTCACGTTTTGTATTTGGACATGGAACTTTTTTAATGTGTTTAAGAATTTCATAATATTTTTTTTCAATTTCTAAGTGTAATTGTAAAATATCCTGTTCCAAGTCCCAAAAACAAATTTCTTTTACATTTTCTTTATAAATCTCATCTACAACATTAAAAATAGTCTTATTGTAACATTGATAATATTTATTTTTAAATTGTTGCATAATATCTCTACAACCATTTACGCTTTCAAATAAAGTTACTTTCTTAAATGCTTTAGGGCTTTGAATTTTTTCAAAACCATCCCACATCTCAAAAGGAAGATTACAAGCATATAAACCCAAATAGTCAGGATGCTCGCAAAAGTATTTTGACGGAAAATCTATAATCATTTGTTGCCATTTTTCAAATCGTTTTTTTGATTCTTCTGTTAAAACAGTAAATGTTTTCCCAGAAGTGGAAATAACTTTAAAAAAATCATGACGACTACTATAAATAGGATATTCTAAAATTGAAACAATAAATTGGGTGTTAAAAGATTGTTCCAAATTCTTACAAATATCGATTGGAAGCTCTGAAATTACTTTTTCTGGATTAATAATATCAGTTGCCCCAAATCGTTGATTATCAACCCACCTTATCACACTATATTGTATTGGCTGACAAGAAATGTTTTTATATAAATGTTCTGGAATCATATGAAGATTGTCCAAAAGCTCTTCTGTTTTCCATGGATATGAACACAAAAATAACACCATGTCGCACGAATCAACAGTGAAAGAATCTATCCAACGTTTTCCAATGTTTATATCTGCTTTAAGTATTATACCAGCAGGAAACCAAAAAGAAAATATCTTGACAGTATCCTCAGAATTACATTCAATTTTACATTCATAACTTGAATAATGCCTCAACTCTATAAATATATCTTCTTTTTTGCGACAAATTTCTTCAAATTTCATAGCAGAAGATTGAAAAAGAAATTCTTTTATAAAATTAATTTTATCTTGACTTTGTCCTACTATCAGAAGTTTACGAAAATCAATATTCATTATGATTCACCCTCGAGAGTAAATTGCATCAAAAAGCTCAGATATATATGGTATCTTTTCGCAGTTTCTTCTTGCTTTTTTCTATCCATGTTATAAAATTCCTTTTCAAGATTGGCAAATTCCATTTCCTTTCGATGAATATCTGTTAGTATATGGAAATCATAAGTATTCAGATATTCATTAATTTTCTTTTCCATTTCAGGTTGAACATTAGCTTCAATATATTCAATAAAAGCTCTAATTTTTTCTTCTGCAACATTTTGATAATAAGAAATAATATATTGCAACTTAGAACTCTCACATTTTTTTTGGATTTCTGCTTGCAACTCAATTAGCTCATTTTCTGCCATTTGCTGATTACGTTTTATAGCCTGCTCACGAATCTGAAGTGCTGCTTGCTTATCTTTTATATCGATAATACGCATTCTTTTTTCTATTTCTTCTTTTGCCTTTTCTGCTCTGCACTGTTCGATTTTGCGTTTTCCAGCATAATATTCTTGTTCGTATTCTGTATCAATCTTAACAGTAGATGGCTTGTTTAACTTTTTGCCTACTTTGCCCAAATGATGTTCAAAACTTAACAGGTCGAGTAATCCCACAGGTTCGGACTCTTCAACCTGATTGCGAACCGTTGACACAATGTCGTTAGCTTGTTGCCCTTTTTTGTATAAATCTACAGCCTCTTGAGCCATTTTTCTGTTTCCGCGTTTAGACTGGCGAACATATTTAGCAAAAACTCTACCTGTATCTACAACATTATCAGCTTTTTTTGCGTATTTCGCAACTTCTACACTTTTTTCCAACACTTCAGCGGTATGTGCCAATTTTTCAGCAGTATTTACTGCTTTAAAAGCCTTTGCCCCTTTTGAAGCAAACTGTAATGTTTTTGCCCCCCATTTTGCCCATGTAGCTCCTGGAATAAGTAATGTAGCGAAGTCCAAAATTCTGCCAATTCTTTTGAATTTTTCTTCATTTTCGCCAGAAGCTTCTTCTTGATAATATTTAGGAATATATTCTGGATAGCTATCAAGTTCATTTTCAATACATTGGAGTGCTTCTTCTTGCATAAGCTTTTCTTTATCGCCCTCAAATTCCAACTGACGCTCACCAATAGAACTAAATTCTTCTTGTAAGTTTTTCTGTTGCTTCTGAAGAACTTCAACTCGTATAGCCATATCTTCTGAAATTTCACAAGTTTCTTGTAATGTTTCTGGCAATATTACATCAATTTGTGAAAAGACATCACAATCCGAAAGCTCATGTAACAGCGTTTGATTGTTTTCTTTTATTACATCTTCAAAAGTAGCTAAATAATGCATATATATACGCTGACAGGAAGTTTTAAGTTGACTTTCTACTGGTTGAATGTACCTTTCGGGAGAAACACCAAATTTCATCTTACTAATTGCATCTCTTGTTTTTTTCACTTCTGCATTTTGGGTTTCATACAATTCCTCATTAGCAGGTTTATGAATATCTTGACATTTCTTTTGAAGAGTTTCTTTGTTTTTTTCCAAGATTTTTTTCATACGCTGGAGAGTATCTTCTATTTCTTTTTTTTGCAAAAGGAAATCTGATTCTTTTCCAGTCATAAATTTATCAAGAGTTTGGCTATGTTCTTCAAGAATCTTTTTTAAATGATTTGCAAGAAATTTTACTCTTAAAGACACATTTTTTCTTAAGGCTTCTTCTAAGTTTTCTGTGATATTGTTAGAAAGATAATTCTGAAGTTTTTGAATATTTTTATACCAAAAATTTTCCTTTTCATTGGAAACAAAAAACACAGGATTTTCTGTAAAAGGTTTAAGAATTGCTCTATCTTTTTCACAGGTCAATTCTATACTTTCTTCTGTAGATTTGATTTCGTCCAAGGGAGTGCGTACGAATATTATGGGAATACCGCTCGCACAAATACTTTCAATAAATGTATTGTCAGTTTCTGTTACGGATTTTCCAAGCACATATACAATACAATCTGCATTTTCAATAACACTAACAGTTAACTCCACATGATTATTAATGATTGTATTTATCCCAGGAGTATCGGCAATAACAAGTCCGCTTTTCAGAAGTTCACTATTAACATATATTTGAATTTGTGCAATTTCAGATAGCTGTTCTGTGTTACCACTTTGCCATAGTTCTTGAGATTCTTCTATAGATATTGTTTCCTGCGAACCGTCTTTATGTAAAATATCCACACGGTCAGTATCACCATATTGTATCAATGTGATAAGTGCTGTTGTTTCTGTGATATGAACAGGCAGTATATCTTTTTCCAAAAGACGATTAATCAACAATGATTTTCCCGCAGAAAACTGTCCCATAAAGGTTAAATGATAATGCTTATATTCAAGAGATTCCAGTAATCTATAAAGTTGTTCAAAAATATCAGAGTTTTCAAGCTCTTCAGAAATGCCCAACATTTTTTGAATTATTTCTTTCATTATGGTTCCTCCTCCAATTTATCTTGTTTAATAACGTCTGTACGAATGCTTTCAATTTCCGACTGCAAATCAGTAACTTTCATCAACAATTCATTGATTTGTTGGTTTTCGTTTTCAATATCAGAAATTTTCTTGTCACGCTCTTCGACTGCCTTTTGAGATTGATTATTCAGATGTTGCAACTCTTGTTGTTTTGTTTTAATCTGCTCTGTAACCGTTCCTACAATCAAATCTAATACGATTTGTGTAAGATTTTTACGATTTGTACGGAAGGCGTCTATAGCTTTATTAGTACAATTTTTACAAAGTTCGTCTGTAAAGTCTTCAATGTCATCTTTCTGTCTTCTTAATTGTTTTTGACAAGTTGCCCTAACTTTTTCTGCAAACTCTTTACTCTTACGCTCTTGTTCAGCAAATTTTTGACTGAGTAATTGATTTTTTTGCCTTAAAAGGCTTTCAGCTTCCCAACAATCTTCAGATTCGGATTTGCTTGTAAGCTTCTCATATTCCTGCTCCATCTTCTGAATTTTCGAATCATATTCTTTAAGCATACGTTCCGTTTCCAATTTATACTGTTTAAGTTCACTATCATTAATTTTAATTTCTTGAGTAGGTCTATACTCTGCTCCTTTAAAAACTCTTCCGATATGTCCAAAAAGACCAGTTGGCGGAATTTCTTCATAAGTATTAACAATATTGCTTGTAATAGATGGTCTGTTGCTCATTCTCATTTCCATAAACATATCACGTTTTTCTTTAAGATTTTCAAGTTCTCTTTCTTTTTTAGCAAGTTTTATGGCAAGTTTTTCTTGTTTTTGCTTTTCAATTTCTGCATTACGAACTTCTGAAGAAAGTTCCTTAATTTCCTTTTGGACTTCGTCCTGCTGTTTTTCGTAATATTCCAAACCAACTTTCACATCTGTCAAATTAAGTGTAGTGTCAAGAGTGATTTGAATTGAACTGGAAGGATCACTTTCATCTATATTCAATATTTCCGAAGTACGAGTTGCAACAATTTCTCTAAGCCTATCTTTGTAATCATCATATGCACTGGAAACAGCACTAAACAGTTTATTTTTAACTTTACGCTCCAATTTTTCAGAGTTAATTTCTTCAACATCTGTGAAATTGTCTATTTTTCGGAACATCTCTTTTTTTATTCTTTCACATTCTGATTCTATAGATTTTTTAAATTCATCTTCTGCTGTACGAATTTCGCCTCTAACATCTTTGGTATCATCTTTTTCTTTTTTCTTGAGGGATTCAAGAATATTTTCAAGTTCAATTTGTTTGGCTTCAATTTCAGATTGGTCAACAGAACCTGTTAAAACAGCAAGCTCATTATTATGTCTTTCTTTAATTGCAGAAAGTTGATTGATTAAATGTACCACAGGAGAAAGCAACTCTTGTTTAGCTTTCTCTCCGTGTGCAAGAAATTTCCAAAGCCTGTCTTCAAACTCGACCATACGAGAATCTTTTTCAAATTTTTCACGTTCTTCATCACTAAATTCAGTTTTACCATGATAGTCCATTGGCATCTTGCTTCTTGCAACCAAAGCAGGATATGCCACAACAGGCCAGATTTCTGGAATAGTCTTTGCTTCGGGGAAAACTTTCTTATAATTTTCTTTGAGTTTGTTCACAACAGAATTTATATCTTCTCCTTCAGTTTCTTTGATATTATCAATTTTATTTAAAACCAAAATTACATTCTGAATTTTATTCTGCAATTCACCAAGAATTTCAAAATCCGTTTGACTTCCGGGCTTATCAGCACTAAAAAGAAAAATTCCAGCACTGGATTTTGCAATTTGGTCTTGAGTGATTTCTTTGTGTCCTGACGCAATACCATTCAATCCAGGAGAGTTATACAAAAGTATTTTTGACTATTTTTCATAAACAACAAGTAACATAAAATAGCCTTAAACTTGCATTTTTATAGATTTCAGTAATTTTTATTAATAAGTAAAAATGTCAGTAAAACACATT
>CANRLN010000037.1 GCA_947631445.1 uncultured Clostridia bacterium
AAGAAGAAAATGAGAAAAAAGAAGATGTTGATATAATTGGTCAATTTGGTGTTGGCTTTTATTCTGCATTTATGGTTGCAAGCGAAGTTGTGGTTGAATCTAAGGCTTATGGTTCGGACATCGCTTACAGATGGACTTCTAAGGGAGTAGAGGGTTATTCAATTGAACCTTGCGACAAAGAAAATGCAGGCACTACCATAACCCTTAAGCTTAAAGAAAACACAGAAAACGATAAGTACGACAAATATCTTGACCAATATCAACTTCAATCGCTTGTAAAGAAATATTCCGATTATATCCGTTTTCCAATCAAAATGGAGATGGAACATAGAGAGTATGGCGAGGATTACGAAAATCCAACCATCACAAAATCAGTAGACACTCTCAATGATATGGTGCCAATCTGGAAGAAAAATAAGTTTGAGCTTAAAGACGAGGACTACAACCAATTCTATACAAACAAGTTTATGGATTACAACCCGCCACTTCTCCATATTCATCAGCACAACGAAAGCGGACTTTGTGCATACAATGCACTTATGTATATCCCCTCCAAAGCTCCATTTGATTATTACTCCAAAGATTTTAAAAAGGGTCTTGCACTCTATTCCAGCTCGGTTATGATTATGGAAAAGTGCGAAGAACTTGTTCCCGATTATTTTGGATTTGTAAAAGGTGTTATTGATTCGGACGACCTTTCACTTAACATTTCCCGTGAACTTCTCCAGCAGGACGCAGGACTTAAAACTATTGCAAAGAATGTTGAAAAATCAATCAAGAATGAACTTCTTAAACTCCAAAAAAACAATCGTGAAAAGTATGAAGAATTTTTCAAGGAGTTTGGAACACAGCTTAAATTCGGTGTATATCAGAACATGGGAGCAGACGCTAAAAAACTTGAAGACCTGCTTATGTTCGTTTCTTCCAAAGATAAAAAGAATGTAACACTTAAAGAATATGTTGAACGTATGCCGGAAGACCAAAAGTTTATCTACTATGCTTGCGGAGAAAGCGTTGAAAAGATTGACATTCTCCCTGCTCTTGAAAAGATAAAGGAAAAAGGCTATGAAGTTCTTTACTTTACAGCTAATGTAGACGAATTTGCCGTAAAGGTTCTTATGAACTATAATGACAAGCCATTTAAATCTATTACCGATAGTGACCTTGACCTTGAAACAGAGGAAGAAAAGGAACAAACCAAAAAGCTCAATGAAGATAACAAAGACCTGCTTGAATTTATGAAAAATGCAATTGGTGAAGATAAAATAAGCGAGGTTAAACTTTCTTCCAGACTTAAAAACCATGCTGTATGCCTTTCGTCAAGTGGTATGCTTAGCCTTGAAATGGAAAAGGTGCTTAATTCAATGCCCGAAAACGAAAACAAAAAGGTTTCGGCACAAAAATCGCTTGAAATCAATCAGAACCATGAAATTTTTGAAAAGCTTAAATCGCTTTATATCAGCGACAAAGACAAGCTTACCGATTATACCAAGCTTTTGTATGCTCAAGCTTTGCTTATCGAGGGACTTCCAATTGAAAACCCAACCGATGTTTCTTCGCTTATCTGCAAGCTTATGACCGAATAAATCAATTACCCGCTTAAATCAAACCACCGCAATTCCATTGAATATGGTAATTGCGGTGGGCTTTTTTTATATAATATTTTTTACAGCATCTAAAAACCTTAAAACATCATTGGGTGGGTTAAGGCTATACAGAATACCATAGGGTATACTGTAATCCCAGTTCACAGGAATTGTAACAAGTCCCGGGTGAACATCTTTCCAACATTCTATTGTAAGCAGAACATTCCCCGTTTCGGCACAACGGTTGAACACCGATATATCATAAAATAGGGGTGTATCCTCAATTTTTATTTGTGGGTGGTTGGTTTCCAAATCATTTCTTAAAAAATCATTTACGCTTGAATGACCAGCCTTAACCATCATAAGGGTTTTTCCATATAAATCTTTAACATCAACAACTTGTTTTTTGGCAAGTGGGTGTTTATAGGATACGGCTATCATTTTTTTATATCTTCCAAGTGGCAAAAAGTTACACAAAGATTGCCAAATTGTTGAGTTACACACGCCAACAAGAAAATCAAACTTTTCCCCAAGTTTTTCAATTTCGGATAAAATACCATCGTGGTTATCTTCAAATGGTACAATATGTAGCTTATAATCGGAAAACTCCCCACCAACTTTATACCACAAATCCATAAAAGGTTTTGCAGGATTTAAAATTGACGTTCCAACACAAAATGTAGTGTCATATTTGTGCATGGCGTTGTTTGCTTCAATTATAGTTTGTTTTGAATGTTCAATTATAATTTTGGCATTTTTGTAAACAACCTCCCCCGCCCTTGTAAGGGCAATTCCCAAAGAGGTTCGCTCAAATAGCTTTAAACCAAGGTGTTTTTCAAGTGTGTTCATCTGTTTCATAACGGCGGTTGGCGAAAGATAAAGCTTGTCCGCTGTTTTGGTAAAACTTCCGCAATCGGCAACCGCAATAAAAGTATCCAACATATAATTATACATATTATATCTCCTTATAAAAATCTTATAATATAGTATGAGGAATTTTAAAATTTAAAATTAATAGTATTAACCTATGGTTAATACTATTATAACATATTGGCTATTCCATGTCAAGGGATTTTGTGGTATAATTATATTAACAAAAAAATATAGGAGGTATTCACTATGAAAACATTAATTGCTTTTTATTCAAGAGCTGATGAAAATTATATGGCAGGCAGACTTGAAATGCTTAAGGTTGGCAACACAGAGGTTGTCGCAGAAAAACTGCAAAAAATAGCTGGCGGAGAACTTTTTAAGATTGAGCAGGTTATGCCCTACTCAAAGGGTTATAACGACTGTGTCGAAGAAGCAAAGAACGACCAAAGACGTAATGCTCGACCTGAACTTACCCACTACCCAGATAGCATTGATGACTATGATGTAATTTATCTTGGTTATCCAAACTATTGGGGAACAATGCCAATGGCTGTATTTACTTTTCTTGAACATTTTGATTTTTCGGGAAAAATTATTAAGCCGTTTTGCACCCATGAGGGTAGCGGACTTGGAAACAGTGTGCGTGATATTAAAAAACTTTGCCCAAATGCTGAAGTAAAAAAAGGCCTTGCAATTCATGGTAGCAATGCAAGCCGTTCCGATGAACAGCTTGAAGAATGGAGATGATAATATGAAAGATTTAAGCGTATTTGAAACAGGTAAACCTAATGATGCGTTTGCAAAATATTTTATTGGTCAGAGCTATCTGAATATGCTTTCAACCGAACAGGTTGGAATTGCCAATGTAACCTTTGAGCCAAAATGCCGTAACAACTGGCATATACACCATGCTGATAAAGGTGGCGGACAGATTCTGCTTGTTACAGCTGGAGAGGGCTGGTATCAGGAATGGGGCAAACCTGCAAGACGTCTTAAGGCAGGAGATGTTGTAAATATTCCTGCAAATGTTAAGCATTGGCATGGTGCAACCACAAACAGCTATTTTCAGCACCTTGCGGTTGAAGTACCGGGTGAAAATTGCCAAAACGAATGGTGCGAACCTGTAACAGATGAAGAATATAACAAACTGGAGGGATAAAAAATGAAAAAACAAACAGCAGGTAGAGATAACTTGGGAGAACTCGCTCCCGAATTTGCAAGACTTAATGACGATGTTTTATTTGGTGAAGTTTGGTCAAGAGAGGATAAACTTTCGGCAAGGGATAGAAGCCTTATAACCATTTCTGCACTTTTTTCGGCAGGACTTTTTCCACAACTTAAATCGCATATTGCAATAGGCAAAGAACATGGCATAACCAAACAAGAATTGGTTGAGGTTGTAACCCAGCTTGCTTTTTACTGCGGCTGGCCGAAGGCATGGAGTACATTCCCAATTATAGAAGAAATTTATGGAAAGGATTGAAAGATATGAGTAAAAAGGTTTTAATTTTATCTGGAAGTCCACGAAAAGGCGGAAATTCCGATTTGCTTTGCGACCAATTTATGAAAGGTGCTTTGGAAACAGGCAATCAGGTTGAAAAAATCCGTGTTTCCGAAAAGAAAATAGACTATTGCAAGGCTTGCTATTATTGCTCCAGTCATGGTGGAGAGTGTGTAATCAAAGACGATATGGCTGAAATTGTACAGAAAATCATAGATGCCGATGTGATTGTGCTTGCAAGTCCAGTATATTTTTATTCAATTGCTGCACAGCTTAAAACATTAATAGACCGTACGGTCTGTCGCTGGACAGAAATTAAGAACAAAGAATTTTATTATATAGCCACCGCTGCCGAAAATTCAAAAACTGCTCTTGAATGTACTATACAGTGTATGAGAGGATTTGCTGATTGCGTCACAGGTGCAAAAGAAAAAGGTTCAATTTATGCAGGTGGATTTTCCGATGTAGGCGATATAGAAAATTCTGAATACATAAAAAAATCATATCAAATGGGAAAGAATGTTTAGAGGTGATAAAAATGAAAAAAATATTATCAACAATGCTTAGTACAGCTTTATTATTTTCCTTTGCAGGTTGCTTTGACGAAACAACAACTACAAATTCTTCTTCCGAACCTAATTCTTCTAAAGTTTTAGAAAGTTCTTTATCCGAACAGGATTCTAATTCTACAGATTATGAAAATTCTGAAGTAGATTCTGAAACAGATTCTAAAATAGACGAAAGTTCAGAGGATTCAACTCCTACCGAAGATAATGATAAAGTCCTTGTTGCATATTTTTCAGCAAGCGGAAACACTAAAAATGTCGCAGAATATATTGCTAACACCACAAATGCGGATATTTTTGAAATTGTTCCTCAAGATGCTTACACTGCAGAAGATTTGGATTATACCAGCGACAAAAGCCGTGTCAGCCTTGAATATGGTGACCAAAATCTTAGAAATGTTCCACTTGAAAAAACTACCCCTGACAACTGGGAGGAATATTCAACTGTGTTTATTGGTTACCCTATCTGGTGGGGAATTGCTGCATGGCCGGTAAACAACTTTGTAATCCAAAACAATTTTGACGGCAAAACGGTTATACCCTTCTGTACTTCTGGCGGTTCGGGACTTGGCGAAAGCGGAAATCTGCTTAAAGAAATGTCAGGCACGGGCAACTGGCTGGACGGTATGAGATTTAGTCCATCTGTTTCACAAGGCGAAATTGACACTTGGATTGAAACCATAGATTATTGATAAAATAATAATTGTTTTTAATCCCCGCATATTAATTTATGCGGGGATTAATATATTTGCAACAGTAACAAGTTGTTAGAATATATATGATGTTTTACTAATTGAATATGACATACTCCCGCTATCTATAAAGGCGAGAGATTCTTATTATATAAACATAAAAATTTTGTGTTTAAATTTATTGTCGCTTTTAGGAAAAGTTTATAGGTAATATCACAAATTTTAAAAAAAAGCTTGCTTTTTTTCGGAATATGATGTATAATTGATTTTAAGGCAACTGAAAATATTAACATCAAGAAAATGGTAAAACCAGAAAATTTAAATTTTAAAATTTTTGCTTAAAATCCATTAAGCATTTAAAGAATAAGGAGGTTTTTTATAGTGAAAGAAAGAAAAAATCCAAAGTTCAGACTTGGCTGGTTTTTGATATTATCTCTTGTGGCTCTAATATTGACCTTTGCGGGATATATGGCAAGCCACAGCATTGAGGATATTGTTAAAACTGGCGGAGAAAGTAAAATAATAATTTCCGATTCCAAAACAGAAAATTCTGCTTATATTGAATCCAAAGAAAACTCTGCTCAGTCCTCTGACAACAGCATCGACAGCACCAAAGATTAAAACAATTATTTTTATCAACTTTTGTGTTTGTAAAAGTTCAACAATTTGTTGGCTTTAAATTTGTGCTTATTATCCATTGACTTTTTGTGCTTTATAAGTTATACTAATAGTTGTATTATTATTATTAAACTACAATATGTTGTGGGTAAAAACTTTTTTGTTTCTATTTATTGTTTTTTTATTAATAAAGGAGGTATTTTTAATGATAACCAAAATTAAAAAACGTGATGGACGTGTAGTTACATTTAATATTGAGAAAATCGCCAATGCCATTTATATGGCAGCCAAATCGGTCGGTGGTACCAACTATGAAGAAGCATTGGATATAGCTGGAAAGGTTGTGGATTATCTTCTTGCAAAAGACTATAAACAGCCAGATGTTGAACAGATACAGGACGCTGTTGAAAAAGTGCTTATAGAAGAAGGACACGCATCTACTGCAAAATCTTATATCATATATCGTATGGAACGCACAAGAGCAAGAGAAATGAACACAAATCTTATGAAAATATACGAAGATTTAACATTCAAACCTGCTATCGAAAGCGATATAAAACGTGAAAATGCAAACATTGACGGCGACACGGCAATGGGAACAATGCTTAAATATGGTTCTACCGGTGCTAAGGAATTTAATGAAATGTATGTGCTTGACCCCAAACACGCTAAAGCACACAAAGATGGATATATACATATTCACGACCTTGATTTTTATACCCTTACAACCACCTGCACCCAAATTGACCTTACCAAACTTTTTGAAAAGGGCTTTTCAACCGGACACGGACATCTTCGTACCCCAAATGATATTATCTCCTACTCCGCTCTTGCCTGCATTGCAATTCAATCCAATCAGAACGACCAGCACGGCGGACAGGCTGTTCCTAAGTTTGACTATGATATGGCAAACGGCGTTGCAAAAACCTTTGCCAGCAATTACAGAAAAAATATCGGCAGAGGACTTCAGCTTATTGCAGGGTTTGAACCTGCTCAAGATGTTCAAGAAAAGGCAAAAGAACTTGCCAAAAAAATTAAAACCGAACATTCGTTAGTTCCTTGCCTTGACCAGAACAAAAATAACGCTTATACAGAAATTGAAAAAAAATTGCTTGCCGAATTTGCAGATTCTGAAACCATAGAAAAAGTTCAAAAATTTGCATATGAAAATGCGGTGGTTGAAACCGACCGTGCTACCTATCAGGCAATGGAAGCTTTGGTGCATAATCTTAACACCATGAACTCAAGAGCAGGGGCTCAAACTCCTTTTAGCTCTATAAACTATGGTACAGATACTTCACCAGAGGGCAGAATGGTTATGAAAAATATCCTGCTTGCCACCGAAGACGGTCTTGGAAACGGCGAAACCCCCATATTCCCCATACAAATTTTTAAGGTCAAAGAGGGTGTAAACTTTAACCCCGAAGACCCTAACTATGATTTGTTTAAACTCGCCTGCCGTGTTTCTGCAAAAAGACTTTTCCCCAACTTCTCGTTTATTGACGCTCCATTCAATCTTCAGTACTATAAAGAGGGCAATCCAAACACTGAAATTGCTTATATGGGCTGTCGCACAAGGGTTATCGGCAATATCCACGACCCCGAAAGAGAAATTGTAACAGGCAGAGGAAACCTCAGCTTTACTTCTATTAATCTTCCAAGACTTGCAATTGAATCAAATGGCGACGTTAATTTGTTCTTTAAAAAGCTTGATGATATGATGGAACTTTGTATTGACCAGCTTATGCACAGATTTAAAATGCAGTGTTCTAAAAAAGTAAAGAATTATCCATTCCTTATGGGACAAGGTGTTTGGATTGATTCGGACAATCTTCTTCCAAACGACAGCGTTGCGGAGGTTCTTAAACATGGTACTTTGTCTGTCGGCTTTATTGGTCTTGCCGAAACCCTTAAAGCTTTAATCGGCGTTCACCACGGACAATCACAAGAGGCAAGAGAACTCGGCTATAAGATTATATCCCATATGAGAGAAAGAATGGACAAAGAATCTGAAAAAACCAAGCTTAATTTCTCCCTTCTTGCAACACCTGCCGAAGGTCTTTCAGGACGATTTGTAAAAATGGACAGAAAAAAATTCGGTGAAATAGACGGTGTGACCGATAGAGATTATTATACAAATTCTTTCCATGTTCCGGTTTACTATCCTATCTCGGCTTATGACAAAATAGCTATTGAAGCTCCTTACCATGAACTTACCAATGCGGGGCATATAAGCTATATTGAATTGGACGGCGACCCACTTAAAAACCTTTCGGCTTTTGAAAAAATTGTAAGATACATGAAAGAACAAGGGGTCGGATATGGTTCTATAAACCACCCTGTTGACCGTGACCCAATCTGCGGTTATACAGGAATTATAGGTGACTGCTGTCCGCTTTGCGGAAGAAGCGAACACGAACACCACAAAACCGAAACCGAACGTATTCCAAGAATTAAAGCATAAAGAAAGAAGAATAAGAATATGCAGATAAGACTTGCGGGTCTTGTGGGCGATTCTATTGTTGACGGTCCTGGGCTTAGATATAGTGTTTTTGTTCAGGGTTGCCCTCACAATTGCAAAGGGTGTCATAATCCCGCCACCCATGATTTTTCGGGAGGATATATTTCGGATACCGAAGAAATATATCAGAATATACTTAAAAACCCCCTGTTGGACGGAGTGACCTTTTCAGGAGGAGAACCCTTTTGCCAATGCCTGCCACTTGTTGACCTTGCCCAAAAAATAAAACAAACCCCCTTTAAACTGAACATTATTTCCTACACCGGTTTTACTTTTGAACAGCTGATAAAAAATGCTAATGAGCAAAACGGCTATATGCAGTTGCTCGGGCAACTTGATTATCTTGTGGACGGAAAATTTATTCTTGAAAAACGCTCACTTGAACTGAATTTTTGCGGAAGCTCCAATCAAAGGTTTCTTGATGTTAAAAAATCACTTGCCCAAAACATGGCAATTCCTGCAGATATGTCGATTTTTGGATAATTTAAAACTAAAAATTTCATATATTTTTTACTTATTTTTCAAAAATATATTGACAACGGCTTATAAATATGATATAATAGGTATAGTTAAGCTTTGCTTACTAAATTTTATAAGAGGTGATATTAAAAATGAAAGAAAATGAACTTTACGAACTTTGGCTTGCAAACGCAACCGAAGACCCAGACTTAAAAGAAGAACTTGAATCTATTAAGGGTGACCAAGACGCTATTATTGATAGATTTTATCGTGACCTTGAATTTGGTACAGGTGGTCTTAGAGGTGTTATTGGTGCTGGTAGCTACCGTCTTAATATTTACACAATTCGCCGTGCAACACAAGGTCTTGCTGACTATGTAAATGGTGCTTTTGAAAACGGCAGTGTTGCCATTGCTTACGACTCCAGAATTAAATCCGATGTATTCGCTAAGGAAGCTGCAAAGGTTCTTGCAGCAAACGGAATTAAGGCTTATATCTATCCAGAACTTATGCCAACTCCAATGCTTTCATTCGCTGTTCGTGATTTAAAAACAAGTGCTGGTATTGTTGTAACTGCTTCTCACAACCCCGCTAAATACAACGGCTATAAAGTATACGGCGAAGACGGTTGCCAGATTACTCTTGAAGTAGCTAACACAGTTATTTCCAAGATTAACGCTGTTGAAATGTTCGGCGGTGCTAAGGTTATGGACTTTGAAGAAGGTCTTGAAAAGGGTCTTATTGAATATATCGGTCAGGATACTATTGATAGATATTTGGACAAGGTTTCTGAACAGGGCGTACATACCGAACTGGTTGCTGACAGCGGTCTTAAGGTTGTTTACACTCCCCTTAACGGCACAGGAAACAAGCCAGTAAGAGCCATTCTTAAGAAAATCGGAATTAAAGAAGTTACGGTTGTTCCAGAACAGGAAAATCCAGACGGAAACTTCCCAACCTGCCCATTCCCTAACCCAGAAATCAAAGAAGCACTTGCAAAGGGTCTTGAACTTTGCAAAACTGTTAAACCAGATTTGCTCCTTGCAACCGACCCCGACTGTGACCGTGTTGGTATTGCTGTTCCCGACCCAGACGGCAACTATGTTCTTATCACTGGTAATGAAGTTGGTGCTATGCTCTTTGAATATATCTGCCAAGAAAGAATTGCAAAGGGTACAATGCCTAAGAACCCAGTAGCTGTAAAGACAATCGTTACTACTGATATTGTAAAGAAAATGGCTGAAAAGTATGGCGTTGAACTTAGAAACGTTCTTACTGGCTTTAAGTTTATCGGTGAGCAGATTGGTTTGCTTGAAAAAGACGGCGAGGCTGACAGATATATTTTCGGATTTGAAGAGAGCTATGGTTATCTTGCAGGTTCTTATGTTCGTGACAAGGACGCTGTTGTTGCATCTATGCTTATCTGTGAAATGGCTGCTTTTTACAGAACAAAGAACATTTCACTTCTTCAGGCTCGTGAAACAATGTACAAGAACTATGGCAACTACTTCCACTGCCAAGAAAGCTTTACCTGCGAGGGTGCTTCGGGTATGCAGAGAATGAAAGAACTTATGACCTCCCTTAGAACCGATAAGATTGAATCACTTGGTGGCAAAAAGGTAATTGGTTTTGCCGATTATATGGCTTCGGAACATACTGATGTTGCAAACGGTGAAAAGACTGTTCTTACACTTCCTAAATCTGATGTTCTTGCTTTTGAACTTGAAAGCGGAGCAAGCGTTATTATTCGTCCTTCCGGCACAGAACCTAAGATTAAGGCTTACTACACAACCATCGGAGAAACTCATGATGATGCAGTTGCCCAGCAGACTGTTATTGCAGACGAATTTAAGAAAATTCTCGGCTTTTAATTAAAACTATTTTAAGCGGTACAGCTTTTAGCTGTATCGCTTTTTTGTTTAAAATTTATCCTGGGTGCGATATTGAAAACACTTCACCGTAGGCGGGGAATACAATTAATAAAAAATATTTTTAAAATTGATTTTGTCGACCAAATGCAAAAACTATTGACAATATATCAAAAATATGCTATAATTAATAAAAAAACAAAAGGAGTGATATTATGAAACAATGCCCTTTGTGCGGAAGTATGATGCCGGACGATGCCAACTATTGTTCCTCCTGTATGGGTGATAATGTTCAGTATGACAATAGTTATATTAACAACACTAACTACACCAACAACAATAATTATGCACCACCACCAACTCCTGCCCCTAATATTATATGTAATGATGTTTACAATGATATTTACAATAATGTTGACAATATGCCAACCTTTTCGGTAACACAAATTGCCAAGGAATATGGCAAATCGGCGGTTTGGCTTAATTCTTATCTTAGGGATAAGGGAATACAAATCAAACAAGGTGATGTCTGGGTGCTTACTCCTGCTTTTGCCAATCAAGGCTATACTGCTTCAAAATCCTATAATATAACCAGCTCGAAAAAAAAACAACATACCTATTGGACACCAAAAGGCAAATTATTTATAAATCAACTGCTTGAAGCGGACGGATATTTTAAAATTGTCCCACTAAACAACCAACCCTTTTACCCACAAGCACAAAATACAAACAATTTACCTCAAACTGTTCAAGACAAAGCTACTGTATGGGAACTTGCACTATCGGCAATTGTTCCGCCTTTTGGATTTATTTATGGTGCAATAATAAATAAATCTCGACCCAAAACCAGTCAAAAGCTAATTGCAGTTGCTGTTGTTGGGCTTATATTCCGTGGAATATTTTAAAAATTATCCCCTGCTTTTCGGCAGGGGATTTTGTTGTAAGCATCTATATTTTATTCTTCCGACTGTGCCTCAAGATTAGGTGAAGAATTAAGCTTTACATTCTTTTCATCAAGACCCTTTGGGAAAAATTCTCCGGTAGGGAAATCAATCTTTTCAAACATTTCGCAGGGAGAGTCTGTGCTGAAAGAACATTCCTTGGACGGAATACAATAGTCATATATTGGTATCATCACGGGAACGCTCCTTTGTAACTGAACTATTGAGAACACACCTATTGTAACCAATATACAACCATTGCAAAGTTTGCAATTTAAGGGAATTGGTTCAATTACAGAGGCTGTCGCAATAGGCAGGTTGTTCATGGATTGGCTGTTGTCGTCGCAGTCTGCTGAACTGAAACGCTTGGTATTTCCCTGCGAGCCATAAAGAATAACCTTTTTGCAAAAACTTGCAAGTCCCGTAACAAAATGTGGCGGTGCTCCGATACAGCTGTAAGCCTCCATATTAATTTTAAAAGTATAGGTCAGCTCCACCGTAAAAAAGCCTTTGTTAAAAGGCACAGGGTCAATTGTAAAAACCGTGTTTATAACCTCAACATTTCGACACTTTACCGCCGCTGCCGAACTTACAATTGTTTGCTCCTCCTCACAAAACTCAACCGCTAAGTCCTCTAAACAGTCCTGTGAACTGCACGAATCAAAAACACGCATTGCATCAATGCAGACGGCCTCTTTAAAACAATTTTGGTCGTTGTTCATATAAATTCCTCCAATTATGTATTTCAAAGCGTTTGCCTTGTTTATAATATATTATTCAAGGATTTATAAAAATGTTACTTTACACAAAAAAGTTTTGACAACGAAAAATTATATAAAAAAATGGGGGAGAGGCTGGTTGCTCATAATTTTTGTGTATTTGTAAGTTCCTCCGCCAAAAGCAATCTGGTAATCCAAGCAGTGAAACACACAAGCTTTTTTAAGTGATTTCGATTTTGAATAACAAAAAAAGTCCCTAAACAGGGACTCCTTTTGTTATATGATGGATTCATGGTTGCGGAGGCTGGATTTGAACCAACGACCTTCGGGTTATGAGCCCGACGAGCTACCGAGCTGCTCCACTCCGCGGTGTTTACCTTACTCAATCATTATATCATACTTTTTTGCATTTGTCAACACTTTTTATGAAATATTTTTATTTTTGTAGTATTGCACAATTTTAAGATGATAAACACATATTTTTTATACCTTCTGAAAATTGCGTTCACCGATTATCACAGCAAACGCAACATCAATTCAATCAGAAGTTCCCAAAGATTAAAGATTAATCTTATAATCTTCGCTTGCCTTATCGTTGATTACATAATATACAACATTCTTTTCGGGAATAACATAAAGCTTAACACTTTTTACAGCGTCCTTGTTTCCCTTTGCCTTATAATCTTCAATTGCCTGCTTGCTTACTGCAGTTGTATCAACCTGCTCATGATTGTATTCAACAAAAACATCAAGAGTAGGTTTTACAGTTGAAACAGTTTTCTTATCGGTTGTAGCTACTTTGGTTGTTGTAGCTTTAGCAGTAGTAGTTGTTTTTGCTTTTGCCATTATTTTTCTCTCCTATCTTACCTTTAATACACTTAATATCACCATTAAAACAACAAGGGTTTTTCGCTTGATAACACGGGAGTGTTAAGCACAAGCGAAAAACCCCATGCGTCAGTTTTAGGTTATAGACAACTAATATTATTTGCTGTTAACTTCGTTCTTGAAAGCAGTACCAGCCTTGAATGCAGGGGACTTCTTTGCAGGGAACATTTGCTTTTTCTTTGTGTTAGGATTAAAGCCTTCGTGAGCTGCTTTTTCCTTAACTTCAAATGTACCAAAACCAACAATGCTTACCTTTTCGCCGTCCATAATAGCGGACTTGATAGAACCGATAACAGCTTCAAGAGCGTTTTCTGCGTCCTTCTTTGTTTTGTAAGCTCCTTTTTCAGCAATAAGAGAAATGAGTTCTGCCTTTGTCATAATTAATTACCTCCAAAATAAAATTTTTAATTACTACACCTACTTTTACAATTCAGCATAAAGCAAATGTAATATGACATATTATCCCGTTTGAATAGACGGCGGTTTTCTCGTTTAATGGCACTGCTGTGCTAAACAAGCCGACCCCGTGTGTTCCACGGTTCTATATGTTAGTATATCATATTTTTTTAGCATTTGTCAAATGATTTCGGCGAAAAAAGGCGGGTTTTTCAAATATTTGTATATCTACACAAACATTTCTTTTTTAATCATTTTATTTTTAGCACAATTAACCTACATTTTATTGCATAATTTAGCCTAACAAGTGTAAATTTTTGATTTTAGGTTGGTAATTTTGACATTTTTTTCATTCAAGACAAGGTATAATAAAAATAAAGGGAGGTGAAAATGTGCAGATTTACATTGACATACTTCTTATAACCAATTGGATTATCGGATACATATTTTTACAAATCGCTGGAAAACTTTGTTCGCTTGGTTTTAGAAAACATGGACTTTTTTGGGGAAGCTGTCTTTGTTCGGCTGTTTCACTGCTTATAGTATTTGACCTTTCGGGAATTTTAATACAAACAATTATCTTTATTATAAAATTATTATGTCTTTTTGTAATTGCTTATGCAAGCTTCAAGGTGTCAGATTTCCGGCAACTGGCAAGAGTGACAGCAGGTCTTGTGTTCGTCAATATACTGTTTGCCGGCACCGCCCTGCTTTTCTGGCAGGTGTCCGGCAGACGTACTGTATATATAAAAAATTGCACCGTTTATTTTGACGTTTCTTTAATGAGTATTTTTATTATCACAATATTAACCTATATTATAATAAGCTTGTATCAACGATGTATAATAAAAAAATTTAAAAATCATATAAGCTATACCGCAACCTTTTTTGACAAGGATTTCAGCGTTACCCTTCCTGCGATTGCCGACAGTGGAAACCTGCTTGTTGATGTTTTAAGTGGTGACAGTATTGTGGTATTTAAAAGCCGAAAACTTGCGGAATATTTTGGCATGGATAAAGATACTTATCCTAATATTCCATTTAGGCTTGTTACTGCCCATACACAGGGTGAAAACCTGCTTATTCCAATTGTAAGATGTGAACGTCTGGCTATTGTTTCTCAAAGCGGAGAAAGTAAATTTGTAAGATGCTTGGTCGGCATTATAAATCCAAAAGAAAACTGCAATGATGAACGAGCTGTTTTTAATCCCGATTTGCTGGATTGATTATATCAATACTATTAATTCAATTATTTTTTATTGGATTGCTATAGAATAAAAACAAACGACAAAGATATTTTTCGGTGCTACCGATTAATCATATTTTGAAAGGAGAAAAAATTATGAAATTTACAAAATATTTAACCGAAAAGGTAAAACCGTTTTTTATGTATGTAGGTGCAATGAAAGAAGTGATGTGTCAACGGGCAACCGAGATATTCGTAACCTACTTTATGAAATGCGACCCCACAAGCACTCTTGACTATATAAATGGAACAGGCTCTCTCCCAGAACCGCTTACTCCGGAGCAAGAAGCTGAAATGTTTGAACTGCTTAAAGTAAATCCTGACGAGGCACAGGAGGAACTTATAGTACATAATTTAAGGCTTGTTGTGTTTATTGCAAGGAAATTTGAAACCACAGGAATTGATATGGAGGATTTAATTTCTATTGGAACAATAGGGCTTATAAAGGCAGTAAGAACCTATCACCCCGAACGAAAAATAAAGCTTGCAACCTATGCTTCAAGGTGTATTGAAAATGAAATTCTTATGCAACTTCGTAAAAATAATGGACACAAAAACGATATTTCACTTGACGAACCCCTTAATATCGATTGGGACGGCAACGAACTGTTATTATCAGACATTTTAGGCACTGACGAAAACGAGGTCAGCAAACAGCTTGAAGAACAGGTTGAACGTGAGATGCTTATGAACGAAATAGAAAAACTTTCACTTCGTGAGAAAACTATAATTGAAATGCGTTTTGGTCTTAATGGCAAAAAAGAAATGACTCAGAAAGAGGTAGCCGATGTGGTTGGAATTTCTCAGTCGTACATTTCAAGAATAGAAAAAAAAATATTAAAATCTATCAAAAACAATCTGCTGGAACTTAAATAATTAAAAATTGTCACATTACTTGTTTACAGGTTATGATTTTTGTTGTATTCCCCGCCTTAGGCGGGGAAAAATTATAAATAAAACGTAAAAAATATAAACAACGCTTTTATCCACTCCAATGTCCTTTAAAGTCTATTATGTTTTATTTAATATAATCCCTGCTATAAACGGTTGAATTTTTGAATTATTATATAATAATTCAAGGAAAATTTAAAAAAAATTTTTTGAAAGGTATTGACAAAAGGTGTCGAATGTGCTAAAATAATAATAGCGGAACGGTATTTATGCCCAAATGTCGTTTCTGGTATTTACTAACTTTTTGAAAGGAGTTTTAACCTAATGAATTATTCTCATGAAATTGAAACAATGTGTCCTGTAGCACAGGGCGTTGCACACGGTGCAGCTCCAATTCCTGAAGAGGCAAAGTGGGTGAAGGCTAAGGAAATTTCCGATATTTCTGGTCTTACACACGGTGTGGGCTGGTGTGCTCCTCAGCAGGGAACTTGCAAACTTACTCTTAATGTTAAGGAGGGCATTATTCAGGAGGCTCTCGTTGAAACAATCGGATGTTCCGGTATGACCCACTCGGCTGCTATGGCTTCCGAAATCCTCCCCGGAAGAACTATCCTTGAAGCTCTTAACACCGACCTCGTTTGTGATGCTATCAACACTGCTATGAGAGAACTCTTCCTCCAGATTGTATACGGAAGAACTCAAAGTGCTTTCTCAGAAGACGGTCTTCCAATCGGTGCAGGTCTTGAAGACCTTGGAAAGGGACTTCGCTCTCAGGTTGGTACAATGTATGGTACTCTCAAAAAAGGCCCTCGTTACCTCGAAATGACAGATGGCTATGTTACAGGTATCGCTCTTAACGAAGATGATGAAATTATCGGCTATAAGTTTGTAAACTTCGGCAAGATGATGGACTTTATTAAGTCGGGCGACGATGCTAATACTGCATTTGAAAAGGCTCAAGGTCAATATGGACGTGTTGATGACGCTGTTAAGGTTATCGACCCAAGAAAACAATAAGGAGGAAATGTAAGATGGCTTTGTTTGAATCATATGAAAGAAGAGAAAAGCAAATCTTGGCTTGCCTCGCTCAGTATGGAATTAATTCTATTGAAGAATGTGCTGAAGTTTGCAAAGAAAAGGGTCTTGATATTTATAAGACTGTTGAAGGAATTCAGCCTATTTGTTTTGAAAATGCAAAGTGGGCTTACACTGTAGGCTGTGCTATTGCTATCAAGAAGAATTGCACAAGAGCTGCTGACGCTGCTGCTGCAATCGGTGAAGGTCTTCAGGCTTTCTGTATCCCCGGTTCTGTTGCTGACCAAAGAAAGGTTGGTCTTGGTCACGGAAATCTTGGCAAGATGCTTCTTGAAGAAGATACAAAGTGCTTTGCTTTCCTTGCAGGTCACGAATCTTTCGCTGCTGCTGAAGGAGCTATTGGTATTGCTGAGAAGGCAAACAAGGTTCGTAAAGAGCCACTTAGAGTTATTCTTAACGGTCTTGGCAAGGACGCTGCTCAGATTATCGCAAGAATTAACGGCTTTACATATGTTGAAACCGAAATGGATTACTACACAGGTGAAGTTAAGGAAGTATTCCGCAAGGCTTATTCCACAGGACTTCGTGCAAAGGTTAACTGCTATGGTGCAAATGACGTAACCGAAGGTGTTGCTATTATGCACAAGGAAGGCGTTGACGTTTCTATCACCGGTAACTCAACCAATCCTACACGTTTCCAGCACCCAGTTGCAGGTACATATAAGAAAGAATGTATCGAACAGGGTAAAAAATACTTCTCTGTTGCTTCCGGCGGCGGTACAGGACGTACACTTCACCCCGATAACATGGCTGCAGGCCCTGCTTCTTACGGTATGACAGATACAATGGGAAGAATGCACTCAGACGCTCAGTTCGCTGGTTCTTCTTCTGTTCCTGCTCACGTTGAAATGATGGGTCTTATTGGTATGGGCAA
>CANRLN010000038.1 GCA_947631445.1 uncultured Clostridia bacterium
TCAAGCCTATCACAGCTATATAGTGCCGACAGAATATGCCCCATTTGGTGGGAGGTTTCAAACAGCGGAAGTTTTGCCGTCATTGCAACGGCTGTTGCAAACGTATGCCCTGCAAGAAAGCAGGGCATATAACTGCCTTGTACAAGCCGAGGTTTTGTGCTAACACCAACCGCCGAAACATTTGTAAAGTTTTCATCAAACATTTGGGGGGCAAGTTCTCTAAGCTGATTGGTGTGGTGAAAAAGGGCGTCCGACTGGCGAAGTCCCACCTCACCAGACTTAACTGGCAAAAGCTTTTTAAGATTTTTTTTCACCTTAAAATTCCCTGTATGCTCATCAAATTCAACAAAACTAAGAGATGTGGTATAGTTGCTTGTGTCCACACCAAAAAAGTTACTCATTGGATTTGTTTCCTTCTTCTTTTTGGTTTAGTTCATCACTTCTTGAGAAAGAGCCAAGAACGCCATTTATAAAACGTTTATCCGATTCTGTACCGTAATGGCTGGCAAGACGAACCGCCTCACTTATAGAAACATTGGTTGGAACATCTTCACAATGCAGAATTTCATATATAGCAATACGCATAATGGCAAGGTCAAGTTTGGGAATACGGGAAATAATTCTTTTGGTGCTGTATCTGGAAATTATCTCGTCCGCCTCGGCTGAATTGTTGTATACCATAAGAACAAACTGTTCAACCTCATCATCAATGGGAAAATCCTCAAGGTCATAAGCAAGCTGAAAAATATCCTCAAAATTTACATCTTCATTAAAAAATTTTTCAAAAAGCAGGCAGAATGCCACCTCTCTTGAAATGCTAAGTTCTTCTTTTGTTTTAGTCATTAAATAGTCCTCCTAAAAAATTTTTGCATTATTATTTATTATTATATCACAAACAAAAGAATTTTACAATACCCTACAAGATTTATTAATATTTTATTAACATTTTTAATGCACTTTAAATTAAAATTTAATATAAATACCCTAAAATATAAAAAGTGATTTTAATTAGTAGGAATGGACAAAACCATTTAAAAGTATTTTTTATAATGACTAATATTTTAATATAGTATAGCTTGTAGTATTTTTTATTAAAAAAAATCGCCCCTTTCAACACGAAAATCAATTTTTATAACATATATAAATACATATATTTTTGTGGGAAACAACAAATTCAAATAACGTTAATAGTATATACATTAAATTTCGATTTTTTGGGTGTAAATTATTTCCCTACAAATTAAAAAAAGCGGACACTGCAAAACAATTAGTTTGCACAATATCCGCTTTTCAACTTGAAGTTTGTGGGGTGCATGATATTAAAGCATTAATATCCCGCCAGACATGCTTTTTTCTATCAAGTTTGCTAAAGCCTTACTCACACCTAAAAAAATCGAAATTTAATTTAGGGAGAGTTTGCTTTTGATAAAAAATCATTACATATGGTAGGTATAATTACCATTGCTGTCATAAGTATATACTGTCTGACCCAAACCATTTACCACATCAACTGTAAAGCCAGCCTTGCCATTAACATAGTTTTTAGCTGTTGTTTCTGCACTTGTTCCTTGACGGCAGATAAATCTAAAGCTATCATACTTGTTTCCATTAGCATCATAACCAAAAGCCTGACTTCCGATGCTATTAACAGTATCAGGGAGAGCTATGTGATTAAGTTTTGGGCAACCCTTAAATGCGTATGCGTCAATTTTTTCCAAACCACAGCTAATGTTATCAAAACCTACTGATGAAAGATTTGGGCAGTTTGCAACAGATTCACACTCAAGAACCTTAACGTTGCTTCCAAAGCTTATGCTTTTCATGTACATAGTATCTTTAAATGCCTGATAACCTAATGAAGTAACGGTATAAGTAATTGAACCATGATAATCTGGAGTAGGAGCTATAATTTGGTCAATATGCCAGCTATCAATTGTTGCATTTTTAAGTCCGCAAGATGTAATCTTAATAGTACCATCACCATTAACAATAAATGAAAGTGTACCATAGCGAGTAGAATAGTCGGCACTTGCAGAAATTGCATTAGAAACCGAAAGCTGTGAAGAAATTGCAGGCAAAGTTGCTCCTCCAACGGTGGCAACCAAAGCCAAAGCAGAGGCAATAACTCTGCCCTTAAAATTGTTTTGTTTACGTTCCATAAGTAAACTCCTCCTATAAAATTAAATTTCTTGAGAACTAATCTCAAGTATTATTATATCACCACACCTTGCAATTGTCAAGCAATTGTTAAGTTATGTTAAAAAAGATTGGATAGTTGGACAAAGTTTCCAATTTATTTTTGTGATATATTCACAAAAATCCCATTGAAAATATATGCAATCAATACTAATATAGTATATAACATGGCTTACCCTGCTATATTTATATGACCAAATTTATATTTTTTAGGGAGTAGCCTCAAACTACTCCCTTTTATTTTGCTTAAAAATATAACCTAATCAACATCGGTGACATCAAAAACGCTTATGTTCTCTTTTGGAATATCAACCTTTTGCAAAAGCACCTGTGTTATAGTAGCGACATCAGAGGCAAGAAGTCCGTCTGCATTTCCCGACTGCACAACAATGTTAGCCTTGTTTTCTCCTAAGTAAACAATACAGTCTTTGTAGCCACAAGCCTTGATAAGCGTTTCTATTTCCGCCTCCAGTTCAATATTCTGACTAAGCTGTTCCGCTGTCTGCTTGGCAACATTCTGTTCGTCCTTGGTAGTATCTCCGCCATTGAAAATATTCTGCAAGGTCTGCACCGCTTCATCACGAGAGGTCATTCGGTCAAGGCGAGCCTGTGAAAAATAGTTTTCGTCCTGCGAGCCGGTGGGAACAGCGTTTACATCCACTGCATCGCCCGATTTAGCTTCCGAATCGGTTGAAAGGTTAATGCTTTTTCCACTTACCGTTTTGGTCTGTTCAAGGATTTTGTGAGAGTCTGTAAACATATAATTCATATAAATGGATACTCCCAAAATAAGGGTCATTCCCGAAAGAATAATCTGCTTTTTTCCTATAATAAAACTTGGCTTTTTCATAAAAACTTACCTCCAAAAAATTTTTTTAAATTTAGATTTTAAAATAGTATTATCTTGTGCAGACGCACACGCTGGAAGTCGGAAGTCCCAGCACCGCACCTACTGCCTTGTAAATATCCTCTTTCACTTTCGGGTCACCTCCTCCATCGCACACCACCAATGCCCCGCAAACCTTTGGGCTGTTTACCTTTGCTATAATTGGATTTTCCGAGCCGGCAAGCTGTTTTGAATATTCTCCGCCGTCAGCTCGCTGATTTGTATCTTCATTGCAAGCATATTCAATCTGTGCCGTTGAGCCTATGGTTAGCATAACATCAACATTGCCCGCATTCCTCACCCCCGACAAAATTTCTTCCAACTGTCTTTCAAGTTCATTTTTATATTCTTTTGTAAGACTTTGAACATCAAGGGTAACATCTATGCTTTTTTCTGCCTGCTCCTGCGGTTTTTTGTGAAAATCAAAGGAGGAAAGGGCAATAAGAATAACTCCTGCTGTGGCAACCAATACCATAACCGCCATTTTTTTATCTCCACCAAAAAGCAAAGCGATTTTCTCCATCATTTTCTATTCCTCCTTTGTTACGGCAACATCTATATTTTCATTCTCACATATTTCCCTCACCCTTTTTACAATTCCCTCAATATTATTAAAATTTTTATCGGTTATAACCTGTACGCTTTTAAGCTCAATACAGTTATATTCACCCGAGCTGTCATTTATGACAACCAATGCTTTAACCTCTTTTATATTCGGGTCGTCAAGCCTTTGCTTTATGCTTTGCGACAGCTTTTCCTGTGTTAAATTAATCATATCGATTGTTAAAGCCGACTGCATTGAACTGTTTTGCTCCGCCTGCTTTTTAAGGCTGTCAAAATCGGGATTTATTTTAATTCCACCTTTTATAAAAAGCGAGCCTATCGAAAGTATTGTAACAAGGGTAAGGGTAAGCGAAATCTGCTTTTTAAACTTTTCGGGTATTGTTATATTGCACACAAGGGTTATTATTCCCATAATACAAGCAATAAATATAGAGGTTCTTAAAATATTCATACGCTATCCCCCCTGTGAGGTCATAATTAAAATTGCCGTGGATATTATAAACATTAAAGAAAAACAAATTAACGTTGCGGTCAACATGGAAAGTACCGCATTTACATTTTTAATAAGCCCTGAAGCAGAGGATTGTCCCAAAAGGTCGCAAATTACAGTACATATTCCAAGGATAAATTTAGAAGCAAGTATCATAATTATGGGACGGATAACTATAATGCAGATTATAATTATCGCAAAAATTCCAGCACCGGTTTTTATAACCCCAAGGCTTCCCTTTATGACAGAATAGGAATCACTTATTGCCGAACCAATTATTGGTATAAATCCACTTGCCACAAACTTCATGGTTTTGACCGAAACCGAATCCACCGATGAAAAAGCAAAACTTTTTATGCTCATAATTCCAGTGAAAATTGTCATTACAAGACCAAGCACCCAATTGACAGCCGTTTTTATACTGCCCGCAGTGTTTCCAAGCGTAAGACTGGGGTTTATTGCCGTCACTACGGCAGTTGCAAGAATAAGGCTTATAAAAGGCACAAGCAGTTTGCTTGTCACCACGGCTATAATCTGACAAAGCACAAACATTGTGCCATGGTATTGAGTGGCGTTTGCCGCCGCCCCCGAAGCCATGCAGACCCCAGAAAATATAGGTATGTAGCCTGTCATAAAAAGTTGCATATCCTCAAGGGTTTTTACAACCGTCTGAACCGTGCTGTTTACTGCCGAATAGATTACAACACTACAACCAAGGGTTGAAATTATTTCAAATGTGCCACAAAGCGAAACAGCAAGGGATTTTGCCACCGAACATAAAATTACAATTCCCATAACCTGCCCCATAATAAGCAGAGGATATTCAAGCTGGGCAGTAAAGTAATTCCATATTTTTTTTACTGTTTCCACAAAATCCAACTTTTCCGCAAGGCTTATGTCCGATGGCTTGTAATCCTTTGCTTCGTCCGGAAGATAATCTCCAACCGATTTTTTAGTTTGTTCGTCCAGTGTACTCTCAAAATTCTCAATATACTGACCATAACTGTCATCTTCAGCATAAGCAACCTTTAAATTGCAGTCATAAAAAAAAGAGTAGATAAACATAAGCAATATTAAAATCAAAACTATTTTTAAAATCCTATTCATAAATTAAAGCCTCTACTATAGAAATTACAGCGTTTAAAAGTGGCAATGCAAGCACAGCAAGCGAAATTTTTGCAAGCGTTTCCACCGCCGACGCAACAGCATTTTCTCCGCAGTCCTTGCAGCAATTGCAGGCAATCGAAGATATATAACATATTCCCATGGATTTGAAGATTATTTTTATATAATCCTGTTCAATCTGTGCTTTGCTTGCCAACCTGCTTATACAAGCGGTTATATCCGAAAGTCCCGAAATCGCAAGAAGCATTACAAACCCAACCAGTGCCACCGCCAGTACCATAGAAACAGACTTACAATTTGGCTCAATAATCTTGCACACAAGACTTACGATTATACAAAGCACCGCAACACCAACAATGCTCATGACAGTTCAAAAAGAGTTTTTATCCGGTCGAAAAGTTCCGCTATCTGATTTATTATCATCATAAGCACCACAATAAGACCTGCAAGAGTGGTCATCATGGCTTGTTCGTCCCTTTCGGCTCGCTTTAAAATCTGCCCAAGCACCGCAACAATTATTCCTATTGCGGCAATTTTGAAAATCAAATCCACGTCCATTTTTATTCACTCCTAAATTAATATTACTCCTATAAATGCCGCTGCACACGCCCCCAGACCTATGCACAGTTTATTTTTCTGTTCAAGTTCGGCAGAAAGTTTTTCATATCGGGATTCAAAATAATGCTTGTAAAATTCCATTGCAGAAAGCTGACCATTTAAATCACAGCTTCCAATCAAATCAAAAAGCTGTTCAAGCTTTTGAATATCCTGCTCATCAAGATTTGTACTTTTTGATATTCTACCCTCAAAACCGTCCTTAATTATATTTTTAAGCTTTGGAAACTGTACGACAAGTTCATATTTAATTTGTTCTCTTGTCTGCCTTAAAAATTCAAGGGATATTTCAAGATGCTGTATAAGTCTTAAAATTTCGGAAAGGAAAAAAACCTTTTTCCTAAAAAGGCTTGCCATATAAAACCCCATGTAAATGCAAAAACCACAGATGCACACAATACCCATTATCTTTAACATAACTTTGCAAACTCCACCATTTTTCCCACTGCCGTTCCTCTGCCAAGCAAACAAGCATAGTCAAAGGCTTTTTTGCTTTCAAGTTTTGAAAACCATTCTTTACGCTTAAGGCTTGCAAGGTCAGGGGCGTGGGTGGTAACTATAATGGCACTTCCACAGCCTATGGCATATTCAAGAGCCTTTATATCCGATTTTTTTCCTATTTCATCACAAGCTATATACTGAGGGTTCATGGTGCGGACTGCACTTACAATAGCTTGTTCTTTTGGATACCCTCTATAAACATCACAAAAACTGCCCATATTATAACCACCAATTTCAAAGCGTTCATCAATAATGCAAACTCGGTTTTTTTGAGCTAAAATACGACATAAGTCCCTAAGAATGGTTGTTTTTCCGCTGGAGGGGCTTCCGGCAATAATAAGCCCATGGAAACCCTCCCCCACCCTCTCATAAATCTCATCGGCTGAACCGATTATTTCTTTAGGTATTCTTATGTTTACAGAGGTTATATTTTTCACTCCGCAAAGGCTGTTGTGAGGTGGTGTGTATGTTCCGCAAAAACCCGCTCTTATTCCACCGTCAAGAGTTATAAATCCCTCGGATATTTCTCTTTCAAAGCTATGTATTGAACCTCCGCATATTTTCTTGAAAATCTCGTTTATATCCATAGCAGAACAAACAAAGCCGTCATCACAAGAGATTTTTAAAATTCCTTGTCTGCTTATAATATAATCCTGCCCAAAAAGGGTTACGGATAATGGGCGGTTTTCACGAATATGCACCTCGCTTATATTTTCCCGTTCGGAATCCGAAATTATATTTAGTGGCAATTTAAGCTGTTCGGGGAGCAGGTTTAAAACAAAATTTAGAACACTCATTTTTTCATTCCTCCTGTTTGTTGGATTGTTAAATATATATGCAAGGCTTGTACTATTTATGATTATATAATTATATTATTTTACACAAACAAAAAATCCCCTGCCAATGGCAGAGGATTATTAAAGATATTTTATTTAGCCTTGTGGCTCGGGTATAATACTTACATACTGAGGTTGTGCAAGCCCTACAACACACTTAAGCACCTGAAGTGCATCTAATGTGTTAATTTGACCATCATTATTTACATCTGCTCTAAGTATTGTTTCGGGGTGGGTAAATGAATTAATTCCTACAACGTGCTTAAGAATTTCAAGGGCATCATCAGAAGCAAGTTGGTTATCACCATTTACATCTCCCTTTAAAATCTTTCCAAAATCACTTTCGGAAGAACTGTCAGCAATGCTTGAACTTTCGATTGTTTCGGAAGAACTGTCAGCAATGCTTGAACTTTCGATTGTTTCAGAAGAACTGTCGGCAATGCTTGAACTTTCGATTGTTTCGGAAGAACTGTCAGCAATGCTTGAACTTTCTATTATTTCGGAAGAACTGTCGGCAACGCTTGAACTTTCTATTATTTCAGAAGAACTGTCGGGAATAGAGCTATCTGGAATATCTGTAGGGAAGGTGGTTACATAATTGCAGGTGTAGTTGTCGCTAAATCCCATACCACCATTTTTAAGTTGCATAAATCCGCCAACATTAAGCGTGCCGTCTGATTTTCTCCAAAGGGTGTCGAAATTTTCTCCCATTGCAGGAGCAGAAAGACCTACAAAATCGCTATCCGAAAGGCTTGCAGTTTCGCTAATTTTATCATTGTTAGCAATATTTATTTTACTGTCAACCTTTTTGTATCCGCCATTGTTGTAAACAATTGCATTTTCAATTGTGCCAACAAACTTATCATTTACCGCATTTTTGGTGTAGTAAGAAACTATTCCAGAAAAGTCACAACCATCATCGGTGCAACGATAAACAGAGAAATTCGGTTTTTTCTTTTGACCGTCAAAATTGTTGTTAAAGGCTGTGCAGTTGGTAAGACTTTCAAGTTTAGGATTGTTGTTGTCGGTAAAGCCACAATGGAGATTTTCAAAAGAAAGACAGTTTTTAACAACATGAGGAGAACCAACTCCGCCACCACCAAGTTTAAAACCATTGCCGTCACAATCGCCGTAACCCTCGCCAAACTCGGTGTAGCCATTGCGGAATGCAATGCAGTTTTGAATTGTCACCGTTCCAATTGGACCGGTTGCGGTTTTAGCATACAAATCCCAACCATCGTCTGAGTTGTTATATGACATACAGCCGTTAAAAATATTGCCCTCACCACAGGTAAGTTTTGCAGCGAAACCGTCTGCATTTTCCATTGTTGCATCATCGCAATTGTTTTTAGAGGTGCAGTTGTTTGTTGATAACTAAATTATAACTTGGCCAGTCTGCAATGCTTGCATCTTTGGTGTTGTATCTTGAAATTTGAAGCCCTGTATCCTGATTATCGTTAAAAATCATTCGTTCTATCTTGTTATTGTTTCCTGAAAGCAACATACCATTGTCGCCCGCTTTGGTAATCTCAAAGCCATAAAAATGCCAATAGTCGCCGTCAAGAACCACTCCACGATTAGATGGGTCTACTTTCATATTGGAAAAGTTCCAAACAACGCTCTCGCCATTATAAGGGCGAATTGTCTTTACAGAACCCGCTGTTCCGTTGTTTGCGGAATCAATTACAATTGTTTTGTCAAAAGTATAAGCTCCGCCCAGCATATAAATTGTACCACCCGCAGGAATTTGTTTTATCGCTGTTTCAACGTCCATTGGGTTTTCTTTTGTGCCTGCTCCGTTTGAAGTGCCATAAGGCGAACAAAAAATTGTTTGTGACTGTGCAGTAGCAGGAATAGCAGTTCCAAATGTTCCTATGATACTTGTAGCAACAGAAGCCACTGTAAGTAAATATTTTAACCTATTCATAATAAAAACCTCCAACAAATAATAAATATCACTTTTTTATAATTTTTACAGTTAAATAAAAATTATTTTATGAAATCACCATACAGAATTTGAAAACGTTTTCAAAAACAGCATGGTGATTCACTGATTTATATTATAACATGATTTATAGTCATTGTCAATAACTCTACAAAAAATTGTTAAAAAAAGTTATTAAGATTATAATATATTTTAAATTTGATTTGTTGTTACACTGTAACATATTAATAATAAACAAATGCCAATTAAACAATTTACTAAAAATAAAAAAGCACCCTAAAGCCATAGGGTGCATAACCTTATTATTAGTCTTTGTTGTTGAGCTTAGAATAACACTCACTGCAATAAGCAGGTCTATCCTCACGGGGCTTGAAAGGAAGCTTAGCTTCGTTTCCGCAGGCTGCACAGATAGCAGTAAAATACTCTCTCTGACCGCCTCTTCTTGATTGCTTACGAGCATCTCTGCAAGCCTTGCATCTTTGAGGTTCGTTTTCAAAACCCTTTTCAGCATAAAATTCCTGTTCGCCTGCAGTGAAAACAAATTCATTGCCACAGTCTTTGCAAACTAATGTCTTATCTTCAAACATCTTTTTTACCTCACTTAAAATAATAATTTAGCTTTTTATAAAGCTTATAGTTTTGTCGGAAAGAACCGTTATTTTTTGCGGACACAACTTGTTTTAAGAAAGATAAAAAAAGAAATATAACACAAATCAAACACGTTTTATTTTAGTTCATATAGCACACAAAATATGCACAGCGAACCATTATTTCCAACACAAATTATTATATCACTTTTTTTGAATTTTGTCAAGGGTTTTTTACAATTCTATAAAATTTTTTTAAAAACTTTTTCAAAAAATATCATTTTTTGTTATTTTAAGATTATATTTAATGATTTTTCGCCCTTATTATTGTAATATTATATATAATAAATTTTTAGTTAATAAACAAAATATTTTAACAAATAATTTTGCAACAACAAAAAAATTTAAATTTTTTTGTCAAATACTTGACAATCTGAAAATAATATGCTATATTATATATATAATTGGGAGTAGATAAAAGCGTTGTTTATATTGCTTTTTTAAAAACGCAAATTGACCACTCCCATATAATTATATAAAAATTAAGGAGGTATTTTATGAAAAATAAACCCTATAAAGTAATTACAATCGAAAGACTTTATGCAAGTGCTGGCAGAGAGGTTGGCGAACTTGTGGCGGAAAAGCTTGGAATTGCTTTTCATAACGAAGATATTTTGGAAAAAGCAGCGGAAAAATGCGGTGTCGATATAGAAAAGCTTAAATCGGTTGAAGAAACCTCCACAAGCATCTTACATTATCCAATAACATTCAAGAAAAATGCAAAGCGTCCTCTTACCGAACAGATTTTCGAGATGGAATCCGAAATAATAATGGATATGGCAAAACAAGAACCTTGTGTTATCGTTGGAAGATGTGCCGATTATATACTCAAAAATACTGTTAAAACGCTTACTGTTTTTATTTACAGTTCTTCCGAAAATCGCCTTGACCGTGCTTTAAATGTCTATGGAATTGACGAAGACAAGGCAGAAGATTATATAAAAGCAATGGACAAAAAAAGAGGCGAATTTTACAACGCAAACTGCCCACATAAGTGGGGTTCAAAGGAAAATTACCATATCTGCCTTGACAGCGGAAAGCTTGGAATTGAAACCTGTGCAAACATAATCATAAAGCTTTTTGAGGATAGCAAGACTTTGGAAGATAACAAAAAAGCATAAAATATTCCCCGTCTTACAACAAGACGGGGAAAAATTATTGTAATATTTCCAGAAAAACTCTATTTATATCCTGCCAATCGGTTTTGATGTCGGGGGTTTTGGAAACAAATTCTTCCGCCTGCTCAATTCCCGCCTGTATATAATTATTAACTTCAGTTATTGGCTCTATTGTCGCTCCTTCGGGGGCGTTCTTTTTTATTTCAAGCAGGTTGTCAATAATCGGTCGCATATTCTGTTCCAACTGACTATCCGCAAGGGTTGAAAACAAAATTGGCGGTGCAGTTACATTTTCAAGTATCCACTTGCAGGAAAGCACACCACGCAGGGCATAAAAATATTTTTTAGGGCGAACCCTTTCCCCCAAAAGATAACGGTTATCATGTGATTTTATAATATGTAGATAGTGATAAAGGGTTGCCCTTGGATTAAAATACTGCCCAGAAATATCAACTATTTTCTGCCATTCTGGAGTAGTTTTATACACAATAGGCGAATTTATCCATTCAAAAATTGTCGGATTGGACTTATGGAGAAGTGTAAGTGCTTTTTGCAAATCCCAACCGTTTATATCCCAAATATCGTCAATCTGCCATTCTATAACATCTCTTGTTTTATCCAGCCTTAAATAATAATCTTTAGGGCGAACATAAATAAATCTTACATCAAAGTCACTATCGGGAGAGGCAAAACCCCATGCACGGCTACCTGATTCAACACAATACAAAATTTTAACATTTTCCTGCTTTTCTATTTCCTCAAGCTTTTGTGCTATTATTAGTTCTGGTTTCATTTCATTTCCTCCTTGCTTTTTTATATATTATAGCACAAAATTTTATAAATGTCAAATCCCCTGCAAAAGCAAGGGATTTTAAAATTATAAGCTAATCATATCTTTCATTTCGTACAGTCCAGCAGGTTGATTTTTAAGAAAAACCGCAGCATTAACCGAACCAACCGCAAACACTTCTTTTGAAGCTGCATGATGAGAAAGTGTTATAACCTCATCACGACCTGCAAAAATAATGTCATGTTCGCCAACGATTGTGCCACCACGAATTGAATGGAGTCCAATTTCATTTTGGTTGCGTTTTGCCCTAACACTGTGGCGGTCGTAAGTGTAACTATATTTTTCACCAACCGTCTTTTCAAGCTGGTCATTAATAGCATCAGCAAGCATTATTGCAGTACCGCTGGGAGCGTCAATTTTTTGATTGTGGTGCTTTTCAACAATTTCAATGTCAAACTGTCCTCCGAGAACTGCTGTTGCCTTTTTGGCAAGTTCCGCAAGAAGATTTACACCAAGTGACATATTAAATGTAAAAAATACAGGTATCTGCTGAGAAGCCTTATGAATTTTAGCAATTTGTTCTTCACTATAACCAGTTGTTGCAATAACAAGGGCGGTTGAATTTATAAGGCAATAATCAATAAGTCCGTCAAGGGTGGAGGGGTGGGAAAAGTCTATAATAACATCTGGCTTTTCGGGAAGTTCTGAAGGACTTGACACAATTGGAAAATCCCCATATTGAGCGGTGAATTTATCAATTCCACAAACAACCTTTGTGTCATCTCTTTTTGAAATAATATCAGCAATAACCCTACCCATTTTTCCATTTGCACCACATATAGCAATATTAGTCATTTTTTTATATCCGTCCTTTTACTACTTAATAAGTCCTACTTTTTTCATAGCGTTTGTAAGCTTTTCAATATTAGCTTCGCTCATTTTAACAAGTGGCAAACGGCAAGGACCAGCCTCAAATCCCATAATATTAAGTGATTCTTTTACTGGAATTGGGCTTACATCACAGAAAAGAGCATTTGCATATTCAAGAAGGGCATTTGCCTTTTCTCTTGCTTCTGGATATTTGTTTTCAAGGCAAAGCTGACAAATTTCATGGGTTTCAAAAGGCATTGTGTTTGCCAAAACCGAAATAACACCCTTGCCACCAAGTGACATAAGCGGAATAATCTGGTCATCATTGCCACTATAAATATCAAGATTATCACCGCAAAGAGCTGCAATTTTTGCAACCTGAGAAATATTTCCCGATGCTTCTTTAACAGCGACAATATTTTCATGCTTTGAAAGCTGGAAAAGGGTTTCAGGGGTAATGTTCACGCCCGTTCTGCTTGGAACATTATAAAGAATTATAGGAGTGTTTACAGCGTCCGCAATGGCGGTATAGTGGGCAATAAGTCCTGCTTGTGAGGTTTTGTTATAGTAAGGAGTTACAAGCAAAAGACCGTCCGCTCCCATTTTTTCTGCCTCAATCGAAAGTTTTATGGCATAACCAGTGTCGTTAGAACCTGTTCCGCAAATCACTGGAACACGCTTATTCACTCTTTTAATGGCATACTCCATAACATCAAGATGTTCCTGGTCGGTCATTGTGGAGCTTTCGCCGGTTGTTCCGCAGATAATAACAGCGTCTGTGCCGTTGTCTATATTAAAATCTATTAGCTTGCCGAGAGCGTCGTAATTAACGCTGAAATCATCGTTCATTGGGGTAACAATAGCAACTCCCGAGCCTGTAAAAATTGTTTTTTTCATAAATAGACTCCTTTCTAAAAATATTTAATCAAATTTATTTATTGCAAAGGTAAGAAAATCTTTAGCGACCGTTCCGCCCATTTTTTTATAAAACTCAAGAGCCTTATAATTTTCGGGCAAACATTTCCATTCGATTTTAGAATAACCTTCCGTTTTTGCAACCTCTTTCAGCTTTTCAAAAAGGGTTGTGCCTATTCCCATGTGTCTAAAATTTTTTTCAACAAACAAATCTTCAATATAAAGAGTTGTCACACCGCCATACATAAGGGTGGAATAGGTTCTACAAACCGCCGAGCCGACAGCCACACTATCGCAAAAAGCAATGTAAGCGAAAAATTCGTTTTCAAGAGCCTTTGCAAGAGTGGTGCTGTCAAGAGGACTTTTCATTCCCTCAAACTCTGCGAGCGATTTAATCATACAAAGCAAAACATCAAGGTCGTTTTGGTCGCTTAAAACAGCTTTTCTTACATATATATTAGTCAAAATAGCCCTTTGCTGCAAGGAGTTCAGCAAGGAGAACTGCTCCGCCTGCTGCACCTCTTAATGTGTTGTGGGAAAGGCAAACAAACTTATAGTCATACTGGTTATCATCACGGAGTCTACCTGTGCAAACAGCCATACCGCCCTCAATATTTCTGTCAAGTTTAGCCTGCGGACGGTTATCCTCTTCAAAGTAGTTTACAAACTGCTTTGGAGCGTGAGGAAGCTGAAGTTCCTGAGGAACACCACTGAAATTCTTCCAGTCTTCAAGAATTTGTTCTTTAGAGGGCTTTTGTCCGTCCTTAAACTTTACAAAAACTGCTGCTGTGTGACCGTCAGAAACAGGTACTCTAAAGCACTGTGCTGTAAAGAGAGGAGCAGTTGCGGAAACAATCTTATCGCCCTCAATTTTACCCCAAAGCTTGAGAGGTTCTTGTTCGGACTTTTCTTCTTCTCCGCCAATATATGGAATAACATTATCAAGGATTTCAGGCATTGTTTCAAAGGTCTTTCCTGCTCCAGAAATTGCCTGATAAGTACAAACAAGCACTCTTTCAATACCATACTTTTTAAGTGGGTGGAGAGCAGGAACATAACTCTGAAGTGAACAGTTTGACTTAACTGCAACAAATCCACGTTTTGTACCAAGACGCTTACGTTGCGAGGGGATAATTTCAATATGTTCTGGGTTAATTTCAGGAACAACCATAGGAACATCTTCTGTAAATCTATGAGCCGAGTTGTTGGAAACAACAGGGCATTCAGCCTTTGCATAAGCTTCTTCAAGAGCTTTAATTTCTGCCTTTGGCATATCAACAGCACAAAATACAAAATCAACCTGAGATGCAATCTTTTCAATATCGCCTGTGGCATCCATAACCACAATATTTTTAAGTTTTTCGGGAATAGGTTCGGTCATAGCCCACTTTTTGCCTACTGCATCTTCATATCTTTTGCCTGCCGAACGTGGGGACGCCGCAAGGCAAACTACATCAAACCAAGGGTGGTCAGCAAGGAGGAGAGAAAATCTCTGACCTACCATACCTGTTGCACCGATAATTCCGACCTTAAAATTCTTCATAACAAAATCTCCTTATATATTTATTATACAATAAAAGACCGATTATTGCTAATCGGTCATACTCTCACAGTGTTGCCGATAGCTCTCCATCAAAAAATGATGACAGCTGAAAGCCTTTTAAGCCAACAGCCAGAAATTTAATTCCCACAAAAATTCCTTCGGCGACATTGCCTTTTGCTTGAAAACGTTGGGACGCATCTAAAAAAATTCAAGCTACTAATCGTTGTCGCACCTCTATCAAATCAATCTATACTTATATAATAGCACATTTTATAACATTTGTCAACAGTTTTTTTATATTTAACCGTACAATCTAAAAATTTAACATTTTCTTAATATTTATATCAGATTTCTTGCATCGCAATATTCGCAGGTACACATATCGCCAAATTTGCTGAACAGATGAGGCAGATATTTTTCCTGCTTAGTAATACATCTTGGATTGCTACAGGAAATTACAGGATATTCGCTTCCCTTTACAAGTTTCATAGTAGTTTTTTCGTTATAAATAATGCTAAGAATCAAAGCCATACGCACATACATTCCATATTTAGCCTGCTTGAAATATAACGCACGGCTATCATCATCAACAGCAACTTCGATTTCGTCCACCCTCGGCAATGGGTGAAGTATACACAAATCTTTCTTTGCATCAAGTAACTTTTCTCTTGTAAGAATATAATTTCCCTTTTGAGCAAGATATTCTTCTTTAGTAGCAAATCTTTCCTGCTGAATTCTTGTCATATAAAGTACATCAAGTTCAGGAATAGCCTTTTCAAGCGTATTTACTTCTTTATATTCAATTCCCTTTGCGGAAAAAATATCTTTTATGTAGCCGGGAAGAGCAAGTTCAGGAGTGGAAATAAGCACAAATCTATTATCTTTAAAACAACTCATTGCCTTTATAAGCGAATGTACCGTTCTACCATTTTTCAAATCTCCACAAAGACCAATCGTAAGCCCCTCAAGCGTGCCTTTTTCTTCCCAAAGGGTAAGCAGGTCGGTAAGGGTTTGGGTTGGGTGAAGATGTCCGCCGTCACCTGCATTGATAACAGGACAATCAGCAGTAAGAGCCGCCGCCTTTACAGCTCCCTCAACTGGATGACGCATAACCATAACATCAGCATAGCCCGAAACAATTTTGGTTGTATCCTTAAGATTTTCACCCTTTGCGACAGAGGAAGTTTGTGGATTGTCAAAGCCTATAATAGTTCCGCCAAGACGGAGCATAGCCGTTTGAAAAGACATTTGGGTTCTTGTAGAGGGTTCGTAAAAAAGCGTTCCCATAATTTTCCCGTCACAGGCATGGGCGTATTTGTCAGGGAAAAGCATTATATCATGTGCCTTTTCCAAAAGAGATTTCCACCAGTCAACACTAAAATCATTAAGGTCGATAAGATGTATTCTTCTTCTTTGTTTTGCCTCAAGCTGAGTATCCATAGCGTTCATTAAAAATCACTCCTAAATTTATTATATTTACTAATTTCCCCCGCCTAAATTGAAAAGGCAGGGGATAATTTTTTTATTCATTCGGATTAATATAATCCTTATATGCGTTGACATAGGTCATTCCAGAAACAACCGTAAGGATTGTTGCAATCCACATAAGAATTTCATTTACAACAAAATTAACATGACCTATTCCACCCATTATAATCATAACAACAATGGCAATCATAGTAAAAGCCGTCTTGAGTTTTCCACTCATTCCTGCGGCAACCACAATGCCAGAAGTTGCGGTTACAAGCCTAAGACCCGATACCATAAATTCTCTTGCAAGAATTATAATAACACAAACAGGGTCACACCATTTTAAATAGCAAAAGCAAACGAGAGCCGCCATAACAAGCAGTTTGTCTGCAAGCGGGTCAAGAAACTTGCCAAAATTGGTTATAAGATTATGCTTTCTTGCAATTCTTCCATCAAACCAATCTGTAATTGAAGCAACGGCAAACACCAAAAGAGCCAACCAGAGATTAGCGGGAATAGCATTTATAAGCATAAAAGCCACAAAAAACGGAATAAGTATAACACGCAGTACTGTAAGTTTGTTTGGCAGATTCATAATTTTACTCCTCGATTCTTTCGCCTACTAAATCATAATCAAGTGTATCAATAATTCTAACCTTGACATATTCGCCAATTTTAGGTTTATTTTCACCACAATCAAAGAAAATTTTACCGTCAATTTCGGGAGCGTCCTCAACGCTTCTGCCATAGAAACATTCGGCATATCGGT
>CANRLN010000039.1 GCA_947631445.1 uncultured Clostridia bacterium
AATTACAAAGAGTATCATTTGTGGAAGCGTCAAGTTTTGCACAAACAACAATATCACCTGCCGAAGCCTGCTCAACGGGAATCTGCTTTTTGTTGCATATGGTCATAAGTTTTCCAATTTTAATGCTTTCGCCAGTGGTTGCATTGACAAGCTCATCACCTGATTTAAGCACACCTGATGCAACCTTGATATAAGAAAGTTTTCCGTAAGGGTCAGCAAGAGTTTTAAACACAAAAGCACAAGTAGGTTCGCTATCGTCACATTTGATTTCCACAATATCGCCGTTTTTATCCTCGCCCGCTTTGCTCTCAAAATCAGTTGGAGCAGGAAGAAGAAGTGAAAATTCCTTAAGTAACATATCAATTCCCGAAAGTTCGGCGGAAGAAACGCAAACAACAGGGGTTATACTTCCGCTGTTTACACCACTATGAATACCGTCAATAAGTTCCTGCTGGGTAAATGTTTCGCCCGAAATAAACTTTTCAAGCAAATTTTCATCGGTTTCAGCGACTGCCTCGGAAATAGCCTCAACAAGACCGTCCATTCTGTATTCCATTTTTTCGCTGACCTCAGCCGTTGGCATATCGGTTGGAACTGCATTGCCGTTTTGGTCATATTTATATGCCTGCATCTCAATCAAATTTACATAAGAAACAATTTTATTGTCTGCAATAACTGGAACAATAACAGGGCAGACAGCCGAACCAAATTCTGACTTAAGCTGAGTTAAAACATTGTAAAAATTAGCATTTTCATCATCAATTTTGGTCACAATAAACATGGTTGGTTTGCCAAGTTCTTTTGCCTTGTCAAAAGCCTTGTGTGTTCCAACCTTTACCCCAGACTTTGCCGAAACGGTTATTGCAACACAACCACCTGCGTGTATACCTTGAACAGTTTCGCCCTCATAGTCAAAAAGCCCAGGGGTGTCAAGAAGATTTATCTTTAAATCGCCATTTTCAAAAGATGACAATGTGGTGTACACAGAAGCGTCCGGAATTTTTGTAGTACGTTCGCCGTTTCCTGTTTTATAAAGCAGTGACTGCACCAGTGAGGTTTTTCCCGACCCTGAATGACCTGCAATAATAATATTTCTGATTTTTTCTCCGGTATAATTTTTCATTGTTTAGTACCGCCCTTTCCAAATTTATATATATTTATTTTATATTGTCAAATTCACCACAAAGGGCAAATTCAATAATATAATTATATAACATTTTCACGAAAAAATCAATAGTTTTTTCATAGTCATTTTCAACAAATTTCGTTTGAAATTTTCTATATGTAGATTTTTACGCAAAATTTATATGCAATATGCACAATGAATTAAACATAATTTTTAATGAACAATTTGTGCAGAAAATCCCGCAAACATTAGGATAATGCCTATAAAATATAGTGTATTATTATAAAACAAAACAATTTTAAACCATTCTGAAAAACCAATTCAAAGGCATAAAAATTTTTTTAAAGCTATTGAAAAAACGGAAAAAATATGTTATAATAAAATATACATGGCTTTTGCCAAAAGAAAAATTGTGTATTTGACAATTTAATGAAAGGAACATTTGAAATGGCTAAAACAGCAAAGAAAAAGAAAAAACAATCCCAGGCATACGTTGCCCTTGTTTACTTTGTAACCCTGCTTTTCTTTATCTGCGTTTTTGGAGCAGGCGGGTATTATCTTATTGACCGATACGGTCTTATCAAAGGCATTGGCAGCTCGGAAAACGATGATGAAAACTCTATTTACAACAAAAATACCACTACACTGTTTGTAAATCCCGACAAGGACGATAACCTTAACAATTCGGTGCTGGTAAGATTTATTCCTGCAAACAACGAAATTATAGTCGTCCCGCTTTCAAAATATGTGGTTGCAGAATATAATTCTGTAACCGACACTCTTGAAAACCATTACAATTCAAGAGGTATAACCTATCTTAAAAAGACAATAGAGCAAAGTTTCGGAATAAAAATTGACTACTATATGACCATAACCGATTCGGCTTTTGATGACATTGCAAACCTCTGTCGCGGAATACTTTACACCCCCGGAGAGGATTTATATTATCTTGGCGAGGACGACAACGATTCCGTTTCGCTTGAAAGAGGTGTCGGAGTTGCCCTTGAAGGAAAAAATATCCGCCTTATTATGAATAAACCTGTATTTTCCGAAGGACCATCGGGAAATGTAAAGGCTGCTTCCACCTTTATAACCCAGCTTATTAATAACGCCTATGCACAGGATAAAAGCACAATTTCTAATCTTGACGAAATTTTTTCCACCTTTAAGGAAAGCGGAGAAACCAATCTTTCCAAAACAACATTCCATGAAATTAAAAAAGTTATAATCAAAACCTTGCAGGAGACCAATGCACCCGCAACAAGTATGTCGCCGACCGGAACATGGACGGACGATAAACATTTTGAAATAAGCTCAGATTTTCCCCCAACAATGCGTATAGCTTTCAAAGAGAACAACGACTAAAAAACATAAATTTCCCATATGTAAGGGAAAATAGCAATAAAAGGAGCAATAAAAATGAAACTTATGGTCTTGATTTTAAGCAGGATTGATGCACTGGAAAACCTTCTTGAGGGACTTTCGGTGGCTGGAATAAAGGGAGCAACCGTTATAGACTCCTCCGGAATGGCAATGACCCTTTCCAAAATGGAAAGTAGCATTATAAGTGCTTCGTTCAAAGCACTTTTTGCCAACAATGATTATGACAACCACACTATACTTTCGGTAATACAAGACGAACAGCTTGATATTGTACGCAAGGTGGTTTATCGAACGGTCGGTGACCTTAACGAGCCTAACACGGGTATTCTTTTTACATTGCCTGTTGATTTTGCAGAGGGAACTAAAAAAAGATATTCCGGCATACAAACTGCACAAGAGGAAGAAGATTAATTTGTGCATATCTACAAAAATTGTATTTTTTTTTGCTTATCTCTTGAAATTTAAAGTGAAATATGGTATAATATTATTATGATAAACAGCACGGACCGAGGAGCTTGACATTCTCGGTCTTTCTATTTGCTATTTGCATAATATTGCTGTATTTTTATTTTTTGGAGGATATTTGATGGCTAAATCTAAAAAAAACAACACAGTTGAAATTATCACACAGCTTGCAAAGCCACTCTGTGAAAAACTTGGGCTTGACCTTTGGGACGTAAGGTTTGAAAAGGAAGGCTCTTTGTGGTATCTGCGTGTCTTTATCGACAAGGACGATGGCATTAATATTGACGACTGCGAAGCTTTCGCCCAGCCTTTTAACAAAATATTGGACGAAAAAGACCCTGTTCCAGAACAGTATATATTTGAATGTTCCAGTCCCGGAATCGCAAGACAGCTAAGAAAACCCGAGCATTTTCAAAAGTTTATTGGCTATCCGATAAGGGTTCGCCTTATCCGTCCTTACGATGGTCAGAATGAATTTATCTGCACCCTTACCGACTATGACGAAAAGGAAAAACAAATCGTCTGTCAAACTGGCGAGAATGAAAACGGAGAGGCTACACAAATTATATTTGATTTTAAAGAGGTGGCTTTTGTAAAGCTTTATGATGATGAAGATTTATTTTAACAAAATATTTTCAGGAGGAATTTGCTAAAATGGCTAAAAAAACAAACAAGAAAGAAAATAATCAGACAGGAACAATGGCTTTTTTTCGAGAGCTTGAAACTCTTGCAGGTGAAAATGGAATTGAACTTGATGTCCTTATTGACATAATCAAAACCAATATGGAAAAGGCTATCAAGGAATCCGACAAAAACCGTGAATATTCAAGATATAATCAAATTCGTGTTGATATTAACCCCGACAAGGGAATTTTTGATATTAACATTATCAAGGACGTTGTGGACTACGACCCCGAACCATATGACCCAGACAATGAAATATATATTGACGAGGCAAAAAAAATAAATCCCGATGCCGTTGTTGATGATAAAATTGATGTCAAGATGGACCCTTCTAAGATAAAACGTGTTGTTGCAAACAAAACAAGACAGCTTATTCAAAGCGATATAAAGGCTATTCTTAACAACAAGCTTGCACAAAGCTTTGAAAAACATAAAGATGAATGTGTTACTGCAACGGTTGAAAAAATTGAACCAAGTCTTAACGCAGTTGTATCCTTTGGCGAGTATCAAGCATATCTTCCCAGAAAAGAACAGCTCCCTGATGACGACCTTAAACTTGGTGACAAGATTAAGATTTTTATAAAAGACACGGTAAATCCGAACGGCAAACCTCAGCTTAAAATTTCCCGTACCCACAAAGACCTTATCAAACGTCTTTTGGAACTTGAAATTCCCGAGATTGCAGATGGTTCAGTTGAAATAATGTCCATATCCCGTGAAGCTGGAATAAGAAGCAAGGTTGCCGTAATGTCCCATGTTGAGGGAATAGACCCTATTGGTACTTGCATTGGTCAGGACAAAACAAGAATACAAGCGGTTCTTAAAGAAATTGGCAAAGAACAGATTGATATTATTGAATATAGCTCAGATGAGGCACAATTTATTGCAAATGCCCTTAAACCTGCTGAAGTGTTAAAGGTTGAACTTACCAGCGAACCAGACGAGGACGGAAAAATCAAAAAAATGGCAAGTGTTACTATTCCTGCCAACCAAACCTCATTGGCAATTGGCAACAAGGGCATTAATGCAAAGCTTGCTGCAAAACTTACAGGATACAAGCAGATTGACATTCACCCACCAGTTGAACAGAAAGTTGAAGAAAAAAATGCGACAGAAACACCACAGCCCACAGCAGAAGAAACAGCAGAATAATTTAATTGGGGGAATTTTATGAAACAAAAGAAAATTCCGCAAAGAATGTGCCTCGGCTGTGGAGAGATGAAACCCAAAAAGGATTTAATCCGTGTGGTAAAAAACAAAGAGGGTGAAATTTCTCTTGACAGGTTGGGCAAAAAAGCCGGGAGAGGTGCATATATTTGCAATAATGCAGAGTGCTTTAATCTTGCAAGAAAAAACCGTCGGTTTGAAAAAAACTTTTCCTGCAAAATAGAGGACAGCATTTTTGAAGAAATGGAGCGTGAACTGCTTGAACAATAATATTGCCGGCACACTTACCATATGCAAAAAAGCAGGAAAGCTTGAAATGGGAATGGATATGCTTAAGGCAAGTTGCAAAAATAAAACAGCAAAACTTGTTCTTACCGCAAAAGATTTATCCGAAAAATCTCTTAAAGAAGTTGGATTTATCTGCAAATCAAACAAGGTCGATTTGTTCTCCGCCGACATGACCATGAACGAAATCGCATTTATTTTAAGAAAACCTGTCGGAATTTTAACCGTTTGCGACGATGGATTTGCAAAGTCTATTGCAAAAAAGTTATCTTCCGATTCACAGCTATAAATTTTATCAATGGAGGTTATTAAATGGCTACAACAAAAAATAATAATTACAGACTTTCAGACCTTGCTAAAGACTTAAACATCACCAACAACGACATTATAGAAGCCTTGAGCGAATTTAATATACAAAAGCGTTCGGGTTCTTCCCTCACCAAGGATGAAGTAAACCTTGTTTTTGAGTTTTTTACACAGAAAAACCAAGTCGCAGACTTTAACGAATATCTCCACCCAGAAGACAAAAAGGCTGCCGAAAAAGCTGAAAGAACCGCTAAAGCAAAAATCGAACGTTTTAACGTTTCTAACGTAGTAAACAAGAAACCCTCAAAACCGGTCGAAAAAGCTGAAAAGAAAAAGGAAAACAATTCCAATCGCAAGACCCTTACAGGAATTTCTGACGGTGACAGCACAAGCGGTTATACCATTTCTTCTGACGATACACTCCAAAGCCAAAAGCCCAAGCATCACACTGTTGACACAAGAGGAAGCTATATCGAACTGGATAAATATAACGAAAAATACGATACCCTTGCTGACAATAAACAGGGCAAAGGCAAGGATAATCTTGCAAAAAAACAAAAGATTAAACAGAAATCCCAACAGCACAAAAAACAGCAGTTCTCACACAAGAAAGAAGCTGACAGCGAAAAGACAATCCAACAGCGTCTTGAATTGGAAAGAGCAAGAAAACAACAACTTAAGGTTCTTATTCCTGATGAAATTTCGGTTAGTGAACTTGCCTCCCGTCTTAAACTCAATGTTGCCGAGGTTGTAAAAAAATTTATGCTTATGGGAGAAATGCACTCTGCATCTGATGTTGTAGACTTTGACACCGCCGCACTTGTTGCTGACGAACTTGGTGCAAAGGTTGAACATGAAGTTATTGTTACTATTGAAGAAAGACTTATTGTTGACGAGAAGGACGACCCAGCATCTCTTGAGGAGCGTAGTCCAGTTGTTGTTGTTATGGGTCACGTTGACCACGGCAAAACCTCTATTCTTGACAGAATAAGACATGCAAATATTGCAGAGGGAGAAGCAGGCGGTATCACACAGCATATTGGTGCTTATCAGGTTAAGTATAACGATAAGAACATCACATTTCTTGACACCCCCGGACATGAGGCTTTCACAGCAATGAGAGCAAGAGGTGCAGATGTCACAGATATTGCAGTTTTGGTTGTTGCGGCTGATGACGGAATTATGCCACAAACTATTGAATCAATAAGCCACGCAAAGGCAGCAGGCGTTCAGGTTATTGTCGCTATAAACAAGATGGACAAAGAGGGAGCAAATCCTGATAAAATCAAGCAACAACTTACCGAACATGAGCTTGTTGTTGAAGATTGGGGCGGAGATGTCATTGCTGTTCCCGTTTCGGCAAAAACCGGAGAGGGAATTGATGAACTGCTTGAAAATATTCTTTTGGTTTCCGAAGTTATGGAGCTTAAGGCAAATCCAAACAAGCCTGCTAAGGGTACTGTTATCGAAGCAAGACTTGACAAGGGCAAGGGTTCAACCGCAACCGTTCTTGTAAGCGAGGGTACTCTTCACACAGGAGATATTATCATTGCAGGAACTTCAGTAGGTCATGTTAGAACAATGACAAACGACAAGGGAAATGCTGTTAAAACCGCTGGTCCGTCCTGCCCTGTTGAAATTACCGGTCTTGCAAGCGTTCCTGCTGCGGGAGATACTTTCAATGTGGTTTCGGACGAAAAACTTGCCCGTGAACTTGTTGAACAACGTAAGCATAAGGAAAAGGAAGAAAAATTCAGCCATGCAACCAAGGTAACTCTTGACAATCTTTTCAGCCAGATTAAAGAGGGCGAAATGAAAGAATTGCCCATTATTGTCAAAGCGGACGTTCAGGGTTCTGTTGAGGCTGTAAAACAAAGCCTTGAAAAAATCTCAAATGACGAAGTAAGAGTTAAGGTTATCCATGGTGGTGTTGGTGCTATTTCTGAAAGTGATGTTATGCTTGCTAATGCGTCAAATGCTATTATTGTTGGCTTTAACGTTCGCCCCGACCCTGTTGCAAAGGCAAATGCAGAACGTGATAAGGTAGATATGAGAATGTATCGTATTATCTATGACGCAATCGAAGAAATCACCGATGCTATGAAAGGTATGCTTGCTCCTAAATTCCGTGAGGTTGAAACTGCAAGAATTGAGGTTAGACAGGTTTATAAGATTAGCAATGTAGGTGCGGTTGCAGGTGCTTACGTTCTTTCGGGCAAGGTTGGCAGAAACGACCAGATAAGAGTTGTTCGTGACGGAATTGTAATTGCCGAAGACAAGATGAAATCCCTTAAGAGATTTAAAGATGATGTTAAAGAGGTTGCCTCAAACTTTGAATGTGGTATCACCCTTGAAAAGTTTACAGATATTAAAGAGGGAGATATCTTTGAGGCATTTATTATGGAGGAATATAGAGATTAATGGCTTCACACAAACAAGATAGAATTGCACAGGATATCAAACGAATTGTCAACGCCAAAATGCGTGAACTCAAAGACCCAAGAATTGGCGATGCAATGATGCTTACCATTGTTCGTTGCGAAATTGCAAGGGACGGTTCGTTCTGCAGAATTTATGTTTCCAGCCTAAACGGCATGGAACACGCTAAGTCGGCTGTTGCTGGACTTACCAGTGCCACTGGTTATTTAAAAAGAGAAATTTCAAATGTTTTGGGACTGAGAAAAAGTCCCGAACTGAAATTTATTGCCGATGATTCGGTTGAATATTCAGCTAAAATAAGCAAAATTTTAAGAGAGGTTCTCCCAGAAGAGAGCCAGGAAAATGATGAGAATGATGATGATTAATATATTACTCTAAATTCACAAAATTCAATTTTTATAGCTTTATAATTTTATAGTATGCTACTGTAAAAAAATAGTTTTTATTAATTGTTTTCCCCGCCATAGGCGGGGAAAACAAAGATATTTATTGCAATTAAACAATTTGAAAATATATTAACTCTTGCTAAAAAATTGATTTTGATATTTTAAAATGGAGGGCATTATCATGAGAATGGACGAACTTAAGCAATTTATTGAAAATTGCGACAATGTGACTATACTTACCCATAAAAACCCCGACGGCGACACTTTAGGCTGCGGTTTTGCACTTTGCAGATGTCTGAGGCTTATGGGGAAAAATGCAAATGTTATCAACAATGACAACTTCCCTGTAAGATATAGTTTTCTTTACAACGATTATTATGTTCAGTCGTTTGAAGAACAAACGGTTATTGCTGTGGACGTTGCAGATACCCAACTGCTTGGTTCAAGGCTTGCAGAATATGCAGACAAAATCGACCTTTGCATCGACCACCATATTTCCAACACTAATTTTGCAAAGAACACCTATGTTGACGCTAAGGCATCGGCGGCTTGTCTTATATTGTTTGAACTTTTTTCGCATCTTCCTGTTCTTATAGATGACCAGATTGCAATGTGCCTTTATACGGGCATTGCCACCGATACAGGTTGCTTTAAGTTTGAAAATACTACCCCTCAAGCACATATGGCTTGTGCCACACTTATGACTTTTAATATAGACTTTGCAAAAATCAACCGCAAGATGTTTGACGTAAAGACAAAAGCAAGAATTAAAATTGAGGAAAGAGCAATGAACAAAATGGAATACTATTTTGACGACAGATGCTCTATTATGATACTTACACAGGAAACCATTTTGCAAAGCGGTCTAGAACAATCCGAATTTGACGGATTGGCATCACTTGCACTTCAGGTGGAGGAGGTTCAAATTGGAATTACAATGCGTGAACGTAAAAAGGGAGTTTATAAAATTTCTGTTAGAACCACCGAAGAGGTAAACGCTTCTGAATTTTGTGCAAAATTTGGCGGTGGCGGTCATATACGTGCTGCCGGTTGCGAAATTTCCGGAGAACTTGATGATATTAAACAAAAAATACTGAAAGCTGCAAAAGAGGTTGTTGTTAATATATGAATAATAAAAAAACTGAAATACCCTGTGGAATATTGGTAGTAAATAAACCTGCGGGGTTTACTTCATTTGATGTTATAGCTAAATTAAGGGGTATACTGCATATTAAGCGACTGGGACATACGGGAACACTCGACCCAATGGCAACGGGTGTTCTGCCGGTTCTGGTCGGAGTAGCAACAAAAGCTAGCGATATTATGCCGGAAAACGTTAAATCTTATAAAGCAGAATTTAAGCTTGGTTTGCGTACTGATACCCTTGATATAACCGGAAAGATTACAGATAAATGCGAAAAATTCAGCATTTCAGTACAGGAATTGGAAAATATATTGCAAAAATACAAAGGGGAAATATACCAAATTCCCCCGATGTATTCAGCGGTAAGCGTTTGCGGAAAACGCCTTTATCAACTGGCAAGACAGGGAATTGAAGTGGAAAGGGAAAAGCGTAAAGCCTTTGTTTCTCGCCTTGAACTGCTAAATTTTGACCCGCAAAAAGGAACGGGCTGTATTGAAATTACCTGTTCAAAGGGAACATACATAAGAACAATAATTGACGATTTTGGAGCAGATTTAAAAACATTTGCGGTTATGACGGCTCTTGAAAGAACAAGCTCAAACGGCTTTGATATATCCGAAGCGTATACTCTTGAACAGATTAAAGAGTTTGCGGGGCAAGGGCAGATAAAGCAAATTCTTAAACCACTTGAAGATATTTTTAAATCTTTTCCAAAGGTTGATTTAAATCCGCACCATACAAAACTTTATAAAAATGGTGTTCGCCTAAGACCCGACCAGATGGGCATTAATCCAAAACAAGATGAACTTTACTGCGTTTATGACTGTGAAGGCATGTTTTTGGGGCTTTCAAAAGCGGACGTTGAAAATAATCAGATGACTATATATAAAAATTTTAACTAAAGGGCGATTTGATTGATTGATATTACAAATGAAATTAGAATAATCCCTAAAACTGCCGTTGCAATGGGTATGTTTGACGGGGTGCATATAGGTCATAAAAAAGTTATATCCAAAGCGGTTGAACTTTCCCGCACTGAAAACGAAATAGGAAATTCAGCCGTGTTTACCTTCAGCGGAAACGAAATTTCAAAGCAGAAACGCCATGTTTCCACCAAAAATCTGCTTGGTGAAAAGCAGCGCTTTAACAGATTTTCTGAGTTGGGAATTGATTTTATTTATGCCCCTGCTTTCAGCTTTCTACAGAATTTTTCTGCCGAAGAATTTATAACAAAAATTCTGCTCGGCAAACTTAATGCGAGGGCGGTTGTATGCGGAAGTGATTTTACATTCGGCAAGGGCGGAACAAGTAGCGTTAGCGACCTTAAAAAACTTTGTCAAGAGGCGAAAATTGAAGTGCATACGGTAGATTTTTCGGAATTTAATGGCATTAAAATTTCGTCAAGCGATATAAAAGTGTTGCTTTTTGAAGGCAAGGTTGAAACGGCTAACCAAATGCTTGGATATAAATATTATTTTGAGGGGGAAATTGTCCACGGATTTCAGAACGGACGAAAATTTAATTTCCCTACCATAAACCTTGAAATTCCCGAAGATAAATTTATTCCTAAATACGGCGTCTATTCGTCGTTGGTTGAGATTGACGGCATAGAATATAGAGGAATTACCAATGTTGGAGTAAAGCCAACCATTGCCAACAATTTACTTCCGCTTGCCGAAACTCACATTATTGATTTTAATAATAACGTATATGGCAAAACTGCTAAGGTTTCCCTTTGCGGTTTTATTCGTGGTGAAAAAAAATTCCACTCAACCGAAGAACTTTGTAATGCTATTCAAAATGATGTGGATTTTGTCAAAAAAAGCTTTCTATAACTTTTTAGAAAAATTTTTTTTAATATACACTAAATTTTCACGGCAAAATAATATAATGATAGAGTTAGGAGGGAAAAAATGATTAAGGTTGAAAATCTTATAAAAAAATACGGTTCTTTTACTGCTGTTGACAATATTTCCTTTGAGGTGGGCGATGGTGAAATACTGGGATTTTTGGGAACAAACGGTGCGGGAAAATCCACTACCATGAATATTTTAACCGGCTATATCTCTTGTACAAGCGGAAAAGCCGAAATAAACGGCACGGATATACTTAACGACCCGATAAAAGCAAAATCTCAAATTGGCTATCTGCCAGAAATTCCTCCGCTTTATCCGGAAATGACCGTTAAGGAATATCTTAATTTTATCTATGATTTAAAAAAATGCAAACTCCCAAGAAATTCGCATCTTAAGGATATTTGTAAAATTGTAGGAATTGAAGATGTGTACAAGCGTAAAATAGCAAATCTTTCCAAAGGATATAAACAGCGTGTAGGACTTTCGCAAGCACTTGTTAGCAATCCCCCCATACTTATTTTGGACGAGCCAACCGTTGGACTTGACCCCAATCAGATTATTGAAATTAGAAATCTTATAAAAAAGCTCGGGAAAAAACACACGGTGATTATTTCCAGTCATATTCTCCCAGAAGTACAAGCGGTGTGCGACCGAATTGTCATAATCAACAAAGGAAAAATTGTTGCGGACGATACTGAAGCTAATCTTTCGGGGAATATTGCTATAAAGGAAATAACTTTACAGATTGAAGGAGATGCCGAAAAGGCTATATCCAAACTAAAAGAAATTCAAGAAATAAAATGCACCAAAAGCGGAAATATACAAGAATATCGCATAAAATCAGTGTCAAGTGATTTACTTTGCAGAAAAATAGCCGAACTTTCACTAAAAAACAATTGGCTTATACTTGAGATGAAAACCAACAAACTTACTCTTGAAGACGTATTCTTAAAATTAACCGCTGGAGAAGATGTCGGAGGTGAAAAATAATGTCGGCTATATTCAGACGTGAACTGCTTTCCTATTTTATTTCGCCAATAGGATATATTTTCCTTGCGGCTTTTTATGCCTTTTCGGCACTTTTTTTCAATATAAATTCGCTTTCAATGGGGGTGGCAGACCTTAGGACAACCTTTCAGGTTATGATACTGCTGTGTCTTATACTTATCCCACTGCTTACCATGAAAACATTTTCGCAGGAAAAAGCACAAAAAACCGACCAATGTTTATTAACCGCCCCCGTTTCGCTTGGCGGAATTGTTGTTGGAAAATTCCTTGCTGCCTTTTTGGTGTTCAGCCTTGCGGCAGCTGTTTTTGTGATTTATGCGATTGTAATTTCTGCATTTGCCAAACCCGACTGGACGCTTATTCTTTCAAATTTTGTTGGTCTGGAACTGCTTGGAGCTGGTTATATTTCAATCGGTCTGCTTTGCTCCTGTCTTACACAAAGTCAAATGGTTAGTGCGGTGACAAGCTTTGTCGTTATGACATTTTTCTATCTGCTTTCAGCAATTGCAACCATAATTCCCATTGACTTTATCAGTAATTTATTGCAAAAACTTTCTTTTCTTAATCGCTATTATGCGTTTTCCAATGGACTTTTTGATTTTTCAAACATAATCTTTTTTGTTTCGGTTGTCGCTGTGTCGTTGTTTTTGACAATTAGAGTGCTGGAATCAAGAAGATGGAACTAACATTCGGAGGTAATTATGAAAAAAAATGGAGCTGTCAAAAAGCTAAAACATTCTACCCTTGCACTTGTTTTGACAATTATTTTTATAGTAATTGTGGTGGTTGTGAATGTTATAGCAACCGAACTTTCCGAACGTTTTCCGACCACAATTGACGCAACCCAAAAATCTGTATATTCGCTTTCAAACAAAACTAAAGATTTTTTAAAAAAAATAGATGATGATGTAATTATAACCGTGCTTGCCAAGGAAAATGAATTTTGTGCAATCTCCGACTACACCGCCCAGACTGCCGAACTTATCAAAAAATATGCAAAGTATAATTCACATATTTCATACAGATTTATTGACTATATTTCCAATCCGGACGTTCTTTCTCAATATCAGCAGGAAAATCTTGCGGAAAATCAGATTATAATCGAATCAAATCCCAAAGGTGAGGACGGAAAAACCCATAAGCGTGTAAGGGTTATTTCGCTTTTCGACCTGTTTGAGTTTTCCGAGGACTTTCAAAATTACATTTCTTCTTATTATGGAATGTCGATAGAACAATATCTTACAGCCACAAATATAAATATTAACCAGCTTGTTCAATATTATGGTGACACTATTATAAGTGCCTCAAATGCTGAAAATGCCCTTACTTCTGCCGTTTCAACGGTGGTAAATCCTGTTGTAAAGCATATTGCTTTACTAACCGGCAGAGCCGAAGAAAGCAGGGTTACCTTTGAAAATTTTAAAAACACCCTTAAAATCAACGGCTACGAAACCCAAGAAATTGATATAACCAAACAAGAAATTCCTGAAGATACGGACGTTGCAGTTATACTTGCTCCAACAGTCGACTATACCTCGGCAGAAATAAAAAAGGTTGCGGATTTTCTTCTAAATGGAGGTGAACTGGGCAAAAATTTAATTTATTGTGCAAGTGTTTCTCAACCCGAAACACCTAATATCAATGAATTTTTGCAGGAATATGGAGTTGAAATTCCAAACGAAACTATCTGTGAGGGAAATTCTGATAATTATTTTACCTACCCCGATTTTATAGGGGTTGGCATTTCAAGCGATGAGTATCTGTCAAGTATTTCACTTGACAAGGATAAAATCAAGCTTTATGCCCCAGACAGTCGACCTATTGTTTTAAAAAACTCTCAAAATACGCCACAGGTGCTTGCCAAAACAAGTGAAAAAGCTTACACTATAAAATATCCCGACAAAACCAAGCTGAACGAGGGTGAAAAAAACGTAATTGTGGTTGCTTCTAAAAATCGGACGGATGAGCAAAATCAGCCAGTTTATTCCAATATTTTGTTGCTTGGTTCGGCAAATATGCTTGCAGATGAAATTTTTAATGCCACACAGTTTAACAATCAGAAATATCTGATGGCGGTTATAAATTCGCTTGCTGGAAGCAGTGAAATTGTAACAATAGACAGCAAGGTAATTTCGGCTGACAAATTTAAAATAACCAAAACACAATATCGCATACTTCAGATAACGTTTCAATATGCACTGCCGGCAATTGTGCTTACAGTGGGAATTATAGTGTGGATTAAGCGAAAAAATCTGTAGAAAGGGGCTTGCGATGAATAGTAAAATTAAAGAAATTATTATTGGTGCGACTGCTCTTGCTCTACTCGGCGGAACGCTTGCAATTATAAAAAGCTCCCCTAAAACTTCATATAATTTAAGTAGTGGTGTGGATAGCGTCACTACCGACTTACAAGAAAATTTTTCAGCAATATCCACAGAACAAAAAAACATCTCACAGATAATCGTTGAAAATCCAAACGGAGGGTTTACCATGCTCAGAGATAACTCCGACCAACCCTACATAAAAGAACTTGAGGAAATTTCAACAAGCTCATTGGATAGGCTTTTGAACACTGCCTGCAAAATCAACATGGAAGAACTGGTTGAAGAAAAACCGGACAATCTGATAAAATATGGTTTTGAAAATCCCAATGCAACTGTAAATATAACGCTACAAGACAAAACTACAATAACATTTCTTGTTGGAAGTCTTTCGCCCGAAGCGGGTCATTATTATCTGCTTTCGGAAAACAATGTGTATCTTATTGAGGAAGATTTGATAAAAATTTTTATGGGCAATTATCTTTCATTTGTAGATTTAACCCTCCTCTCCGCTCCTGATAACCAAGATGATTATTCTTTTGATAGCCTTACTGTTAAAAGAAACGATTGGGACTTTGAATGTGAATTTGAGAACGACCCAGAACAGGGCGAGGATAACGGCATGATTTCCGCACAGGTTATGACTCAGCCTATTTTTGCCTATTTAAACCCTGCGGTTTCGACCGATGTCACCCACGGATTTTGGGGGCTTACAGCTGATTCAGCAGTTGCTGTAAATCCAAGCAAACAGGATTTGAAAAAATACGGTCTTGACAAGCCTTTTTGTATAACTAAATTTATAGCCGACGGAAAAGAATATACTTTAAACATCGGAAACAGTGAACAGGACGGTTATTTTTGCACATTTAGTGGTGTAGACGGCAAAAACTGTATATATAAAATCGATTCAAACAAACTTAAATGGGCTACATTTCAACCGAACGAACTGCTTATTGGTCTTATGACATGGAATTTTATCTATGACGTTTCGGAAATCAGCATTGATTGCCCCAATGAGGGAATAGGTGTGGATTTTACACTTGAGGGCGACCACAACGCACAAACTCTTAATTCTGTTTGGTTTGAAAACAACAAATTGGATGTAGAAAATTTTAAAGATTTTTATCAATATCTTATCTCCTGCCCCACAGATGAAATTTATTTTGACAAGCCTAATTCAAACCAATCATATCTTACTGTTACAATAAAAGCTAAAGACAAAACAGACAAAATAGAATTTTTCAAACAAACCGACCGCCGTTTTGCAGTAAAGCTTAATTCCAAAACCTCTTATATTGTTTGTTCGGCTTGGGTTGAACGCTTTATTGAAAATATTGATGCGGCTGAAAAAAATAAAAATATTATTTCTACCTATTAGCATTGACATTATGAAAATAATATGTTATAATATATATAGAATTAAAATTAGGAGGTATTTTTATGGCAGAATTTTTAACTTACAAGGGGTTTCCGCTGGTAAGAAAGGGAAAGGATATTTACTATGGCGACGCAAGCGAGGAATATGTGGTTTATATGCAGGTAAAAAAAACAGAAGAAATTGAAAACCACCCAATCGCAACCAAAGTTATTGTGAAAAAGATGATGACTGATAATTCACTTCCGCCTGCGGAAATCTTTAAAAATTCAGTTGAAAGAACCAATCTTTATGATGCACTTGATGTTGCCTATGCGTGGCTCTCAAAATTAAAAAGATAATAACAAAACCGCCTTGAAATATTAATTTCAAGGCGGTTCTTTTTTTGTGCAAATTTGAATATAATAAAAAGTACACCCTCCACCTAAGCGGAGG
>CANRLN010000040.1 GCA_947631445.1 uncultured Clostridia bacterium
TCATTTTGTAAGGGGTACGCTTTGTTCCAAGGATAGTTCCGCCCTGTGTGAGTATTCCAGAAAAATCCGACTGTTTCATTTCTTTGCAACTGTTTTCAATAAGACCTGCATAACCATTATTAATGCCAACAATCTCAACATCATCTCCAAACTGTTGATAGCAAGCCTTTGCAACGCCTCTTATTGTTGCATTAAGACCGGGGCAATCCCCGCCACTTGTCAAAATACCGATTCTCATAAATAAATCCCTCCGTTATATTTTATTTTTGGTGTAGGTTTTACCTAAATTTTATTATATCACATTTTAACAAAAAAAGCAATAGTTTTCACAAAAATTTTACCTATATTTTTAAAAAATAAAAATTCACAAAAATATATCAAAAATTGTCGAAAAGATTGTAATTTTAGCATATTGAAAAAATTTTTTACTTATGTTATAATAAAATTTACGCTATGTTAAATTTTATAAATAAAAAAAGGAGAAAAAAGATGGAAAAAGAAAACAAAATGGGTACAATGCCCGTAAACAAACTGCTTTTGTCAATGTCGCTTCCGATGGTTATATCAATGCTTGTAATGGCTTTTTACAATATTGTAGATAGCTATTTTGTATCGCAAATACAAAGTGATGTTATTTCTTCCAAAGAGGCTCTTTCCGCTGTTTCACTTGCCTTTCCTCTGCAAAGTCTTATGATTGCGGTTGCGGTCGGCACGGGAGTGGGCGTTAATGCTCTGCTCTCCAAAAGCCTTGGCGAAAAGAACATGAAAAATGTGAAACTGGTTGCAAACAACGGCATATTTCTTGCGGTTGTGAGTATGTTTGTGTTTGTGATTGTTGGACTGCTTTTCACAGAAAATTTTATGTTGCTCCAAACCGAAAACATTACGGTTGTAAACGCTGGCTCGGACTATTTAAAAATATGTTGTATCTGTTCCATTGGACTTTTTCTTCAGGTTATGTCCGACCGACTGCTTATGTCAACCGGCAAAACTATATATACAATGATAACGCAGGCAATAGGAGCAATTGTGAATATTGTTCTTGACCCCTGCTTTATCTTCGGTCTTGGATTTTTCCCAAAACTTGGGGTTTCGGGAGCGGGCGTTGCCACTGTTATAGGGCAGATTGTCGGAGCGACTGTCGGACTTATCATGAATGTAAAAATGAACAAGGAAATTCAGCTTTCTCTTAAAGGCTTTAAACCAAATGCCGAAATAATCGGAAAAGTATATGCAATCGGAATACCTTCTATAATCGTTCAGGCAATAGGCAGTGTTATGACCTTTTGTATAAATAGAATACTTCTTCCGTTCGGGGATACTGCTCAAGCCGTGTTTGGTGTTTATTTCAAAATTCAAAGCATTGTATATATGCCTGTGTTCGGTTTGAATAATGGCATGGTGCCTATTATAAGCTATAACTATGGAGCAATGAAACGCAAACGAATGGTAAAGACAATAAAACTTGGCTGTATATATGCCTTTGCAATAATGCTTTTGGGACTTGCCATTATGCAAATTTTTCCTGAACAGATACTCAATATTTTCTCGGACGGTTCTTCTGCAAGTTCACTTACCGAAGTTGGAGTGCCTGCCCTTAAAACAATAAGCCTTAGCTTTATTTTTGCAGGAATAAGCGTTGTGTTTACATCAACCTTTCAAGCACTTGGAAATGCTGTTCTTTCTATGATTATTTCTATTGCCCGTCAGCTTGGAATACTTATTCCTGCTGCTTATCTGCTTGCCAAAACAAATGTACTTGAAAATGTATGGTATGCTTTCCCGCTTGCCGAAATTGTTGCCTTTATTGTTTCGGTCGCATTTATGATATATGTAAACAAAAAGGTTATAAGAAACATAAAAGACAATGACTGATAAAAAATCCGCAGAGCAGATGCTTTGCGGATTTAGTTTTGTTATATAGCTTTAATGCCACGTTCTCCCGTGCGTATTCTCATGCAGTCGGCAAGGTCATAAACAAAAATTTTACCATCGCCAACATTTCCAGTGCAGGAAGCCGAACGGATAGCCTCGATTGTCTTTTCTGCCCATTCGTCAGTAGAAACGACAATTTCAAACTTAACCTTTGGGTGCAACTGCATATCAACTTTACTACCTCTAATCATGTGTGTAGAGCCTTTCTGGTGTCCGCAACCCACAACCTGATAAATGGTAATACCCATAACGTCAATATCAAGAAGTGCCTGCTTTACCTCCTCAAGCTTTTCCTGACGAACGATAGCCTCAATCTTTTTCATTAAAATTATCCCCCTTTTAAGGTGTTATAGCAATAGTTGTTATTATTATCTTTTCCCCGCCACAGGCGAGGAAAAGAATAAAAATATTTTTTAAAACAATCTAAATATTATAATAATATTATATCACAAAATTTAGTTTTAGTCAAGTCCATTGAATGATGGATAAGCATATTCACCGTGTTGTGTTGTATCCATACCCATTTTTTCGTCCATTTCGCTTACACGAAGCGGAGTGATAAGCTTAACAATTCCTGCACAGATAAGCGAGCCAACAACCGCAATAACAATTGTGATAAGTATACTTTCAACCTGAGCAACAAAAAGGTGATAATCGCCAAAGATAAGACCGTCCCAGTTTGCACCGGTTGCTGTGCCAGAAGGAAGTTCTTTAACTCCAAAGATACCTGTTGCAATACCGCCCCAAATACCGCCAATACCGTGACAACCAAAAGCGTCAAGTGAATCATCAATTGCAAGCTTTTTCTTTACAAGAATTACACCAAAATAACAGATAGGGCTTACAAGGAAACCAATAATAGGAGCTGACCAAATAGGAACAAATCCTGCCCCAGGGGTGATAGCAACAAGACCGATTACAAGACCTGTTGCACAACCAACCATTGTTGGCTTTTTGGAAACAATAACATCAAGCAAAAGCCATGAACATAAAGCAGCACCTGCTGAAAGACCTGTTGTCATAAATGCGTGAACCGCAACATCGTTTGCTGCAAGAGCAGAACCAGCATTAAAGCCAAACCAACCGAACCAGAGAAGTCCAGCACCAAGAAGAACGAACGGAATGTTGTGGGGTGCATAAGACATACTTTGATAGCCTTTTCTCTTACCAAGGAGCATTGCAAGCACAAGACCAGTAACACCGGCAGAAATATGTACTACGTTTCCTCCTGCAAAGTCAACCGAACCGATTTTTTCGAGAAGTCCTCCGCCCCAAACCATGTGAGCCATTGGATAGTAAACAACCAACTGCCAGAGTGCAAGGAAAATTGTTGTTGCCTTAAAACTCATTCTTCCGGTGGTTGAACCGGTGATAAGAGCGGGTGTGATAATTGCAAACATCATCTGGAAACCGCAGAAAAGCATATCTGGAATTTCAAGTCCTCTTGTGGATTCGGAAATTGAAACGCCGTTTAAAAAAATGTGTTCAAACGAACCTATAACCGTTCCATGGTCTGTACCAAACGAAAGCGAATAGCCAACCAAAAACCACATAATGACCGAAACACCACAGTTAATCATGGTTGCCATCATTGTGTTAAGTACATTTTTTCGTCTTACAAGTCCTCCATAGAAAAAAGCCAGTGCCGGAGTCATCAGAAATACAAGTCCGGAACAGATAATGATGAAGCAAATACTTCCTGAGTTCATACATATTCCTCCTAAAAAAAAATAGAAGTCCACACCTCACCCGAGGTGTGAACTTCTTTGTTCTGTAATATATTATATCACAAGTTTTTTAAAAAAGCAATAGTTTTTTGCAAAAAAATCCCGACTTCGCTTAATTTTGTAGTGTGATACAAAAACATTTGGTTGTCCTCCAAAAATTTTCGGTAACTTATAACAATCTAAGTAAAACAAAATGAAATAAACTGTTACAAAATTTCTCTGAAATTATGAATAATCAAATCGGCATTGGGAAAATCCGAATCGGTCAGCCTGTCCAAAGGATTTTTTTTGGCAACACAAACGCAACCTGCTTTTTTAGCAGAATTTACTGCTTTTTCTATATCTTCATATACTATACATTCATTGGGAGCAAGCCCCAATTTTTGTGCGGTAATCTTATAAATATCGGGAAAATCTTTGTTTTTGCCTATTTCTTCTGAAGTGCAAAAAGCATCAAAATAATCATAAAGTCCCAATCTTTTAAGGGCTGGGGTAAATAAATTTTCGGTCGAAGATGTAGCAAGAGCGATTTTAGTGCCATTTTGCTTGTATCTTTCAAGAATTTCTTTTGCACCCTCAAAAGCGACCACATCAAGTGCATATTTTCTTTGTGCCATTTCATACCATATGTTTACAACCTGCTCAACCGTCAAATCAAGATTATATCTATTTATTGTATATTCTGCCGCCTTGTCAAAATTAAGAGCGGATATAGCCTTGGAATAGTCATCGGTAAGAGCAAGATTAAAGCGAGAAAAAAATTCTCTATCCACATCATACCAAACATTCATAGAATCAAGAAGTGTTCCGTCAAGGTCAAAAATTGCCCCTTTAAAATCAAACACATTTAACTTTTCCTTAAGCATCATCATTTAAAAATTCCTCCAATATTTCAGCCGAAATACCCACAAGCTCACGGCAAGGAAGCTTTTTATATCCTATTTCTTTAGCCACTCCAGTTATACCGAGCAAATCCCTACAAAGAATAGAATCAAACCCTATACGCCTTTTAAATTCTTGTGAAAAAGCAACCGCCTTTTTGTAAAGTTCGGGTCTTGGCAGGTCTTTAAAGGCAAGTCCCAACACCATAAAAGCACCTGTCACCGTTCCACAAGTTTCCCTCATTCCGCCCATTCCTGCACCAAATGCGGAAGCAATAAGTTTAGCTGTTTCAACGCTTACTCCAAATTCTTCCGCAAACGCACAAAACACAGACTGACTACAATTAAGTTTATTATCATGAAAATTCTTTGCAATTTCTGCATGATTTATATTATTATTATTATTATTCATATTAATTCACTCTCCTATAAACCATAACGCTAACCGGTGGCATATTTGTTCCGCCATATAAAACACTTGAATTTTCCTGACCGTTTTCGTCCAATTCGGTCATATAACCGCCCTCTGGAAAACGCACATATTTTTCTTCTTTATATGGATTAAGTGCCAGAAAAAGGGTTGTTTCCTGCTCGTCCACCGTGTCAATTATTGTGTAGCAGACAATATTGTTATCTCCACCGTTGGTAAATCTGATATGCTTTTCCACCTCGTCACGGTAAGCATATCTAAAATGTGGATATTTTTTTCTAAGTGCTATTAAAGCCTTATAATAATTAAATACATCTATATATTTTTCTTTTTTGCTCCAGTCTATTCCATTGGTGGAAACAGGAGCATTATAAGAATTTTCGTCAACTATTGTAAGTTCGTTAATCGGCTCGCCCTCTTTGGGTATTCTTGGTTTGCTTCTCAAAAAGTCCTGCCCTGCATGAATAAACGGCACACCTTGGGCAAGAATTACCATTGCCCCCGCCATTTTATCCATAGCAATACGTTCTTGCTCACTTTCATTCTTTGCACAAATGGAAAGCTTATCCCACAAAGTATGGTTATCGTGAGCCTCACAATAGTTTATAGTTTGAGAGGGATTAAAGGCAAAGCAACCGTCCTTGTTGTTTGGGAGTTGGGAATGTTCGCAAGAACCCGCCATTCCACGGTTGATATAATTGACAGCATGGAAATTTTGTCCAATATATCCTCTTGAATAGCTGTCAAAAGTGCCACCCTTTATTGAATCTCTGAAAGTGTCGTTAAAAAGACCAATTTCAGGGAAATTATAAGAATTGTGTTTAAAGCCCAGTTTTTCACCTGAAAGAGCAGGCATTCCGCCTGTCCAACCCTCACCATACATTAAAATTCTTGGGTCGATTTTATCAAGTTCCTGCCTTATAAGCTTAAGAGTTTCAATATCAAGCACTGCCATAAGGTCAAAGCGGAATCCGTCAAGCTTATATTCGGTTGCCCAGAATTTAACGCAGTCGCAAATATATTTTCTTACCATTTTGTGTTCCGAAGCAATTTCATTTCCACAGCCGGACGCATTGGAAAAATTTCCGTCAGGATTAAGACGATAATAATACCCTGAAAAGGATTTTTCAAAAGCTGACTGTTCGGTTTCTTTGGTATGATTAAACACAACGTCCATAATAACACCAATACCATTATTATGGAGGGTCATAACAAGCTCTTTAAACTCTCTTATACGCACATAGGGATTATATGGATTGGAGGAATACGAACCCTCAAGGCAAAAATAATTTGCAGGGTCATAGCCCCAATTATATTGGCTATCATCATTTTTGGATTCGTCAACTGTGCAGTAGTCATAAATAGGAAGCAACTGAACATGAGTAACTCCAAGTTCTTTTAAATGTTCAAGACAGGTTGAAATATCCTCAAAATAAGTTCCGTCTACAGAAAATGCAGAAAATTTTCCTCTATCGTATTTTGGAACACCACTATTTGGATTGACCGAAAAATCCTTTACATGAAGTTCATAAACAACCGCATCAGTAGGCTTTTGGCAGTCAACCCTTGTGCTTTGCTCCCAACCCTCTGGATTGGTTCTTTCAAATTTCACTACCGCTCCCCTTTTGCCATTTACTCCGCAAGCATTAGCATATATATCAATAGTTTCAATCTGTCGGCAGTTGTCATATTCATAGGTATATGTGTAAAAATCCCCATCTATTTCACGCATAATTTCCACAAACCATACACCATTTTCCCGACGTTCAAGAGGAATTGTTTCAATCTTGTTGTTTCCCTCTCCGTCAAGATATAAATTTAAATATACCCCTGTGGCAAGCGGAGCCCAGGTTCTAAAATGAGTGTGTCCTTCATAATGCACAACTCCAAGATGTCCGTCATATCCATATTGATTATCTATATCGTTACAATTCAACAACCTCATGAACTTCACTCCAATCAAATTAATATTTGCTATAATTATATAATATAAATTTATTTCCTATACAATTTAAACCTTTTTGTACGATATTTATCATAAAACAAATACAATGTTTTGAAAAAATTTACATTCCATTTAGAGAAAAACAAGTCCAACTTAAAATTATTAGGCTGGACTTGATTTTTTTATATTGCTATTCTAAAAAATTTTTTAAAATAATTATTATTGCAAGATGCTAAGCAGAACGCCTGCGGCAACGGCAGAACCAATAACGCCGGCAACATTAGGACCCATTGCGTGCATAAGCAAATAGTTTGTAGGAACTTCTTCCTGACCAACCTTTTGTGCAACACGAGCAGCCATAGGAACGGCAGACACACCAGCAGAACCGATAAGCGGATTTACCTTTCCATGAGTTGCAGCACACATAATTTTACCAAACAGAACACCTGCTGCTGTTCCAAGAGCAAATGCAATAACGCCAAGAACAATAACCTTTGCAAAGCTGAGGGTTAAAATCTTGTCGGCAGTAGTTGTAGCACCAACAGAAACGCCGAGGAAGATTGTAATAATGTTCATAAGTTCGTTTTGAGCTGTCTTTGCGATACGGTCGCAGCAACCACTTTCCTTAAGAATGTTTCCAAGCATAAGCATACCAACAAGTGGAGCAGCAGAAGGAATCATAAGACCAATGATAAGTGTAACACAAACAGGGAAGATAATCTTTTCGACCTTAGAAACAGGGCGAAGTTGTCCCATAACAACCGAGCGTTCTTTTTTGGTTGTAAGAGCTTTCATAATAGGTGGCTGAATGATAGGAACAAGAGCCATATAAGTGTAAGCAGCAAGGGCGATTGTACCAGTATCAATAGAATCCGTAGCCTTTAAAAGCTTTGAGGATACATAAATAGCAGTAGGGCCATCAGCACCACCAATAATAGCAATAGAGCCACATTCTGTAGCTGTCATTCCAAGAGCGGCAGCACCAATAAAGGTAAGGAAGATACCCGCTTGAGCGGCAGCACCCAAAATAAAGCTTTTAGGATTTGCAATAAGAGGGCCGAAATCGGTCATAGCACCAATACCAAGGAAGATAAGTGGAGGATATACCTGAAGTTTTACACCACAATATAGTATGTCAAGCAGTCCGCCCTCTTTAAGCACACGTCCATAATCATAATAGTGTGAGCCATCTTCTCCTTCAATAGCAACCCACAAATCCGAATGATACATTCCAGCATTAGGAATATTTGTAAGCATCATACCAAATGCAATAGGGAGCAAAAGAAGTGGCTCAAAGCCCTTAGCAATAGCTAAGTACATAAACAAAAATGAAATTAAAATCATTACCAAATTGCTAAGTCCGCCGGAGGCAAACAAAGCAGCAAATCCCGATTCGGCGGCAATGTCGGAAACGGTTTGCAAAAATTGTCCAATCATAGTTTCACTGTCCTTTCAAATTTTCAGCTAAAAAGGTCTGGTATTATCAATCAGTCCTGCTTTTGCCCAAGCAAGTCTTGAAGGACGTGATTTAGCTGGTTTAATACTTTTAATTACTGCAACTTTTCCGTTTTCGGCACTAATCTGAGCAACAGCAGCAGCGATAACGGCAACAACTTCATCTTCAGCATCAACCTCTTGAGAAATCTGAGGTTTGGCAGTTTGAGCAGGGGTAGAAGCAACTGAAATTGTAGTTTCAGCTTCTGATTTTTGCTGTGCTTTTGCTTTATTTTCACGGCTTTTGTTGATAGCCTGAAAAATTCCGCCATAGCCCATAACAAAGAATATAAGGATAAGCAGAGCAAGGAATACAACAACAAGACCCGTAACAACAACTGCGGCTACAAATTCAGGAGTCATGTCAATACTTGATGACAAAACAGTAGATAAACGAGGTAGCATAATATTCTCCTTTACAATTTTTTTTGCGATAATAAAACATATCACATTCTTTACACAATTATTATTATACACTATTTGAAAAAAAAATTCAAGTAATTTTGCGTTGTTTTTATTACAATTTTTAAAGTAACATTTTTTATTTTTTTAGTTATTGTGACAATTAATACCCATCATCGTTATTTTTGTATATTTATTATGCTAAAAATCCCATTTGTTTATGCAAATTGCAAAGGTGTTAAATACATTATAACATATTATTTAAAAAGTGTCAAGCAACAATTTTTAGAAAAAGTGAACAATATTGTTGTTTACATTGTTTTTTATTTGCAGTATTTTTCTAACTACGGCATGGAAAACACGATTTTTTTAATTAACTCTATAAAAATAATCTTTTAACAACACAAATTAATCATTCCTTTTTTAAAAATTAAAACATTACTTGTAATATAACATTATAGTTTTAACTATATTTTAAATAAATGTTTTTTGTATGTTTTTGTAGTAATTGCTTGCTTTGAATTTATAATTTTGGAATTTATTTGTGCAAGTATATAAAAATTTAGAAAAACTATTGACAAATCGAAATAAATATGATATCATAATCATATCAACAAGAAATGAATTTGTTGAAACTATTGAAACACTATACGGAGGTGTTCTTTATGAACAACACAACTGAAAAAGTAACCAGCAAAAAATCAACCGAGGAAAAAGTATTAACCCTTAACCCAAGCGGAGGAATTGCTGCAATTTTTCTTCTTATTATTGGAATTATTATTGATATTGCAGGCTGTATTGCAATTGTTTCCAATTGTAGCGGAGTAATTAATGGCATTACTGTAATTTTGGCAATTCTTGTTTTAATCACCCTTTGCATCTGCTTTAGTGGAATTAAAACGGTAAAGCCAAACGAAGCAAGAGTTTTTACACTCTTTGGAAAATATGTAGGCTCAATCAAAACCCCCGGCACATATTTTGTAAATCCTTTCTGCTCTTCAGCAAGACCAACCAGCACAACACAAGACCCAACCGGAATTTCTTTAAGCATTGGCGAAAACTCCACAAACGCAAACATCAATTCTGAAACTCTCAACCCAAGCATTTCTCTTAAGGCAGTTACTCTTAAAAATCAAAAACAAAAAATCAATGACCTTATGGGCAATCCAATTGAAATTGGTATTGTTGTAATTTGGAGAGTTGTTGACACTGCAAAAGCAATTTTTGACGTGGATAACTATAAAGAATTTGTTTCCATTCAAGCGGATTCGGCTCTTAGAAATGTCACAAGAATGTTCCCTTATGATTCAGAACAAGACAATGTGCCAAGCCTTAGAAACGCCTCAACCGAGGTTGCCGAAATTCTTGAAAAGGATTTGCAACAAAGGGTTGAAATTGCAGGCATTGAAATTGTAGAGGCAAGAATTACCCACCTTGCTTATGCTCCCGAAATTGCCGCTGCTATGCTCCAGCGTCAGCAAGCGTCTGCTATTATTGATGCAAGACAAAAGATTGTTGACGGAGCTGTTGGTATGGTGGAAATGGCTCTTGAAAAGCTTGAAAAGTCTGGCTGTTGCCAGCTTGATGAGGAAAGAAAAGCTGCTATGGTAAGCAATTTACTTGTGGTTCTTTGCGGAAACAAAGATGCCACACCTATTGTAAATAGTGGTTCTTTGTATTAAGTTGCTAAAAGTTGTTAAAAATAATTCACTAAAAAAATTCGTATGTTTCCCCGCCGTAAGCAGAGAACCATTACAAATAAAATATAAGATAATACTAAAAAATATTAAATTGGAGGTGTACTATGGCAAAAAAGCAGATACCTCTTAGAATAAATGATGAACTTTATGAAGAATTGGCAAAATGGGCGGATGACGACTTTCGCTCGATAAATGGTCAGATAGAATATTTGCTTAATGAATGTGTTAAATGGAGAAAAAAAGGAATGGAAACAAAACTTAACGGAAAAACTCTTGCTGCTCTTGCCGATTTTTTGGAGGAAAACAAAAAATAATATTTTCTCGCCTTTTGCAATTGCAAAAGGCGTTTTTGTTAAATATATATATAATTTTGAAAATATATATATTTTATTTCGTTAGCAAATATAAAGAAAATCACTTGACATTATATAAAAATTATGTTATAATATTATTTGTAAAGAATATTGCTTTACATTAATTTATTAAATCTGAAAGGCGGAAGGATAAATGAGTAAAAATTTGAATATTGTCCCCCTTTTAGATATATATGGCGGTTTGCTTTCGCCAAAACAAGCGGAAATTATGGACTACTATTATAATCAAGATTTCTCGCTCGGCGAAATTTCTGAAATTGTAAATATAACCCGCCAAGGGGTCAGAGATAGCGTTAAACGTTCGGAAGAAATCTTAATCGAAGCGGACAAAGCCATTGGCATTGCCGAGATTGAACAAGAACACAGGCAACAGCTTATAAACGCTAAAACTTATGCTCTTGAGGCTTTTGAACAGTGCAAAAAGATTTCATATGCAAGACCGGTTGCTGAAAAGCTTATAACACTTCTTGAATATCTTGACGACCTGTTGGGAATAGAAGATGTTGAATAAAAAAATATAATTTTATAATATAGAATTGAGGGGAATTTTATGGCTTTTGAAGCTTTATCCGAAAAATTAAATAATATTTTCAAAGGGCTTAAAAACAGTGGTAAACTTACCGAATCTGACGTAAAAACAGCCATGCGTGAGGTAAAGCTTGCCCTTCTTGAGGCGGACGTAAACTATAAGGTGGCAAAAGACTTTGTCGCTACCCTTTCGGAGCGTTGCGTTGGCGAAGAGGTTTTAAGTAGCCTTACCCCCGGACAGCAGGTTATTAAAATAGTAAACGAAGAACTTATCTCTCTTATGGGAGATGCTAATGCCAAAATTAATTTCCCGTCAAGTGGACCTTGCATTGTTATGATGTGCGGACTTCAGGGAAGTGGTAAAACCACCCATTCGGCTAAGCTTGCTAAGTATTTTAAAGAACATGAGGGCAAACGTCCTTTGCTGGTCGCCCTTGATATTTACCGCCCTGCCGCTATCGAACAGCTTAAGGTTGTTGGAAACAGGGTCGGTTGCGAAGTTTTTGAAAGAGGTCAACAAAAACCTCAAAAAACCGTAAAAGAGGCTCTTAAATATGCTAAAGATTATGGATTTGATTTTGTAGTTCTTGATACAGCAGGTCGTTTGCATATTGATAAAGAACTTATGAATGAACTTGTTGATATAAAAAAGATTGCTGAACCAAGTGAAATTATGTTGGTTGTTGACGCTATGACAGGTCAAGATGCAACCAATGTTGCCAAAGCTTTTGACGAAACCCTCGGAATTGACGGTGTTATTCTTACAAAGCTTGATTCGGATACCCGTGGCGGTGCGGCTCTTTCGGTGCTTTCTGTAACTGGTAAGCCGGTTAAATTTGTCGGCATGGGTGAAAAGCTTGATGAATTTGAAAAATTTCACCCACAGCGTATGGCATCAAGAATTTTGGGAATGGGCGATGTACTTACCCTTATTGAAAAGGCTACTTTGACCGTTGACCAAGATGAAGCGGCTAAAATGGCAACCAAGGTTCAAGAAAAGGGTTTTGACCTTAATGATATGCTTTCGGCTATGCAACAGATGAACCGAATGGGTTCGATGAGGTCGATTTTAAGCATGATTCCGGGTTTGGGGAACGTTTCGGACGAACAGATTGAGGTTGGCGAAAAAGCTCTTACCAAAACCAAGGCAATTATTACCTCGATGACCCCCGAAGAACGTGAGCGTCCCTCTATTATAAACCCTAAAAGAAAACGCAGAATTGCAAAGGGAAGCGGAACGGAAGTTCAGGATATCAACCGTTTGCTCAAGCAGTATGAACAAATGAAAGATATGATGAAAAAATATGGTCTTACTGGAAAGCTTCATAATAAAAATGCCCGACGTTTAAGAGCAGGTTTTGTTAAACGTTATGGCACTAAAAAATAGTTTTTAAATTATCTTGTAAGTCAGGCACTTGTGCTTTGATATATTATTCCAATTTTGGAGGTGAAAACAATGGCAGTTAAAATCAGACTCAGAAGAATGGGTGCTAAGAAAGCTCCTTTTTACCGTGTAGTAGTTGCTGATTCAAGATTCCCCAGAGATGGACGTTTCATTGAAGAAATCGGCTACTATGACCCAACCAAAACTCCTTCCGTAATCAAGATTGATAGCGAAAAGGCTAAGGATTGGATTGCAAAGGGTGCTCAGCCTACCGACACAGTTAAGGCTCTTATCAAAAAAGCATCTGCACAATAAGCAGATAAATAAAAAAGATTATAAGTCGGATTTGGTGGTTTTAAAATCTCCATTCCGACCTTGTAATTATAAAGATTAAAAATATTAAACGGAGGATACACAAAATGAAAGATTTACTCATCACAATTGCACAGGATTTGGTAGAAAACCCATCGGAAGTTTCGGTTGACGTTGACGAGCCAAATGACGAAGGCGTTATTGTATATCACCTTCATGTTGCAGAAGAAGATATGGGCAGAGTTATCGGCAAAAAAGGAAGAATTGCAAAGGCAATCCGTACTATTATGAGAGCCGGTGCAACCCGCAAGGAACAGAAAGTTATGGTCGAAATCGACTAATTAATATAAATTATAAATAACGTATAAATTTAATCCCCCCGACGCATAATTGTATTAATTACAATTTAATGTATCGGGGGGATTTTTATCAAAAAGATTAAGTCTAAAGAAAAATTATTTGTACTGGTCGGAATGATTACAGGAGCTGCAAATGGAATGTTTGGTTCGGGCGGAGGGCTTGTTGCTCTTCCTGCCTTTCAGCGTCTGGGCTTGGAAACGGTGAAATCCCATGCCTCCAGTCTTGCCACCACCCTATTTTTAAGCATTTCTTCTGCTGTTTCTTATGCAATGTCGGGGAATATAGACTTTTCGCAGGCACTAAAATATATTCCCTTTGGAATTATCGGGGCGATTGTTGGAGCAAAACTGCTTGTAAAAATAAGCGTTAAACTGCTTAAAATAATTTTTTCCTGTCTGCTTGTATATGCAGGCTTTAGAATGGTGAGCGGCTAATGATACAGATAATCCTTGCCTCTTTTTTAAGCGGGCTTACCGCCTCGATGGGTCTTGGCGGAGGAATGATACTAATACTTTATCTTACACTTATACTTGGTATTCCGCAAATTGAGGCACAAGGAATAAATCTTATCTTTTTTATTCCTATCGCCACAATATCGGTCATACTGCACAATAAAAAAGGTCTTATCCCTTGGAAAAAAATAATACCTGCTATAATAGCAGGTATTATAACCGCTTTGCTCGCAAGCAGATTTTCAAATAGACTAAGCAACAATCATCTAAAAAAACTGTTTGGAATGGTTGTTATAACAATAGGAATTATACAGTTTTTTAAAGCTATGAAAGATTTTAAAAAATAACTTATTTTATAACCTTTTTGCCACTCTTTTTCGGTTTTTTAGCCACAACAACCGGTTCTTCCTCTCCGCCCTTGTCCTCAAAAATAGGTTCATATTCCGAACGAAGATAGGAAAATTCGGGGTTTTCTTCTCCTCTTTGCTTATAATAAGGCTGAATTACAAATTTTCTTATAACAGGGAAACAAAGAAAACCATTAGTAAACGCAAGAAATCCCGAAACAAAAAACAACGCCAGCAACAGCGAATAGGGAAAAATCGCAACCATAAGAACAGCCATAATAATCCACAAAACAAGCATTATAATGCTTGATTTAAGACCAAGAGTTACAAGCAGAAAACTGTTTTTAATAATTTGTGTAAGCTTAAGATTAGTGGAAGAAATAAGCAGATAAATATAAAAGTGCATCATAAAAAACAAAAGAAGCAGACTTATGCTAAGAGCAATGGCAATATAATAAATATTATTCTGTTTTGCAAGATTATAATAAACAGTAAGGTCGAAAAATGCAAGGGCAGCAATAACAATATCAATAATTCCCATTATACAGCCCTGTTTAAAGCTTTCGTTAAAAGACTGCTTAAAATCGCTTAGCATAAACACGGGGCGTTCCTGCGAATACTTACGGCAGATTTTGGTTAATGCACAGGTTGCAGGACCCCATAAAACAGCAGTAACCAGACAACAAATTGCAACTACGGCAATTTTCAGTGTGTGGTTTTGTATAATCGTTGAAAGATATAATCCAAGCAAAAGCGGAAGAAAAAATACACTATGCAGAAGATTAACCCCAGTAATATTCCAAAAATGGCGAAAATAAACCTCTGCCCATTTGAAAATCCCCTTTTTTTCTTCGCCTTTGGCTACTCCTTTACCAGAATTTTCATAATTAAACAATCCCAATTGTTTTCAACTCACTTTCTATAACATCATTCCAATCGCAAAGATTACACTTCCAACCGCTCCAAAGCTTGCCAGAATTAAAACCTTGGTTCGATAAAGCCTTGTACAATCCGGCATATTCGGCACAAAATTTCCTCTTGAAATTATTTTAAACAAAAGCTGTGACATAGCAATAGATTCTCTTGCACAGATTATAAGCGAAAATGCACAGATGCTAAGTCCCAAAAAAGAGATACAGCAGGGTAAACTCAAAGTTCTTAAAATAGAATGTGACAAAATCCCAAAAAATATCCCCATAAGCCACATAAAAAAATATGTAATTGGAATAGAAACGCTCCAAAGCCCCAGTAAAAACAGAACAAGTAATCCCGAAAATACCAAAGCCAAACAAACTAAAGCATTTGCAAATCCGCTGAAATTTATTGCTTTTATTCCTGCGTCAGCCACCGCCTGCGGGAAAAACTCCCAGACGCAGAACCCCACCAGAAACATCACTACAATCACACCAATATGCGGAAACTTTCGTCTTGCAGGAAAAGCCTGATTATAACGACCCGAATAATCTTTTACTTTTTTTCTTTTATACTGCATTATTTTTCCCCTCCAGAATATTTTAATAATATTTTTTATAAAATAAAATCGAAAGTAATTAAAGCGAAAAAAGCATTATTTTATAATATTACTATATAATATTCTAAAGGGAAAATTTTTATGCGAATTTATTTTGAAAGCTCGTATGCTCTCTTGGTGCAAGCCTTGCAACACTCTGTTACAGTATTTTCTAAATTGCCTTCACGAAGTTTTTCAAGTCCAGCAATGGTTGTTCCACCCTTGGAAGAAACCTTTTGAATAAGCGTATCTATATCGTCACCCGAT